>NZ_JAMYQK010000008.1:0-172240 GCF_040320845.1 Mesorhizobium sp. M0601
CCCCCCCCCCGCGGGGGGGCCCGGCCGGCCGGCGCCCCCCCCCCCCCCCCGGCCCCACCCCCCCCCCCCGCCCGCCCCCCCCCCCCCCCCCCCCCCGAGCCGGAAGTTGAGATCGTGGACCTGGATAGCCGTCAGCTCACGCCGGCAAAAGTGCCTCGCATGAGCAGATCCGGCAGATAGCTTGCCGGCTTACCGCCAACCGCCTGCCCACCGGTCAGGCCGCCTTGTATTTCAGGGCCGAAGAACGAATACGGAAAGGGCGTGACCGGCCGGCTCACCGCATCGAGCCGTACCCGAAGATCTTCGGGAATGTCGAAATCAAGCGCGCCGAGATTGTCCTTGAGCTGGTCAAGCCTGGTGGCGCCGACGATGACGGACGCAATGCCTGGCCTGTTGGCCGTCCAGTTCAGGGCGACCTGGGCCATGCTGCGGCCGAGCTGGCCGGCAACCCTCTCCAGTTCGGCGACGATTTGCCAGTTGCGATCGGTGAATTTCTGGAAACCGGGATTGGTCGAACCACGCATTGTCTCCAGCCGGCCACCATCCTCGACGACTGTATCGAAACGGTATTTTCCGCTGAGCAGGCCGCTGGCCAATGGACTCCAGACCATGATTCCGGCGCCATAGCGCGTGCCGAACGGTACGAACTCGTGCTCGATGTTGCGCTCGGCCAGCGAATATTCGAGCTGAAGCGCCGAAACCGGTTCATAGCCGCGATGCTCGGCGACGGCCTGCGCCCGGCTTGCGTACCAGGCCGGCACGTCGGACAGACCGACATGCCGGATCTTTCCGGCGCGCACCAGATCGTCCAGCGTCCGCATCACCTCCTCCGGCGGCGTCAGCCTGTCCCAGGTATGGAGGATGTAGAGATCGATGTAGTCGGTGCCGAGCCGCTTCAGCGAACCGTCTATCGCCCGCAGGATGTTCTTGCGGCCGTTGCCCCCGGCGTTCGGGTTGCCCGGTTCGGCGTTGTAGGTGAATTTGGTACTGATCACCGCCTTGTCGCGCAGCCCGCGCTCGGCGATGAATTCGCCGAGCCAGGTTTCGGCCGTGCCACCGGTATAGAGATCGGCGGTATCGAAGAAATTGCCACCGGCTTCGACATAGGCATCAACCAAGGCGCGCGCGGTTTCCTTCTCCGCGCCCCAGCCCCATTCCGTGCCGAACGTCATGGTGCCGAGCGCCAGGCGGGTGACACGCAGCCCGCTGTTGCCGAGCGTGTAGTAGGACATGGTCATGGATTTCTCCTGAAGTTTGAAAAGCGGGATTGAGGTCTTGCCTGGGATACGCAGTCAGGCCTTGGCCAGCGCATCGACCACCACCTGGAAGCGGCGCGGATCGAAATAATCGTGGTAGGCGCTGATCAGACCGCTCTTGAAGTGGAAAATCGCGATATTGCTGTTGGTGTATTCAGTGCCGCCGATCAGCACCGCGCGGTTCTTGTACTCAACGACGATCGCGTCCGAATCCGCTGCCGGATAGATGGCTGTCAGCTGCGAATCGAAGGATTCGAAATTACCGAAGAGGCCTCGGAAGGCCGCCAGGATCGCGGCCTTACCATCGATGCTGTTTCCAAATCCTGCCGGCGGGTAGAAGACAAGTATACGGCCATCTTCAGCCCAAAGGTCGCCCCATGCCTCAATGTCCTTGCGGTGCATCAGATCAAAGAATTTACGCACGGTCTCGATATTACGGGTTCGTCCGGAATCGAGGTCGGTCATTAGACGTCTCCTTGGCTGCTCGGCGATTGCCGTGTGATGTAGCCAAAGATGCGCCCTCCTTTCCCCACCGATAAGATTGCATTATCCGAATGGACTATGCGATACCATGCATGAATGGACCGCGATCTGCTTAGCCACCTACCTATAATCGTTGCCGTCGCGCGGCGTGGCGGCTTCGCGCCGGCAGCCGCCGAGCTCGGCATGAGCCCGTCAGCGGTCAGCCATGCGGTTCGGCTGGTAGAGGAGCGAATCGGCCAGCCGTTGTTTGCCCGCACCACGCGCAGCGTCTCGCTGACCGAGGCTGGCACCGCGCTTGTCGCTGCGGCGGAGCCGGCGCTGGAAGACATTGCCGACCGGATCGAACGTATCCGCTCTGTCAAAGGCCGGGCAAGCGGACTGCTCAGGATAAACGCGCCGCGTTTGGCGCTGCCTCTGGCGCTGATGCCCATCCTGACGGCGATGGCGGAACGTTACCCTGACGTGACGGTGGAGATCGTCACCGACGAACGTCTGAGCGATATCGTCGGCGAGGGTTTTGACGCCGGCATCCGGCTGGGCGAGATGATCGCCGAGGATATGGTGACGGTGCGACTGACAGGGCCTTTCCGCAGCATCATCGTTGCCTCGCCGGCCTATGTCGCCCGGCGCGGGCGGCCATGGGCGTTGGCCGATCTCGCCGTGCACAACTGCATCGGCTATCGGCTGTTGCGATCACGTGCGCTCTATCACTGGGATCTATCCGATCAGGGCAAGGATATCAGCGTCGAGACACGCGGCAGCGTGGTCGTCAGCGATCCGCTGTCGGCAAGGGAAATGGCGCTTGCCGGCATCGGCCTCGCCTATCTGTTCGAGCCGCTTGTCAAGCCTGACATCGAGGCAGGCCGGCTGGTCGAAGTCCTTGGCGAGGCATCGATCGAGGAACCGGGACTGTTCCTCTATTTCCCGCGCCGCGCCGCGATGGCCCCGAAGCTCCGCGCCTTCATCGACACCGCGCAAGAAATCGGCCGGGCATCCTCGCGGATACCCGGCCGAAAAAAGCCTTTCAAACGAATAGTTACTTCTTGACCGCTGCCGCGACTTCCGCCGCGAAATCGGTCTCTTCCTTCTCGATACCCTCACCGAGCGCGAAGCGCAGATAGGCAGCGATTTTGGCTGGCGCGCCTATTTCGCTCTCGGCATCCTTCAGCGCCTTCTCGACGGTAATGTCGGGATTGAGCACGAAAGCCTGCTTGAGCAGCACGACCTCTTCATAGAACTTGCGCAAACGGCCTTCGACCATCTTCTCGATGATCGCTTCCGGCTTGCCGGACTGGCGCGCCTGGTCGGCGAAGATCGCCTTCTCGCGTTCCACTGCGGCCGGATCGAGCTCTTCGGTGGTCAGGGCCATCGGATTGGTGGCAGCGACATGCATGGCAACCTGACGGGCGAAGGCGTTGGCGGCATGCGCGTTGCCCGTCGTCTCGATGGCCACCAGCACGCCGAGCTTGCCAAGGCCGTCGGCGACCGCATTGTGAACGTAGGTTGCGACAGCGCCGTGCTCGACCGTGAGCTTGGCCGAGCGGCGGAAGCCCAGATTCTCACCGATGGTGCCGACAGCGTCCTTGATGGTCTCGGCGACCGATTTGCCCGATCCCGGATAGGGAGCGGCGGCAACGGCCTCGGTCTTGCCGCCATAGGCAAGCGCGACCTTCGCGACATTGGCGACGATCTCCTGGAACGCAGCATTGCGGGCAACGAAGTCCGTCTCGGAATTGACCTCGACGATCGCTGCCTCGCGGACGCCGGAATCTACGCCGATCAGGCCTTCGGCAGCGGTACGGCCAGCCTTCTTGTCGGCCTTGGAAATGCCCTTCTTGCGCAGCCAGTCGATGGCTTCTTCCATATTGCCGTTGGTCTCGTTCAACGCCGCCTTGCAGTCCATCATGCCCGCGCCGGTCAAGTCGCGGAGTTCTTTGACCTGTGCAGCCGAAATGCTCATTGTCGCCTCTTTGTCTAAATGCACTGACGCACCATCGATTTTCGATGATGCGCCTGGTGCTGGTAGCGCTTACCGCGCCAACATATTGGAAAGATGAAGGCCGCAGCCGGCCTTCGCTACTATGCTTCCGGGGTCTGGGCTGCCGGGCTCTCGGCGGCCGGGGTCTGATCGAGCGCCGGCTCGACCGGAGCCTCGACCGATGCGCCGATATCGACACCGAGCGCGCCCTGCTGACGGGCGATGCCGTCGATAGCTGCCTTCGCGATCAAATCGCAATACAGCTGGATGGCGCGGGCCGCGTCGTCATTGCCGGGGATCGGGAAGTCGATCTTGTCCGGGTCGCAGTTGGAATCGATGATGGCAACGACCGGGATGCCGAGACGCTTGGCCTCGAGAATGGCGATCGCTTCCTTGTTGGTGTCGATCACGAACATCAAATCGGGCGTCGAACCCATATCCTTGATGCCGCCCAGCGCCTTGTCGAGCTTCTCACGCTCGCGGTCGAGGTTGAGGCGCTCTTTCTTGGTCAGGCCCTGAGCCTCGCCGGCCAGCATTTCGTCGAGCTTGCGCAGGCGCTGGATGGAATTCGAGATCGTCTTCCAGTTGGTCAGCATGCCGCCGAGCCAGCGCGAGTTGACATAGTACTGGGCCGAGCGCTGCGCGGCATCGGCGACGATGTCGGAGGCCTGGCGCTTGGTGCCGACGAACAGCACGCGGCCGCCCTTGGCAACAGTGTCGGAAACCTGCTTCAGCGCCTGGTGCAGCAAAGGCACCGTCTGCGAGAGGTCGATGATGTGGATGTTGTTGCGGGCGCCGTAGATATAGGGCGCCATTTTCGGGTTCCAGCGGTGGGTCTGGTGGCCGAAGTGAATGCCAGCTTCCAATAGCTGGCGCATGCTGAAATCAGGCAGAGCCATTCTTATTTCCTTTCCGGTTAGCCTCCACGGACACAGGCATTTTTGGACTTTGTCCTCGAACGCCACCGGAGGTTTCAGCCGGATTTCTCCCGGGCAGACACCAAAGTCCGTGTGTGGAATGAGCGCGCATATAGAGGGGAAGCGCGACAAACGCAAGCGTTGTGGCATCTTGTGGTTCAGCGCGCGGCGATCAGCGCACCAGTGTCATCCCCGCATCTTCCCCTTCGGCACCCGCACACGCCGGAAAACGGCGACGATCTCCTCGCGGCTGCACTCGATGGCGCCTAACCGCACTGCGCGGTCGCGCTCGAACCCGGTTATGTCATAGTGCGGTGCCGATGTCTTCGGCGGTCCTTGGTAGGACGCGCGCTTGATGCCGAGCTGCCCGGCAAAGCGATGCAGCTCGTCGGTGTCGTCTGCCAGCAGATGACACCAGCGGTGGCCGACCCATTTCCAGATCGCCGCATCGACATAGACCGCCACAGGCTTGCCGCACTCCTTCATCTTGCGCCGACCAACACACCGCTAACGATGATAGAAGGGATTGGCATAGAAAATGAAGCCGCCGCCAGCCTCGAGTTGCGTCATCGTCTTGGTGACGGTCTCCTGCATCCGGTCGTGCAGTTCGGCGAGTGCCTCCTCGACGGAGCCTTGATAGGCGTGCAAGCCTAGCGGCTCCGGTACCCGGACATAGGCGCGACGTGGGCCTGCCGGCTGCGGCACGAAACGGTTGATCGCATCGCGCAGCGTACCCTTGCAATAATCGTTGCGGATCCGCTTCAAATGTTCGGCGATCTCCTCCTGCGTGATGCGCGGGTTGGCTGAGGCCCACGGCCCGACACGCTGCAGGCGCTGGATCGCATCTGCCAGCGTTCGGACCTGCTTCTGGCTTCCGCTGCCATCCGTGCTTTCCCGCAGCCAGCGCCGCGAACGGCGCAAAAGGTCGGCATTGTCGAGCGTGCCGGCGTCGACCGAGACAAGTTCGGCAAGGCGACGGCCGAGTTCGGTCAGCAGGTCCTTTTGACGTGCGTCATACGAAGCCCGCTCATCGGACCGCAGGCCATATGCAGCCTCATCGCGCGACAGCAACGTCGCATAGATATGATGGATGCGCTCCGGCAGCGAATCGGCGGCACGGCGTTCGATTTTCAGGCTGTGCTCGACATAGGCGCATTCCTTTGCCAGCGCTGCCTCGACATTCCCCGTGAAAGCAAGCTTCCAGATCACGGGCGCGATCCAAACCTTGAAATCCGGATCCGTCAGGCGGCCGCGCTTCAACGCCTCGAACCCCATTTCGACCGCGCCCGGCAGCAGCGGGGCAATGATGTTGGCATGCCAGCCGACACCGCCTTCGGGATGCAGGAGCACGCCGTGCCCCTTCAGCGCCCAGGCCACCGAATGTTCCTTGGCGGCCGCGCTGTTGCCCGGGATTTGCGCGATCAGATTGTTGGCCAACCAGAATTTCTGCATCAGCCGGCCAAGCCCGTTGACGACGCCGTGCGTGGCCCAGGATGCCGCCAGCGGGCTTACCCGCGAGACGACCTCCTTGTCGATCATCCAGTCGGTAAAGAATTCAGGATGGTTGGGCGTGATGAACGTCGCCTTGCCCGCGCCGCAACAAGCCTTCAGCCTTTGCCGGTCATCCTCCGGAAAATCGATGTGGCGGACATTGGCGACGCCGCGCAAACCGGCCAGACGGTTGAATGGCAACAGGTCGCGAAACCCCGGAATGCCGTGCAGCATGACAATCCGGTTGACGAATGTCATAGCGTTGATCAGTGTCGCATTGGGCCGCGGCGCCACAAAAACGTCGATCCTGCTCAACCTGCTCCCCCGCGGCGCATACCGTAATAAAACGTTGATAGGCAATTGCGGCATGCTCAAGTCGATGCGACTTGCCCCGCAAGATTAAGCGCTACTATCCCGGATAGCGGCCGGCGGCTTGCCGTTCACTCGAGCTTATTTAGACGGGCAGGTCTTAGGCTGATCGAACAGTGACAGATTGACCAATTTGCCGGTCATCGAGAACTCGCCATAGTCCATGACGAGATCGCGCGTGATGCCGTTCTTGTGCAGCTTGAAGCTGATCCGGTATTCCGGCACCTCCTCGCCGCCTTTGTCGGCATCATCGAAATAGGCGATGTCGACCGGCCAGTATTTGTCGGTGGCGAGCTTGGCCAGCGCCGGCGCTTCCGGATCGGCATTGTCGGCATCGGCTTGCTTGCCGACGACGACGGTGGTGGTCACCACCTTGTTGGCGTCCTCAGAGCCGTCGAACAGGTTGGTTTCGTAGAAACGCTCGCCCTTTTCCGCCTTGCCGATCATTTCGACCATTTGCTGGGTCGGGAACTGGGTCGGCGCGAGTTCCAGGCTGTTCTTCTCGGGCTTGTCGATATCGACCTTGAGACCGTTGGCTTCCTTCGTTGCGGTACCCTTGACCTCCTTGTCGAGGTTCTGGTCGACAAAGGATTTGTTGACGAAGGAGAAGGTCTTGCCCTCGGCATCCTCGAAGGTGGTCATCTGCTGGTCGGTCAGCCTTGTGTTGTCGCTGGTTACGATCTGGGTCACCAAACGGAACTTTACCGTATAGCCCTCGCAAGGCGAGCCGTTGAACTCGTAGACCATGCGGCCGGTGATGCCGGTGATGCCGGAACGGTCTGAGGCCTTGTCGAGTGAAATGTCGTAAACAGCACGATGCGCCTGCAGCGCAGGCACGGCAAAAGCGGGAGCCGCCCAGGAAGCCGCTGTCAAGAGAACGGCGTTGAATGCAAGGCGCGTTGCGCGCATGGGGTGCTCCGATCATCGCGGCTAGTGGCAAGCCGCATGGAAAGATGGTCCAGCTTAAAAAAAGTCGTGGCGGAAGCGAGGCAAAAATAGCAATTTCGGCCCGGCCTGCGCGGCACCTTCAAGCAATAGGGAAATAGCATGAGCGAAACAATCGAAAAGCGGCTAAGCGATCTCGGCGTGACGCTGCCGGCCGCCGCCGCGCCCGCCGCCAATTACGTGCCCTATTGCCGGACCGGCAATCTGCTGTTCACCGCCGGGCAGTTGCCGCTCAAGGAGGGCAAGCTCCAGGCGAGCGGACTGCTTGGCCGCGATGTCGACACCGCGACCGGCAAGGAAGCCGCAAAATACTGTGCGATCAACATCTTGGCCCAGGCTCAGGCGGCACTTGGCGATCTCGAGAAAATCCGTCGCTTGGTGAAGATCACTGTCTTCGTCGCCTCGGCACCGGATTTTGTCGAACAGCATCTGGTTGCCAACGGCGCCTCGGATTTTCTCGCCGCCGTGCTCGGCGATCGTGGCAAGCACGCTCGCTCCGCCGTCGGCACCGCCTCCCTGCCGCTTAATGCCGCAGTGGAAATCGAAGCGATCTTCGAAGTCGAATGACCGGGACTGCAACCATGACCGATCTTTCCTGGCTGACCGCCCGGCCCGTCGCCCATCGCGGCCTCCACGACATGAACAAGACGCGCTGGGAGAACACCCTTTCCGCCTTCGCTGCGGCGGCCGAGCGCGGCTACGCGATCGAATGCGATGTGCACCTGTCATCCGACGGCGTCCCCGTTATCATCCACGATGGCGATCTGCGGCGGCTGACCGGCGAGGACGGCTTCGTCTGGCAGCGTACGGCTGCAGAGATCACGGCGCTGAAGGTCGGCGGCACCGCCGACCATTTGCCGACGCTGCAGCAGGCGCTTGATCTGGTCGACGGCCGTGTGCCGATGGTTGTCGAACTGAAAGGTGCTGCCGGGCATGACGAAGGCCTGGTCGAAAGCGTCGGCAAGATGCTCAAGCATTACAAGGGCAAGACCGCGATCATGTCGTTCGACCATTGGCTGATCCGCGAGTTCCCGAAATATGCACCCGGCATACCCGGCGGGTTGACCGCCTACGGCAACGACAACCACCTGATCGAGGCGCATTTCGCCATGCTGGCGCATGACATCGCCTTCACCTCCTACGCTGCCGGCGACCTGCCGAACCGGTTCGTCTCCTTCGTGCGAGAGAGACTCGGTATGCCGGTGATCACCTGGACCGTGCACGACCAGCCTGCCGTCGACCTGACCTTCAAATATGCCGACCAGATGACGTTCGAAGGATTCGAGCCCGATCTGGTACGGCTTGCCTGAGCGGGCTTGTATGGGTCCGCAGCGAGCTTAGGTAAGCCTCATGGATCAAGGGGACGACTGTGAAAGACAAACGGCGAATGCGGAGCTGTCGATCCGCATCGCCGCGGGCATCGGCGCCTTTACCAGCGCTGAATGGGACAGCCTCGGCGGCACTACACGCGGCGATGCAGAATACGGCTACAACCCGCTTGTCTCATTCGCTTTTTTGAGCGCGCTGGAAGATTCCGGCTGCGCTGTTCGGCGCACAGGCTGGCAAGGCCATCACCTCAGGCTGGAAACCGCGCGAGGCATGTTGCTCGGAGCGGTCCCCTGCTATCTGAAGTCGCACAGCCAGGGCGAATATGTCTTCGACCATGGCTGGTCGGACGCGTTCGAACGCGCCGGCGGGCGCTACTATCCGAAGCTGCAATGCGCGGTGCCGTTCACACCCGTCACCGGCCCTCGCCTGCTGGTCGGCAGGGGCGAGGACATCCCCACCGTCAAGGCCGGTCTTGCGACCGGCCTGAAGGCGGTGACGGATAAGCTCGGCGTGTCTTCCGCGCATGTTACTTTCGCGCCGGAGGACGACGTCCAGGTATTGGCGGCGGCCGGCTTCCTGCATCGCACCGACCAGCAGTTTCACTTCTTCAACGAAGGCTTTTCGAGCTACGACGATTTTCTCACAACGTTAGCCTCGCGCAAGCGCAAGGCAATGAAGAAAGAGCGGCGCGAGGCCCTCGCCGACGGCATCTCGATCGACTGGCTGACCGGCAAGGATCTGACCGAAAAGGCCTGGGACGACTTTTTCGCGTTCTACATGGATACCGGCAGCAGGAAATGGGGCCGGCCCTACCTCAACCGCGATTTCTTCTCACTTATCGGCGAACGCATGGCCGACGACATCCTGCTGGTCATGGCCAAACGCAGCGGGCGCTACATTGCAGGTGCCATCAACTTCATCGGTTCAGACGCGCTCTACGGCCGCAATTGGGGCTGCATCGAGGACCACCCGTTCCTGCATTTCGAGGTCTGCTACCATCAGGCGATCGATTTCGCCATCTCGCGCAAGCTGAAGGTGGTTGAAGCCGGTGCGCAGGGCGAGCACAAGCTGGCGCGCGGCTACCGGCCCGTGACGATGCATTCGGCGCACTACATCGCCCATCCAGGTCTGCGCAATGCAGTGGCCGACTACCTCCAGCGCGAGCGGCGCGAAGTCGAGCGGATGAGCGAATATCTGGAAGAGCACACCCCGTTCCGCAAGGACATGGCGGAGTAGAGTAGCGAGCCCCAATCGCTCAGCCGAGCGGGCCGGCACGGCCGATGTCGACCGATCGTCTTGCCCGCCCGGAACAGCTTCGCTACACGAGACAGCGAGCCAAGAACCGGAGCGCGCGCCATGGCCGAAGCAACCTATGACAGCAGCAACATCTTCGCCAAAATCCTGCGCGGAGAAATCCCTTCGCACCGCGTCTACGAGGATGACGCGGTCATTGTCTTCATGGATGTGATGCCGCAAGGACAGGGTCACACGCTGGTGGTGCCGAAAGCGCCGTCGCGCAACCTGCTTGACGCGGATCCGGCGGTGCTTGGCCCGCTCTTCGCTCACGTCCAGAAAGTTGCGCGGGCCGTAAAGAAGGCCTTCGATGCCGATGGCGTCACGGTTATGCAGTTCAACGAACCAGCTTCGGGGCAGACTATCTTTCACCTTCACGTCCATGTCATTCCGCGCTTCGAGGGCATTCCCCTGAAACCGCACAGCGGACAGATGGAAAAGCCTGAAGTCCTGGCCGAAAACGCCGGCAAGATACGGATGGCGCTGGCAAGCTGAACCGGTGCAACCGCTCTGGCGGGCGCCGGGCGGTTAACCGGAAGGTGTCACAAAAAAAGCCCCGTTTCCGGGGCTTTTTTACTGGCTGGTTCGTCAGTTCTTACGCGGCAGTTGCGGCACAAGGCTGCGCTTGCCACCATCCTTGCCTTTCGGCTCCGGCTTCGGCGCCACCGCCTTTTTCGCGGCGGGCTTCTTCGCCACGGCCTTCTTGGCCTTCGGCACGTCGTCCGGCTCTTCCTTCTTCGGCTTCACCGGCGCCTCGTCGGCGAGCGATTCGAGCTTCAGGCCGGTCTCGCCGGTTTCCTTCTTCTCGACGGTGACACGTACCGTGCCGCCCTTCTTGAGCTTGCCGAACAGCACCTCGTCGGCCAGCGGCTTCTTGATGTGCTCCTGGATGACACGGCCAAGCGGCCGGGCGCCCATGCGCTCGTCATAGCCCTTGTCGGCCAGCCATGCGATCGCCTCCTGCGACAGGTCGAATGTCACGCCGCGCTCGGAAAGCTGCGCTTCCAGCTGCATGACGAACTTCTGCACCACCTGATGGATGACCGGCACCGGCAGCGAGCCGAACGGAATGATCGCATCGAGACGGTTGCGGAACTCCGGCGTGAACAGCCGGTTGATCGCTTCGACATCGTCGCCTTCGCGCTTGGTCGAACCGAAACCGATGGCCGCGCGCTGCGCATCGGACGCGCCCGCATTGGTGGTCATGATCAGGATGACATTGCGGAAGTCGATCTGCTTGCCGTTATGGTCGGTCAGCTTGCCGTGGTCCATGACCTGCAACAGGA
This sequence comes from Mesorhizobium sp. M0601, assembly GCF_040320845.1. Lineage (NCBI taxonomy): Bacteria > Pseudomonadati > Pseudomonadota > Alphaproteobacteria > Hyphomicrobiales > Phyllobacteriaceae > Mesorhizobium > Mesorhizobium sp. M0601. Next base: position 11,348 of record NZ_JAMYQK010000008.1, read on the forward strand.
TGTTGAACAGGTCCGGATGCGCCTTCTCGACTTCGTCCAGCAACAGCACGCAATGCGGATGCTGGTCGACGCCGTCGGTCAGAAGGCCGCCCTGGTCGAACCCGACATAGCCGGGAGGGGCACCGATCAGCCGCGAAACGGTGTGGCGTTCCATATACTCCGACATGTCGAAGCGGATCAGCTCCACGCCGAGCGACGCGGCGAGTTGCTTGGCCACTTCCGTCTTGCCGACACCGGTCGGACCCGAGAACAGGTACGAGCCGATCGGCTTTTCCGGTTCCCGCAGGCCGGCCCGCGCCAGCTTGATGGCCGAGGTCAGCGCTGTGATCGCGGTGTCCTGGCCGTAAACGACGCGCTTCAACTCGATGTCGAGGCCTTGCAGCACCTTCTCGTCGTCGGCGGAAACTGTCTTCGGCGGGATGCGCGCCATGGTGGCGATCGTCGCTTCGATCTCCTTGATGCCGATGGTCTTCTTGCGCTTGGCTTCCGGCACCAGCATCTGCGAGGCGCCGGTCTCGTCGATCACGTCGATCGCCTTGTCCGGCAGCTTGCGGTCGTTGATGTAACGCGCCGAGAGTTCGACCGAAGCCTTGATCGCCTCGCTCGTGTAGCGGACCTTGTGGAACTCCTCGAAATAAGGCTTGAGGCCCTTCATGATCTCGATGGCGTCCTCGACGGTCGGCTCGTTGACGTCGATCTTCTGGAAGCGCCGCACCAGCGCGCGGTCCTTCTCGAAGAACTGACGGAACTCCTTGTAGGTGGTCGAGCCGATGCAGCGGATCGCGCCCGAAGACAGCGCCGGCTTCAACAGGTTCGACGCATCCATGGCGCCGCCGGAGGTGGCCCCTGCCCCGATCACGGTGTGGATTTCGTCGATGAACAGCACGGCGCCGGGATAATCCTCGAGCTCCTTGACGACCTGCTTCAGCCGCTCCTCGAAATCGCCGCGATAGCGGGTGCCGGCCAGCAACGTGCCCATGTCGAGCGCGAAGATGGTGGCATTGTGCAGCACTTCGGGAACGTCGCCTTCGACGATGCGCTTGGCGAGGCCTTCGGCGATTGCCGTCTTGCCGACGCCAGGATCACCGACATAGAGCGGGTTGTTCTTGGAGCGGCGGCACAGCACCTGGATGGTCCGGTTGATCTCGCTCTCGCGACCGATCAATGGATCGATCTTGCCGGCCTTGGCCTTGTTGTTCAGGTTGACGCAATAGGCAGTCAGCGCGTCCTGCTGCTGCTTCTTCTTGCCGCCTTCCTCTTGCGGCTCGGCTCCGCTCTGGCTGCCTTGCTCGTCGTCGGCGCCGCGCGGCGTCCGCGTCTCGGAAGCGCCGGGGCGCTTGGCGATGCCATGCGAGATGTAGTTGACCGCGTCGTAGCGGGTCATCTGCTGTTCCTGCAGGAAGTAAGCGGCGTGGCTCTCGCGCTCGGCGAAGATGGCGACGAGCACGTTGGCGCCGGACACTTCCTCGCGGCCTGACGACTGCACATGGATCACCGCGCGCTGGATGACGCGCTGGAAACCGGCAGTCGGCTTGGAATCTTCATCGTAGCCGGTGACGAGGTTGTCGAGCTCGGTGTCGATATAGGTGAGGACCGTATGCTTCAACTCGTCGAGATCGACGTTGCAGGCACGCATGACAGCGGCCGCCTCGGTGTCGTCGATCAGGGCGAGCAGCAAATGTTCAAGGGTTGCATATTCATGGTGCCGCTCATTGGCGAGCGTCAGCGCTTGGTGAAGCGCCTTTTCCAGGCCTTGGGAGAAAGCCGGCATGTTACCTCACTTCTTCTCCATCACGCATTGCAGCGGATGCTGATTCTGTCGGGCGAAATCCATGACCTGAGACACTTTGGTCTCGGCCACCTCGAATGTATAGACCCCGCACTCGCCCACCCCATGATTGTGAACATGAAGCATTATGCGTGTGGCGGCTTCGCGGTCCTTCTGGAAAAAGCGCTCCAGCACGTGGACCACGAATTCCATGGGTGTGTAGTCGTCGTTAAGAATGAGGACCCGATACAGACTGGGCTTCTTGGTCTTGGTTTTTGTGCGCGTGATGACGGCCGTGCCGCGACCGGCCTCATTGCCGTTGCTGCCGTTCTGCATTCGCACCACGTAGCTCGTGGCAGTCAAACCTATAGTCACGTAGTCCTGCCTCTTTCGAATCCTCATGCATGCTCGACATGTAGGTGTTCGATGGACGATTTTAAGCCCTTCTGTTTAGCTGACAATATGGCTAGGTGGCCAAACTTGACCGATTTTTCAAATCGTGAAGACCGCAGGCCCCCGATTTCGAGCTGGCATGAAAAAACCCGGCCGCGCGTTCGCGACCGGGTCTGTCTTTGCAAGCCCAAGGGCCGGCTCGGAATGTTCGTCGAATTTACTTCGCCTTGGCGACGATCGATTCGAACGGCTTGTAAGCTTCCTTGGCGAGTTCGGCATAGAGATCGCCAAGCTTGGTGGCCTCGGTGACGAAGCTCTCATAGGACTGCTTGGCATAGTCGGACTGGATATCGATCGCCTTGTCCAGCGACTTGGCGGAAAAGAGCTTCTCGACAGCGGCGCTACCGGCTTCGAAGCTTTTCTTGGTGTACTCACCGGCCTCGGCGGCGATAGCCTGCGCCCCCTTGGACAGCGAGGCGAAGCTCTTCAATCCGGTGTCCGCAAATTCCTTGCCGTATTTGCTGAAATCTTCATAGGTCTGGGTCATTTCACGCATTCCCTTGAACGGTTGCCTTGGACGATAGACGCGGCTTGTCCGGGCCGCGTTGTGCAATGCGTGTAAATATATTGTGCAGTGCACAAAAGTCAAGATTCCCGCGGCAATGCGGATCGTGAGCTGCCGGCATTCGCTAAGATTCGAATAAAGAGAAGCTCAATCCCACAGAAAATGGTGAACGAGGCGGTTACCATAAACGGATTGGTAACGCTGCCTGCGTTAGCGTGGCCGGAGGTGAGGCAGGACCCTTTGCCGCCTCCAAGGCAACGGAAATTCAAAGGAACTATCAGTGCGTAAGGCGTTGTCGGGCTTCGTTTCCAAATCCGTGTCCCCCTTCAAAACGATCATGATCCTCGCCATGGCGATGAGCTTCGTCGTCGCGGACGCGGCTTCATCCATGGCGGCCAAGTCGGCGGCCATCGTCATCGATGCCAAGACCGGCAAGGTGCTTTATTCGTCGGATGCCGATGGCCGGCGCTATCCGGCTTCGCTTACCAAGATGATGACGCTCTATCTGACGTTCGAGGCGTTGGCGAAGGGCAGGATCAGCAAGAATTCCCCGGTCGTGTTCTCGGCCAATGCCGCTGCCGAACCGCCGACGAAGCTCGGCGTCAAGCGGGGCGGCTCGGTCACGGTCGAGACCGCGATCCTGTCGATGGTGACCAAATCGGCAAACGATTCCGCAACGGCGCTTGGCGAGACGCTCGGCGGCAACGAAGCCAATTTCGCCCGCATGATGACCGCCAAGGCGCGGGCGCTGGGCATGAGGGGAACCGTTTTCCGCAACGCCAACGGCTTGCCTGATCCCGGCCAGTTCACGACCGCGCGCGACATGGCGATGCTCGGCATCGCCCTGAGAGAGCATTTCCCGCAATATTACGGCTATTTCTCGCAGCGCTCCTTTCTTTACGGGCGGCAGCGCATCAACGGCCACAATCGTCTGCTCGGACGCATCAAGGGCGTCGACGGCATCAAGACCGGTTACACCCGCGCCTCCGGTTACAATCTGGTCTCCTCGGTCTCGGATGGCGATCGGCGCATCGTAGCGGTGGTCATGGGCGGCAGGTCCGGAGGCAGCCGCGACAGCCAGATGGCCGGGTTGATCAATGCCTACATGCCGCAGGCGTCGTCGCGCGGGGGCGGGCTGCTGATTGCCAAGGCCGGCGGCGGCAATCCGATTTCAGCTTTGGCCAAGGTGCTTCTACCGAAGCATGACGCGCCGACACCGGACAGCAAGCCGGACGACGATGCCGTTGCCTCTCTTGTCGAGGAAAATGCGCCCGTCGTCGAAGAGACCGCTCCGGTCGTTCAGGCCAAGAGGGTCAAGACGACGGCTGTGTCGACGGTGGACGACGTGGCGACAGCCCGGGTCGCCGCAGCCTATGCCGAACCGGCGGCAGAGGTCGATCCGGTCAGCACGGCGTCGGTGCCATCCGGCTGGGCAATACAGGTCGCCTCTTCGCCAAAACAGGCCGAAGCGAAGGCTTTCCTCGACAAGGCGACGAAGCAGGCGCCCTCCGCTCTGACCGATGCCTCCGGTTTCACCGTCGCCTTCGACAAGGACGGTGTCACCTACTACCGCGCCCGGTTCGGTGGTTTCGGTTCGAAGACGGCTGCCTGGAAAGCCTGCAACGCTTTGAAAAAGAAGAAGATCGAGTGCTACGCCGTCCAGCAGTAAGCGGCGCGAAACGATATCTGTCCCGAAGTTCTTGCGTCGAAGGAGACTAGTTGTGATTGGAGAGCAAGACGTCCTTGGCTTCATTGATCCGCGCCGCCAGGAAAGACGTGCCACCGATATCGGGGTGCAGGCGCTGCATCAGGCGGCGGTGCGCCTTGCGGACATCCGCCGCGGCAGCCCCCGCTTCAAGACCAAGGATCTTGTAGGCCTCCTCCTTAGTCATGGCGCCAGAACCTGGCGCAACACCCAGCCCTTCGCCACCATTCGCATCAGCGTCTTTGCGCCAGATGGGAAATCGGCCGTCAAGATACGTCTCTAGCAATTGGCGGCTCTCCGGATCGCCGGAGAGTTCGCGATAGAGTTGCTGCAATTCGGCAAGCCCCATCGAGCCAAGCATCTTGCCTTCATGGCGCCCGGCCAGCACAAGGCCTTCGAGGCCGCCGGTATCGTGATCGAGTTCCATCTCAAGCGCCGCCGTACGAACTGTCGAACGCTTGCCTGCCGCCAGTTTGGCTGCCGGCCGATTCATGCGCATGGAGCCGTACCAGGCGAGCGCAGCCGACAGGATCAAGCCCCCGATGCCCTCGCGCCCGACCAGCAGCACGGCGACGCCGACCAGCCCGAGCAGCACAGGTCCAAGCGTCCTCATGCCGCCTGCAAGCTTCGCCGGATCGGCGCGCAGGAAGATGGTGAGCATGCCGAGAAACACCAGAAGCAATGCTACGAAAGCGATAATCGCGCCCATCAGTTTCCGCCGCCCCGCATATGCTCGATCATCAGTCGGTCCTCCGGCCTGCCCCGGGCCTCCAGTGCCTTCAGCCCGCCGGTCGCAAACACGGCGACAGACGAAAGCAGGCCGGCCAACGTCGCGGCAGCCCGCCGATCGAACCGGAACCGGGCCCCTTTCGACAGCCGCGCAATTTCCTTGAACGCCTTTTCCGCAGCGGCATCATGGCCCTCCTGAAAGACGAAGACAGGAACGCCGTGCAGACCGAGGCTGCCGGCCTTTTCAGCCAGATCATCTATGTTTTCTTCCATCGCGTCGCCGATATAGACCAGCGCGTTGACCTTGGCCGCCGCCGTCTGTTTCAGCGCGTGGGCGAGCACCTTGCCGATCTGGGTATGGCCGCTGCGGCAGTTGATGCGCGTCATCAGCTGTTTCAGAGCTGCGGTATCGGTGACGAATGCGGATGAGCGGCACTCGCCAAGGCCGCGAAAATAGACAAGTTGAACCTTGAGCGCCCCGGCCTTGCCGACGGCGTCGAACATCTCGGCCTGCAGCGCACAGGCGAGATCCCAGGTCGGCTGGCGGCTCATTGTCGCGTCGAGGGACAGGATCAGCCTGCCTGAACCGGTGGCGGATGCAGCGAGCGTCCTTGCCTGACGGAGAAACGCGTCGATCTCGCCGGTGCTCGATTGAGACTCGACCGGCGCAGGATTGGCCCTTGCAGGCACGGGCTGCTTCTTGTCGCTCATGACATTCAAGATGTGGCGTTGTTCCCCGGCTTGCAAGCCCAGATGAGGCGACCTGGAGGACCTGTGATGATGGCACCTGCGGACAGCGCTTCGGCTGGTGGTCTTGGCGTTTGCGTTTCTCGGCGTCAGAGCAGGCCGAGATCGGCAAGCGCACGCCTGAGCTTCGGCGGCATCTCGATCAGCCCGGCTTTGCCCTTGCCGAGATCGGCCGGCGCGTCCGCCGGCTTCAGGTAGCGCCACCCCTGGAATGCACGGCGCGGTTGCCAGTCAGTGCGCACGACCTCGGGATCGAGGATCAGATGGCAACGGCCGATGCCCTCGTCATCGGTGAATGGCCGGATTTCGGTGATCAACTGGCGGCATTGGACATTACCCTTGATCACCCAGTAGAGCGAGCCGCCGTCGGTAATCTCGGCGCCGCGAGTCGGCACCATGCGGGTGGTGTGGTAGTGCTCGGCCGGTTCGCCGGCGCGGCGGCGCTCGTCGAGACGGAAGGCAATCCACTCTTCCAGATCCTCGACGCTGTCACAGCCGACGCAAAGCTTTATGAGATTGAGAGACATCGTTTAAGGTTTAGTCCAGCACGCGAACGCGTCAACGGCCTGATCGACTTCTCCACAGTGGTGGTCCATGCCGCCAGATTGGCGCTCAGCACTCCACGACATTGACGGCCAATCCGCCAAGGCTGGTTTCCTTGTACTTTTCGTTCATGTCGAGGCCGGTCTGGCGCATCGTCTCGATCGCGGCATCGAGCGGCACGAAATGAACGCCGTCGCCCTTGATGGCCAGCGAAGCGGCGGTCACCGCCTTGACGGCACCAAGCGCGTTGCGCTCGATACACGGCACCTGCACCAGGCCGCCGACCGGATCGCAGGTCATGCCGAGATGATGTTCCAGCGCGATCTCGGCAGCATTCTCGACCTGCTCGGGCGTGCCGCCCATGACGGCGCACAATCCCGCCGCAGCCATTGCCGAAGCCGAACCGACCTCGCCCTGGCAGCCGACTTCCGCCCCCGAGATCGAAGCATTGGTTTTGATGATGCCGCCGACGGCCGCCGCCGTCAGCAGGAAATCGCGGATGCTGGGCTGGTCGGCTTCGGGATGGAAATGCAACCAGTAGCGCAACACCGCCGGCAGAGTGCCGGCCGCCCCATTGGTTGGCGCGGTGACGACACGGCCACCGGCGGCGTTCTCCTCGTTGACCGCCATTGCATAGATCGACAGCCAGTCATTGGCGAGCAGCGGGTTGGGCCGGTTCTGCTGCCATTGCTCCTGCAGCCTGTCGTGCAGCATCCGCGCACGACGGCGCACCTTCAGTCCGCCCGGCATGACGCCGTCTTGCGACAGGCCGCGCTCGATGCACCCCTTCATGGCGCTCCAGATGTCGTCGAGGCCGGCGTCGAGCTCCTCGCGCGACATCTGCGTTTCCTCGTTGACGCGCTTCATCTCGGCGATGGAAAGGCCACTTTTCGCTGCCATTGAGAGCATTTCGACGGCGTTCTTGAACGGATACGGAACCTTCTTGCCTTCGGTTGTCGCCGAGCCCCTCGCCTTCATCCGCTGCAGTTCTTCCTCGGACACTACGAAGCCGCCGCCGATCGAATAATAGACGCGCCTCAGCAGCAACCGGTCGCCGGCATCATGGGCAGAGAAGGCCATGCCGTTGGCGTGACCCGGCAACGGCGTCTTGCGATCCAGCACAAGATCCGTTGCCGGGTCGAAACGGTAGGACGGATGGCCGGGCGGCGAAATCCGTTTCTCGGCGGCGATGCCAGCGACGATGCCGTCTGCTAGGTCGGGATCCACCGTCTGCGGCGTCTGGCCCGCGAGGCCGAGCACCACGGCTCGGTCGGAGCCATGGCCGATGCCGGTGTAGGCGAGCGAGCCATGCAGGCTGGCAGCGATCCGGTCGACCTTGGCGCCGGCCGGGCGCGGCCAGTCGTCTCCCGCAATCTCGTCGAGAAACCGCCGCGCGGCCGTCATCGGCCCCATCGTGTGCGAACTCGATGGGCCGATGCCGATCTTGAACAAGTCGAAAACCGAAAGGAACACGTGGGTGTTTTCTCCTGGGACCCTGTTGAGGTCTACATATAGGAATTCCCATGATGTTTTCCGCTGTTTTGAAGATTGCGGCGCTGCGCCTGCCGACCTTGTTTGCTCCGGCAGCGACATTCCAACTTCGGCCATCGAAGCATTACTGCCGCCTGTGGTAAAAGCAACGCATGAGCGATTCCTTTCACCTATCGACGGCCGACCTTGCGGCGCTGGGGTTCTTCCTTACCGCGTGGGTGCTGCATACGCTCGCCGCCGATGGAATGCTGGTCAGCCGCATGTCGCTGACGAGGGCTATGAACACGCAGCGCGAGGCCTGGATGCAGACCATGGCCGAACGCGAGATCCGCATCGTCGACACCGCTATCATGAGCGGGCTGCAACAGGGGACCGCCTTCTTTGCCTCCAGTTCGCTGATTGCGATCGGCGGCTGTTTTGCCCTGCTCGGCGCCTCCGATCAGGTTCTGACCGTGCTGAGCGACCTGCCGTTTGGCGCCACGTCCTCACGCGCAGCCTTCCAGACGAAGGTGCTCGGGCTGGTGCTGATCCTGGCCTTTTCCTTCTTCAAATTCGGCTGGGCTTACCGGCTGTTCAACTATTGCTCGATCCTGATCGGCGCCGTGCCGATTCCGCATGGCGAGGCGTCGCGCAATCCGGTCACCGAAACGGCGGTGTGGCGTGCCGCGCGCATGAACATGTTGGCCGGAAAGCATTTCAATTCGGGCCTGCGCGGCGTGTTCTTCTCGATTGGCTATCTTGGCTGGTTCGTCGATCCCGCGGTGTTCGTCCTGTCGACGCTGCTGCTCCTGGCGGTGCTGGTGCGCCGCCAGTTTTTCTCGGCGGCGCGGCAGGCGGTGCTCGGTCAGCCGCCCGGCCCAACATCCGGCGCCGGAAAAGGCCGGTCTATCCGGCCCGACAGCCAGTAGGCAATCAGCCCGATCCATTCACGGGTCGCGATGGTTGTGGTCTGCAGTGCTTCGTTGGCATCCGTGCGGAACAGGCCGATGCCTTCCCTGCCGGAGGTGCGGTAGTCGACCGGCCACGGAACCGTCGCAAAACCGGCTTTGTCGAACAGCGCCTTGGCGCGTGGCATGTGGAAGGCCGAGGTCACCAGCAGCCAGGTCTCGCCCGGCTTTGGCGTGATCAGTTGTTTGGTGAAGACCGCATTCTCGTAGGTGTTGCGTGATTTGCCCTCAAGGATCAGCCGATCGGCCGTCACGCCGAGCGCAGTGAACAGGCGTGGAGCTGTCGCCGCATCGCCCTCGTCTTCGCGGACCATTGCAATGGGGCCACCTGAAATGACGACCTTAGCTGTCGGAAAACGCAGTGCCAGCACCGCTGCCTCGACCATTCGATCGCCACTGGCGTTGAGTTCATAGCCGCTGCGGACGAAGTTGATGGCGCTCTCCATACCGCCGCCGAGCACAATGATTCCGTCAACTCGTTCCGGCAGGGCTGGCCTAGGGAAACGCTCCTCGAGCGGATTAAGCATCACTGCGCCGAGCGAGGTCCACGCCGAGAGTCCAAGGACAAGGAATGCCAGCACGCTGCCGGTGGCAAACAGCCTCTTGCGCCCGACCAATGCCGCAAGCAATCCAGCCAGCAGCAGGATGATCGCGAGATTAAGCGGCTGGACGAAGAGCCACAGAACCTTGGAGACATAGAAGAACATCCCTCACCCCTCAGATGAGAAACGATCCTACCACCATTTTTCCGGCTGAAATGTGCCGGCCGCCTGTTCGATGACGTGGGCGGTCTGGAACAGCGTCTCCTCGTCGAAAGGCCGGCCGATCAGCTGCAGGCCGAGCGGCAGCCCCTTGGCGTCGAGCCCGGCTGGAACCGCTATGCCGGGCAAGCCGGCCATGTTCACCGTCACCGTAAAAATGTCATTGAGATACATCTTGACCGGGTCGGCGGCCATGTCCTCGTCGGCGATGCCGAAGGCAGCGGAAGGCGTTGCCGGCGTCAGGATGACGTCGACGCCTGCTGCAAACACATTTTCGAAGTCACGCTTGATCAGGGTTCGAACCTTCTGCGCCTGCAGATAGTAGGCATCGTAGTAGCCGGCGGAAAGCACATAGGTGCCGATCATGATGCGGCGCTTGACCTCCCGCCCGAAGCCGGCGGCGCGGGTCTTTTCATACATGTCGACAATGTCCTTGCCGGGCACGCGCAAGCCATAGCGGACGCCATCGTAACGGGCGAGGTTGGACGAGGCTTCGGCCGGCGCCACGATGTAATAGGCCGGCAGCGCATATTTTGTGTGCGGCAGCGAGATATCGACGATCTCGGCGCCGGCATCCCGCAGCCAGGCAATGCCTTTCTGCCACAGCGCCTCGATCTCCGCGGGCATGTCGTCGACACGATATTCCTTTGGGATGCCGACCTTCATGCCTTTGATCGGGCGGCCGATCGCCGCCTCGTAGTCCGGCACCGGCAGGTCGACGGACGTCGTGTCCTTCGGGTCGACCGAAGCCATCGACTTCAACAGGATCGCGGCATCGCGGACGTCGCGCGCGATCGGCCCGGCCTGGTCGAGCGAAGAGGCGAAAGCTACGATCCCCCAGCGCGAGCAGCGGCCGTAGGTCGGCTTGATGCCGACCGTGCCGGTGAAGGCGGCGGGCTGGCGGATCGAGCCGCCGGTGTCGGTCGCGGTAGCGCCGGCGCACAGGAAGGCCGAGACGGCTGACGCCGAGCCTCCGGACGAACCGCCCGGCACCAGTTGGGCATTGTCCAACGTGCGCGCGGTCCTGGTGCCGCCCGCCGAAACGAAGCCGCCCTCGCCCTGATGTGTCGTCGGCATCACCACCGTGTCGAGGCGCGAACGCCGCCACGGGTTGATGACCGGCCCGTAATGCGAGGTCTCGTTGGACGAGCCCATGGCGAACTCGTCCATGTTGAGCTTGCCGAGCATGACGGCACCATCCGCCCACAGATTGGCGGTGACCGTCGATTCGTAGCACGGCTTGAAGCCGTCCAGCACATGGCTGCAGGCCTGGGTGTGGACGCCTTCGGTGCCGAACAGATCCTTGATGCCGAGCGGGATACCCTCAAGCGACCCGCCCTCGCCCTTGGCCAGTTTCGCGTCGGAGGTCTTGGCCATGTCGCGCGCCTTGTCGTCGGTGACCACGACGTAGGCATTGAGCGCCGGATTGGCTCGCTCGACCGCCGATAGATAAGCCTCGGTGATTTCGGTGGCGGTGATCTCCCTGGAGCGCAATTTGGCGCGGGCCTGCGAAATCGTCAGCTGGGTAAGGTCGCTCATCAGGCAAGGCTCTTTTCGTAAAACACCGACCACTCGGAATCGGGATAATCCAGTACCGGGCCGCAGCGCGAAAAACCGGCGCGTTCGTAGACGGTCCAGGCGGCGGGATGACGGTCGCCCGTCTCCAGCACCAGACGCTTAAGCCCTTCTTGGCGCGCCAGCGCCTCGATACGCTCGACAATCTTCGCGCCGATCTTGTGGCCGCGATGCGACGGTCGCGTATACATGCGCTTGACCTCGCCTACGACAGCATCGTGGCGCTTCAGTGCGCCGCACCCGATGGCAAGGCCGTTGTCGCGGGCGATGAAGACGGTCGTGTTGCGGTCCGCCATCTGCTCGACCGTCAAGTGGTAGCAATGCTCTGGCGGCGTCAGCTCCAGCAATGTGGCGTTGAGCTCCTCGATCAGCCCACGCACATCGTCCTGCAGCGGCGTCTCAGCCGCGATGTCGATTGCCATCGGCCTGCTACTCCACGACCTTCGGCACAAGGAAGAAATTTTCTTCGGTCGCCGGTGCATTGGCGACGATGTCGGCTGCCTTGCCGCCGTCGGTGACGACGTCCTGGCGCTTTTTCATTGCCATCGGCGTGACCGAGGTCATCGGCTCGACGCCGGAAACATCGACCTCGTTCAACTGCTCGACAAAGCCCAAAATGGCGTTCAATTCGCCGGTCATGCGCTCTGCATCCTCCTCGCTCACCGCAATACGGGCAAGATGCGCGACGCGCTTCACAGTTTTTATATCAACGGACATGTTTGTGCCTCGGGGAAAACCAGCGCTATAGCGGCGCGGCGCGTGCCACGCAACATGCATCGTGCCTTCAACTGCCCTATGGCATCGCCACGCCGTCGCAGAGGAAATAACTGCCGCCGTTGCCGCTCTGCTCGCCTTCGTCGGCGGCAGGCCGAACCGATACCAGGTCGATCTGCTTCGGGCTCATCTGTGTCAGTGAGAGAACATCGGGAAAGACGTAGCCCGGCTCCTGGCATATAGCGGTCACCGCCCAGCTCGGTGAGCGTGTCGCTTTGGTGATCTGCAGGAATTCACAATTATATTCGATGCTTTCCAGGCCATTTGCCGACAGCACGATATTGCCGCCCTCGATCACCGTCTGCAGCGTATCCTTTTTGGCCTGCGCGCAGAGGTCCTCCGATTGCAGATAGACGCCCTCGATGAAATTTTCCGCGGCCAGCGTCGGCGACGCGGCAACCAGCATTGAAATGCAAAGAGAATTTCTCAAGCGCATCGTATCGTTCCGGACCGGCTTTCTTTACAGCGTAATCGTCTCGCCGATCTTCGGCAACGCAACTTTCACACCCGATCCATCCAGCCCGGCCACGAATTTGTCGGCGGTCTGATCGATCATCGGAAACGTGCCGAAGTGAGCGGGAACGACCGTCTCGAACTTGAAGAAACGCTGGCAGGCAAGGGCTGCTACCGCGCCACCCATGGTGAAGCGGTCGCCGATCGGCATGATGCCGATCTTCGGTTCGTGCAACTCGTTGATCAGCGCCATGTCGGAAAAAATGTCGGTGTCGCCCATATGATAAAGCGTCTTGTCCTCGGGAAAGTGCAGGACGAGCCCGCCCGGATTGCCGAGATAGGTATTCTGGCCACCCTCGCCCGGAAAGGACGATGAATGCAGAGCCTGAACGAAGGTGGTGGTGAAGCCGCCGCAATCGACGGTGCCGCCGATATTGCCGGGATTGATCTGCTTGTCACCGACACCCTTGCCGACCAGGTACATGCAAATCTCGAAATTGGCGACCAGCATCGCCCCGCTCTTCTTGAGCACTTCGACGGCGCCGCTGATGTGGTCACTGTGGCCATGGGTGAGCAACACGTGCGTGATCCCTTCGGCCGGCCCTTCCCAGCCGCCCGCCCATGACGGATTGCCGACCAGATAGGGGTCGATGAGGATTTTCGCGCCTTCGATTTCGATTCTGAATGCCGAATGTCCGTACCAGGTCAGTTTCATCAATGCTTTCCTCGATTTTTGCTTCGGTAGAGGATAGAACGCCGACGGCGAAATTAAAGTGCCGCGCACGCTTTGCGCGTATAGGACGTGCGGCGTCGCGGTCAAAGGAAAAGCCGTTGGGCATCATCACCATCGAGGAGTTGCCGGCCCGGCTGGGCGGCGGCAAGACCCTGGCCGGTCTCGACCTTGGCGACAAAACGATCGGCGTGGCGGTTTCGGACCGCGGCTTGTCGTTCGCGCACCCGCGCCCCGTCATCATGCGCAAGAAATTCTCGCTCGATGCCGCAGTGCTGCTCGCCCTGTTGCAGAAGGAGAATGCCGGCGCCGTGGCAATCGGCCTCCCCATCAACATGGACGGCTCGGAAGGCCCGCGCGCCCAAAAATCCCGCGCTTTCGTCCGCAACATGGCTGGATTGACCGATCTGCCGTTCGTCTTTTGGGACGAAAGGCTGTCGACGGTGGCGGCCGAGCGAACACTGATCGAGATGGATTTTTCCCGCAAGAAACGCGCCGGCAAGATCGATTCAGCGGCGGCCGCTTTCATCCTCCAGGGCGTTCTCGACCGGGTTCAGGCACTCGGCGTCGATGCCTGGTCGAAATAGCGGTTGCGCATCGCCGTGATCCAGCCACCAATCGTCTTGCGGCGGCGAAATGCCCAGAACGCCACCAGCAGCACGCCGTCGAATACGCAAGCTTTCGCCACCATGCCCGGAATGAGCGCCGGATCGACGCCCAGCATCTGTCCATAGAGCTGGAAGACGAGATCGTGTAATTGGCGGCTCAGCATGACATAGCCGAAATTGATGTCGTTGAGCGACAGAAAGAACCAGCCCCAAAACAAGAGGAGCGGAGCCGCCCACAGCGCGAACAAGGTGCGCATCAGCGGTCATCCCTCGAATCCAGCCGGCCGGAAATGCGGGCAAGCGAGGAATTATGCGCCGCTGCCTTGGCCATAACATGCGCGGCCGCTCGGATTTCGCCGGTCCCTGGAGCTGCCGCGGCAACGGTCGACCGCCGCTCCGCGAGCACCGCGACATAGGACGCCAGAAGTGCCGCCAATTGCACCGCGACAATCATGAACAGCCCACTGATGCCTTGCGCGGCGCCGCCGATGACGATCAGCGACAGCACGCCTAAGGCGGAAATGAAGGCGATTCGCATGACGCTGTCGGCGGGATCCGGGTTGGTCGTGTCGCTGGTCAGTGCTTCAACAAAGGCCCAGCAGAACAGCACCGCGACGACAAGCAGTGCCACGGCGAGCGGCGCCACGACGACGGCGTTTTCGAGATCGGCAAATCGAGTGTTCTGGACGGGAACGCCCAGTACGCCAAGGGCCGTCGCCACGCCTCGATTCCCGTCGATGCAAATGAACGCCAGCAGGGCGAAAACGGCCGCCCAATGCAATGCCAGAAAAGAGCTCAGAATATGCCGCATGACGCTCCTGCTTCGCAGGGCAAAGCCGCTCAAGCTGAACAATCCTTGCCTTAACCATAACACTGGGCTTTGCCACCGGCCGCCGCAATGGAAACCATTCGTTAAGGTTAACGGCCATCCACAGGGTCGCGAGAGCGGCAGCGAATTGGGCGACGGCCCTTAGTTGATCGGCGGGTAGAGCGTATCGATGATCATGCGCGCATCATGGCGGGAATCGATCATGCCATAGGTATTGCGCCACTGGCCGGCGAGGCGCGTTTCGACGAAGGCGTCGGCGATCCGCCCTGCCCCCAACCTGCGAAGCTCTGCCGCCGCCGCCGACAATGCCAATTGCTCGGTCAAGAGCCGCGCCGAGCCCTCGTCGGTTGCAGCGACCTGCATTGCCGCTTTGAGCACGCCGACGGTGCCGCGTCCGCCGGCGCCGAGATCGCGGTCGATGCCGGCCAGCACGTCATCGAACAGGCCGGGTGCACGCCCCAGCACACGCAGCACGTCGAGCGCCATGACGTTGCCGGATCCCTCCCATATCGCGTTGACCGGAGCTTCGCGATAGTAGCGGGCGAGCGGCCCCTCCTCGACATAGCCATTGCCGCCGAGGCACTCCATCGCTTCATAGAGCAGCGGCGGCGCAATCTTGCAGACCCAGTATTTGACGACCGGCGTCATGGCGCGCGCGAAGGCCGCCTCGCCGCGGTCGCCGGCCGCCTCGTCGAAGGAGCGCGCCAGCCGGAACGACAGCGCAGTAGCGGCGGCAACGTCGAGCGCCATATCGGCCAGCACCCGCTGCATCAGCGGCTGCTCGACCAGATTGGTTCCGAACACCTTGCGGTGGCGCGTGTGGTGGACGGCCTCGGCCAGTCCGGCCCGCATGATCGCCGATGAGGCGACGGCACAGTCAAGCCGCGTCAGGGTCACCATGTCCATGATCGTCTTCACGCCCGCGCCGGGCTCGCCGACCATCTCGCCGATGGCATTGACGAATTCCACCTCCGACGAGGCATTGGATCGGTTGCCGAGCTTGTCCTTCAGCCGTTGAAAACGGAAGCCGTTGCCGGATCCGTCGCCGAGCAGGCGGGGAACGAGAAAGCACGACAGTCCCTCCGGCACCTGTCCGAGCACCAGGAAGGCATCCGACATCGGCGCCGACATGAACCATTTGTGGCCGGTCAGGCGATAAAACCCGCTGCCGGCGCGCTCGGCCCTGGTGACGTTGGCACGGACATCGGTGCCGCCTTGCTTCTCGGTCATGCCCATGCCGAGCGTCAGCCCGGCTTTTTCGACCGGAGGCTTCTGGCTTTGATCGTATTTGCGCGTCGTCACCCGAGGCGCCCATTCGCGAAACAGCTTCGGGCTGGCCATCAGCGCTGCCAGCGAAGCGCTGGTCATGGTGATCGGGCAGAGATGTCCGGTCTCGAGCTCAGCCGTGAGGTAAAAGCGTGCAGCGCGCACCTGGTGGCGCCGGCCGATCTCGGCGTCGCCATTCTCCCAGACCGACGAATGCAGCCCGTTGGCAACAGAGCGGCGCATGAGCGCGTGATAGGCGGGATGGAACTCGACCTGGTCGATGCGCCGGCCCTGGCGGTCATGGGTCCTGAGCTTCGGCATCTCGACATTGGCAAGACGGGCCAGTTCCTGCGCCTCATGGGTCAGAACGAACCGGCCAAGCCCGTCGAGGTCCTTGCGCACCGGATCGGAAAAGCGCTCGGCAAGCTGGATCAGCAACGGATCGCCCCGCCAGGCGTTGCCGCCGGCCAGCGGCGGCGGCTGGTTGGTCACGTCGTCAGTCACGCTTCGTCCTTATCACCTGAAGGCTGCGAATCCAAAGCCAAGGCGGTTTATAGCCTATGGCCAGCGGCGCGCGACGAAAATACCGGGGAGAACCAATCCAATCCCAAGCCGGTGCTTGCAGCCGCGGAGCCTCCCCCCTATAGCAGCGACTTGAGATGACCGACGCATCGTCCCTGCCGCTTTATCCCCACCGCCATCTTCTGGGCATCCGCGATCTTTCCCCTGCCGACATCGAGCTTCTGCTCGACCGGGCGGACAGGGCCGTTGCCATCTCGCGGCAATCGGACAAGAAGACATCGACGCTGCGCGGCCGCACCCAGATCAATCTCTTCTACGAAGCCTCGACCCGTACGCAATCGTCATTCGAGCTGGCCGGCAAACGGCTCGGCGCCGACGTCATGAATATGTCCGTAGCGAGTTCGTCGGTGAAAAAGGGCGAGACGCTGATCGATACGGCGATGACGCTGAATGCCATGCGTCCCGACATATTGATCATCCGCCATCAATCGGCCGGCGCGGCAGCACTTCTTGCCCAAAAAGTTGGCTGTTCGGTGGTCAATGCCGGCGACGGCGCCCATGAGCACCCTACCCAGGCGCTGCTCGACGCACTGACCATCCGCCGCGTCAAGGGTCCGCTCTCGAAGCTGATCGTGGCGATCTGCGGCGACATCCTGCATTCGCGCGTGGCCCGCTCCAACATCATCCTGCTCAACGCGCTTGGTGCCCAGGTCAGGGTCGTCGCCCCTTCGACGCTTTTGCCCGCCGGCATCGAGAGGATGGGCGTCATCGTCACACGTTCCATGGCCGAGGGTCTGAAGGACGCCGACGTGGTAATGATGCTGCGCCTACAGCGCGAACGCATGGAAGGCGCTTTCGTACCGTCGGTGCGCGAATATTTCCGCTATTTCGGCCTCGACGCGGAGAAGCTGAAGGCGGCCAAGGACGGTGCGCTGGTCATGCATCCCGGCCCGATGAACCGCGGCGTCGAGATCGCCTCCGAGATCGCCGACGGCCCGCAAAGCGTTATCCAGGAACAGGTTGAGATGGGCGTCGCCGTGCGCATGGCGGTTATGGAAGCGCTGCTCGACCCCCGTCGAAACCACGAGGGCCGCGCCTGATGAGCATAACGGTCTTCCGCCGGGCCCACATCGTCGACCCGTCGCGCGGCATCGATGAGGTCGGCACCGTCATCGTCGAAGGCCGTAAAATCGTTGCCGCCGGCAGGGCGGCCTTGAACCAGGGCGCGCCCGACGGCGCCACCATCATCGACTGCGCCGGCAAGACTATCATCCCCGGATTGATCGACGCGCGTGTCTTCATCGGCGAACCCGGCGGCGAACACCGGGAGACCATTGCTTCGGCGAGCATCGCTGCGGCGGCTGGCGGCGTCACCTCAATCGTCATGATGCCCGACACCGACCCGGTGATCGACAATGTCGCACTGGTCGAGTTCGTGCTGCGCACCGCCAAGGACACCGCAATCGTCAACATCTTGCCGGCAGCAGCGATCACCAAGGGGCTGGAAGGCCGCGAGATGACCGAATTCGGCCTGCTGCGCGAGGCCGGCGCGGTCGCCTTCACCGATGGCCGGCATTCTATTGCCAGCGCGCTGGTGATGCGCCGCGCGCTGACCTATGCGCGCGATTTCGGTGGCGTCATCGCGCATGAAACCCAAGACGCCGACCTCGCTTCGGCCGGCGTGATGAACGAAGGCCTTTACGCAAGCTGGCTTGGCCTTGCCGGCATTCCGCGCGAAGCCGAATCGATCCCCTTGGAGCGCGATCTCGCGTTGGCTCGCCTGACCGGCGGCGCCTATCACGCTGCCAAGATTTCGACGGCTATGGCGGCAAGCGCGGTAGCACGCGCGAAAGCCGATGGCGCCAATGTCACATCAGGCGTGTCGATCCACAATCTGTCGCTCAACGAGAATGATGTCGGCGAGTACCGCACCTTCTTCCGGCTGACGCCGCCGCTGCGCGCCGAGGAAGACCGGCTGGCGATGATCGAAGCGATCAAGGACGGCACCATCGATCTCATCGTCTCCTCGCACGACCCGCAGGACGTCGACACCAAGCGCCTTCCCTTTGCCGATGCCGCGGCCGGCGCCATCGGCCTGGAAACGCTGCTAGGCGCAGCGCTGCGGCTCTATCACAATGGCGACGTGACGCTGCTCCGGCTGGTCGAGACACTGTCGACCGCGCCGGCAAGATTGTTCGGCCTGCCCGGCGGCACGCTGAAACCGGGGGCATTGGCCGACCTTTCGCTCGTCGATCTGGACGAGCCATGGGTCGTCAGCGAGAGCGGCATCCGCTCACGCTCGAAAAACACCTGTTTCGAAGGCGCACGACTGCAAGGCAAGGTCTTGCAAACGATGGTGGCGGGCCGCACAGTGTTTTCGGCCTAGGACGAAAACAGGCGTCAGGGCTTAAAATCCGCTCAGCCAAGGAAAGTTCGGGGGAACAATGGCTTACAGTCCCGTCTTGGCATTGGTGTTCGGCTATCTTCTCGGCTCGATCCCGTTTGGCCTGCTGATCACCCGTGCCGCCGGCCTCGGCGACGTGCGCAACATCGGCTCCGGCAACATCGGCGCCACCAATGTGCTGCGCACCGGCAACAAGAGCTTGGCCGCGGCCACGCTTCTGCTCGACGCCCTTAAAGGCACCGCGGCGGTGCTGATCGCAGGCCGCTTTGCGCCCGAGCTCGGACTTTGGGCCGGCTTCGGCGCGTTTTTAGGTCATCTCTTTCCGGTCTGGCTCGGCTTCAAGGGGGGCAAGGGTGTCGCCACTTACCTTGGCGTGCTGATCGGCCTTGCCTGGCAGGCGGCGCTGATCTTCGCCGTCGTCTGGCTGGCGGTGGCTTTCCTGTTCCGCTACTCCTCGCTCGCGGCGCTGACGGCAGCAGTCGTGGTGCCCATGGCACTGTATTTCCTGAGCACGCCGCAGATTGCCGGGCTTTTCGCGGCGATGAGCCTAATCGTCATCGTAAAGCACCGCGCCAACATTGCGCGGCTGCTTGCCGGCACCGAGGGTAAGATCGGGGCCAAGGAGTGAGCGAGCCCGACGCTGGGCCGCGCCTCAGCGACCGGCAGCGGCTGAGCTGGCTTCGTCTGATCCGCACGCCGAATGTCGGCCCGGCTTCCTTTCGCGACCTGATCAACCGGTTCGGTTCGGCCGAAGCAGCGCTATCGATGCTGCCCGAGCTGATGATTTCGGGGGGCGCCAAAAAAATCGTCCGCATCCCGTCCATTGCCGAGACCGAGGCGGAGCTGGAGACCGCCCGGCGGGCTGGCGCCCGCTTCGTCGGCATCGGCGAAGCGGATTATCCGCCGCTGATGAAAAGCATGGATCATCCGCCGCCGCTGCTCGCGGTCAGGGGCAATAGCGCGGTGTTCCGCTTGCCAGCGGTCGCCATCGTCGGCGCTCGCAACGCATCGCTGGCCGGCATCAAGATGGCGCGGATGCTGGCGGCGGATCTCGGCCGCGACGGCTATGGCATCGTCTCCGGCCTGGCGCGCGGCATCGATACGGCCGCGCACCAGGGCAGCCTTGCGACTGGCACAATCGGCGTGCTCGCCGGCGGCCTCGATTTGCCCTATCCGCCCGAAAATGCCGGCCTGTGCGACGAGATTGCCGAGCGCGGCGGCGCCATCATCTCCGAAATGCCGTTTGGCTGGCAGCCGCGCGCGCAGGATTTCCCGCGCCGCAACCGGCTTGTCGCGGGTGCTGCATTAGGGCTGGTGGTGGTCGAGGCCGCACAGCGCTCCGGCTCACTGATCAGCGCCCGGCTTGCCGGCGAGATGGGCCGGCTGGTCTTTGCCGTTCCCGGTTCGCCGCTCGATCCGCGCGCTACCGGCGCCAATGGCCTGCTCAAGGACGGCGCAACCCTTGTCACCGAGGCCGCCGATATCACCAGTGCGATCGCCCCGCTGGTCGGCGCCCGGGCCCCAAGGACATCGCCGCTTGAGGAGCCGCCCGACTTTTCGGCAACGCCGCCGCCGCGCGAGGACGACCGCGACCGCGTCGCCGAGGCGCTCGGCCCGACGCCAGTGGCGGTAGACGAGATCATCCGCCACACCGGCCTGCATCCCGCTCAAGTGTTCATGGTGCTGCTGGAGCTCGACCTCGCCGGACGGCTCGAACGCCATCCCGGCGGCAACGTCTCACTGATCTGACCGAGAGCTTGCGCATGTCACGGCAAGCAATCCCGACGTGATCCCGATGGCCGATCCGAGCAACAAACCAAAGCAGACGCTGTTCACTCGTACGACGGCCCTCGTCTGGTCAGCGCTGAGCGTCATGCTGGCGCTGCAATGGTCCGCCGATCTCGGCATGCTGGGTTTTCCTGATGGCTACATAACGCCCTTCGCAAGAGCGACCAGCACGCTTCTGGGCATTCTGACCGCAGCCTGCATGGCCCAGGGTCTCTACTTTTTCCTGGCCGGCGTGTTCGGCAGAAAGGTAAGCGCCGTCGGTCTTTGCCTGCAAATCCTTGCCGCAGCGGTTCTTACCGTGGCGCCAGTGCTTATCGTGAAGGATTGTCCGGGTTCTCAGCTGTGCAGCAAAGCCTATGAGGCACTCACAGGCACGATGATGGACGATGGGGCGGGCGGCTAGAGCCACTGCATGCGTTCGGCACGAGGTTGTCACCCATGTCTTAGGTACAAACTGTTACCCATGTCTCCGGGCCGTACATCTTGATTGTGGTGAGCGCGATGGGATTCGAACCCATGACCTACTGATTAAAAGTCAGTTGCTCTACCGGCTGAGCTACGCGCTCCCGCGGGCTCAGAAAGGCCGCCCTCGAAATTGCGCGGAACATAGGGAGAGTGCCTCTGCCGGTCAACCGGAAAAAGACGGCTCGCAAACCGGACTGTCCTGCAGTGTCATCATGCCTTGCGGAGCGCTTCGGCGTCGACGGAACGGCCTCGTTCTCGCGCAAGACCGAAGCTCGCCCTCTATGCCGACAAAGGCAAGCAGCAAATCGGAAGAACCTTTGCGGATCAGCAGCTTGGGATTTTTGGCGGAACAATTTGCGCAGCCTGCCCGTTTCCCGCGATAAGGGACATGCGTTTCAAGGAGAAGACCATGAATAGGATCATGTCGGGCCTGCTGGCGACCACTCTTTCGATCTCATTCGCTGCCGCGGAGATCGTGCCAGTCAACGCTCAGCCCAGCTATGCGCCCCCGGCCCAGGGGCTCACCTCGAATATCCAGACCGTCCAGTACGAGCCGTGGCGGAGGCACCGGAGTTTCAATCGCGATTTCTCGCGTCGCGATTTCTCCCGTCGCAATTTTTCGCGTGACGACGGCATGTACTGGCGTGGCCATCGCGGCTATCGCTACTACCGTCCCGGCTACCGCCGCCACGGCGACTTCTGGTTCCCGCTGGCCGCGTTTGCTACCGGAGCGTTGATCACTGGCGCGATTGTCAACCAGAATCGTGTCTATCGTGGCGATGCCCACGTGCAGTGGTGCTATGATCATTATCGGAGCTATCGCGCTTCTGACAACACTTACCAGCCCAACTACGGTCCGCGCCGGCAGTGCCGGTCGCCTTACTGAGTCCCAGATTAGAGGCTGCAAGCCCGCGCCCGCAACGGCGCGGGTTTTTCATTAGTGCGAATCCGGTGGCATCCCTGCCTATTGCGCACTTAGCGTCCTGCGCACAGCGTGGCGCCAACCTGCCAGCTTGGCGGCACGTGTCGAAGCATCCATGTCCGGCTTGAACCGGCGCTCGAGCGCCCAGCTCCTGGCGAATTCCGCGGCCTTCGGCCAGACACCCGCCTTCGAGCCGGCCAGCCAAGCCGCACCGAGTGCTGTCGTCTCGAGAATTGTCGGCCGGTCGACCGGCGCATCGAGAATGTCGGCCAGCCGCTGCATCGTCCAGTCCGACGCCACCATGCCGCCATCGACCCTGAGCACGGTCTTGACCGAGGCGCCTTTCCAGTCCCGGCGCATGGCGTCAAGCAGATCGCGCGTTTGGAACGCAACGGATTCCAGTGCCGCGCGGGCAAATTCCGCCGGCCCCGAATTGCGGGTCAGCCCGAAGATGGCGCCGCGCGCCTCGGCATCCCAGTGCGGTGCGCCGAGCCCGACGAAAGCCGGCACCAGATAGACGTTCTGCGTTGGATCGGCTTCCGCCGCCAATTTGCCGCTCTGCTCGGCCTTGCCGATCACTTTGATGCCGTCCCGCAGCCATTGCACGGCGGCGCCGGCGATAAAGATCGAGCCCTCCAGCGCATAGGTGGTCTTGCCGTTCAGCCTGTAGGCGATGGTGGTCAAAAGCTGGTTCTTAGAACGCACGAGATCGCTTCCGGTGTTGAGCAGCGCAAAGCAACCGGTGCCGTAGGTCGACTTCATCATGCCTGGCTCGAAACAGGCCTGGCCGATTGCCGCCGCATGCTGGTCGCCGGCCACACCGAGGATTCTGATCTCTGCACCAAACAGGCTTTTGTCGGTTATTCCAAAATCATCGGCACAATCTTTCACCTGTGGCAGCATTCTTGCCGGTATGCCAAGAATGGCCAGCAGCTCGTCGTCCCAGGCGTTTTGTTCGATGTTGTAGACCAGCGTGCGCGAGGCGTTGGTGGCGTCAGTGGCGTGGATCTTGCCGCCGGTCAGCCGCCAGATCAAAAAACTGTCGATGGTGCCGGCCAGCAGTTCGCCCTTCTCGGCGCATTTTCTGGCACCCTTCACCTTGTCCAGCATCCAGGCGATCTTGGTGCCGGAGAAATAGGGATCGAGCAGCAGGCCGGTCTTTCTCGTGAATTTCTTCTCCAGCCCCAGCTTCTTCAGTTTCTGGCATAGCGGCGCGGTGCGACGATCTTGCCAGACAATCGCGTTGTGGATCGGCTTGCCGGTCTGTTTGTCCCAGATGACGACCGTTTCGCGCTGGTTGGTGATGCCGATCGCGGCGACTTCCGCTGCGTTGCGGCCGGCTGTCTTCAGCGCGGCCTTCACCGTTTCCACGACGCTTGCCCATATCTCCTCGGGATCGTGCTCGACCCAGCCGGAGGCCGGATAATATTGGGTGAATTCCTTTTGCCCGCTGCCGACGACCATCATCTTGTCGTCGAACAGGATCGCCCGGCTCGATGTCGTCCCCTGGTCGATTGCAAGGATATATCCGGTCATTCTCTCTCCCGTCGAAGCGAATTCAAGGTGCTGCGATGTCTCGACGCCAGATGGCGCGGAGCCGTTCACGCAAACAGGGGAGACGGCAACATGCCGCCTCCCCTGAGCATGGCGATGCGGGCGCGGACGCCCGCATCAAACGGTCCTATTGCTGCCAGCTCTTCACCAGCTCGTCGTAGTTGATGGTGACCGGCTTTTCCTTCTCGTTCTCGATCTTGAGCTGAGGAGCGAGATTGCCCTTCTTGACCGCGTCCGCATTCCAGTAGGCGAGGTCATGCTCTTCGGCCATCTTCGGGCCAATATCGCCCTGAACGCCCGACTTCTCGATGCGGCTCATCACCTTTTCCTGCTCGGCGCAGAGCGAGTCCATCGCTTCCTGCGCGCTCTTGGCACCCGACGAAGCATCGCCGATCGCCTGCCACCAGAGCTGTGCCAGCTTCGGATAGTCCGGCACGTTGGTGCCGGTCGGCGACCACTGGACGCGCGCTGGCGAGCGGTAGAACTCGATCAGGCCGCCGAGCTTTGGCGCACGTTCGGTGAAGCTCTTGTCGTGGATCGTGCTCTCGCGGATGAAGGTCAGGCCGACATGGCTCTTCTTCACGTCGACCGTCTTCGAGGTGACGAACTGCGCGTAGAGCCAGGCGGCCTTGGCGCGGTCGGTCGGCGTCGACTTCATCAGCGTCCAGGAACCGACGTCCTGATAGCCGAGCTTCATGCCGTCCTTCCAGTAGACGCCATGCGGCGACGGCGCCATGCGCCACTTCGGCGTGCCGTCGTCGTTCAGCACCGCCTTGGCGCTGGCGTCGACCATGCTGGCCGTGAAGGCGGTGTACCAGAAGATCTGCTGGGCAACCGCGCCCTGCGCCGGAACTGGCCCCGATTCGGAGAAGGTCATGCCTTGGGCTTCCGCCGGTGCATAGGCCTTCAGCCAATCGAGGTACTTCTGGATGGCATAGACGGAAGCCGGACCATTGGTGTCGCCGCCGCGCGCCGTGCAGGAACCGACCGGACGCGAATTCTCGTCGACCTTGATGCCCCATTCGTCGACGGGCAGACCGTTCGGAATGCCCTTGTCGCCATTGCCGGCCATCGACAGCCAGGCGTCGGTGAACCGCCAGCCGAGCGACGGGTCCTTCTTGCCATAATCCATATGGCCGTAGACCTTCTTGCCATCGATCTCACGCCCGGTGAAGAACTCGGCGATGTCCTCATAGGCCGACCAATTGACCGGCACGCCGAGGTCGTAGCCGTATTTGGCCTTGAAGTCCGCCTTGTTCTTCTCGTCGTTGAACCAGTCGTAACGGAACCAGTAGAGGTTAGCGAACTGCTGGTCTGGAAGTTGGTAGAGTTTCTTGTCGGGCGCGGTGGTGAACGAAGTGCCGATGAAATCCTTCAGGTCGAGATTCGGGTTGGTGACATCCTTGCCGTCGCCTGCCATCCAGTCGGTCAGGTTGCGCACCTGCTGGTAGCGCCAGTGCGTGCCGATCAGATCGGAATCGTTGACCCAGCCGTCATAGAGGTTCTGGCCGGTCTGCATCTGGGTCTGGATCTTCTCGACGACGTCGCCTTCCTGGATGACGTCATGCGTAACCTTGATGCCGGTGATGGCCGTAAAGGCCGGCGCCAGCACCTGCGATTCATACTGATGCGTGGCGATGGTTTCGGAAACCACCTTGATATCCATGCCGGCGAAAGGTTTCGCGGCATCGATGAACCATTGCATCTCGGCTTCCTGGTCGGCGCGCGAAAGCGTCGAAAGGGGCCCGATTTCCTTATCGAGGAAGGCCTTGGCCTCGTCCATTCCGGCATAGGCATTGCTTGCCCCGAGCAATAGGACAAGCGCAGTTGTTGATGTCAAGAATTGCCGTCGCATGTATTTCCTCCACTGTTAAAGTTCAAAGTGCGATCTGGATCGGCGGCCGGCACGCCGCCGTTCCAACAGTTTCCCCTCTATACGTAGCGGAACACGCCGACGGCGTAGACCACGGAGAGAGCGAGAGCCCACCACAGATTGGGTCCGACTAGACCCAGCCAAGCGAGATGGATAAAGGCGCTGCCAAGCAGCGACAGGAACAGGCGGTCGCCGCGCGTCGTTTCGAACCGCAGCACGCCGACGCGCGGATTGCCGCCCGGCGAGACGTATTCCCACAACGCCATGCCGCAAAGCAGCAGAAAGATGGTTCCAAAGAAGGCCGCGGTCGGCCACGTCCAGGCCATCCACGAAAAATCGAGGTTGGACGAGAGGTTAAATCCCCACAGGCGGATATTAGCCGGATCGCTGAAGCCTACCGTTATTGCCACGAAATCGATTTGAAGTGCCACCCAGGCCACGACGACCAGGGCGAGAAACAGCACGGCCCACCACCATGGGCTTCTGTCGACCTGCTCCATCATACCCTCCCCAGGGCAAAGCCCTTGGCGATGTAGTTGCGCACAAACCAGATGACGAGCGCGCCAGGAATCAGCGTCAGCACGCCGGCGGCGGCAAGCAGCCCCCAATCCATACCGGCGGCCGAAACGGTGCGGGTCATGGTCGCGGCGATCGGCTTGGCGTCGGTGGTCGTCAGCGTGCGGGCGATCAAGAGCTCGACCCACGAGAACATGAAGCAGAAGAAGCACGCCACGCCGATGCCGCTCGCAATCAGCGGCATGAAGATCTTGATGAAGAAGCGCGGGAACGAATAGCCGTCGATATAGGCGGTCTCGTCGATCTCCTTGGGCACGCCCGACATGAAGCCTTCGAGGATCCACACCGCCAGCGGCACGTTGAACAGGCAATGCGCCAGAGCCACGGCGATGTGGGTGTCGATAAGGCCGAAGGCCGAATAAAGCTGGAAGAATGGCAGCGCGAACACCGCCGGCGGCGCCATGCGGTTGGTCAGCAGCCAGAAGAACAGATGCTTGTCGCCGAGGAAGCGATAGCGCGAAAAGGCATAGGCAGCAGGCAGTGCCGCAGCCACCGAAATCACCATGTTCATAACCACATAGGTGATCGAGTTGATGTAGCCCGAATACCAGGACGCGTCGGTGAAGATGGTGCGGTAATTCGCCAATGTCGGTGCGTGCGGGTAGAGCGTCAGCGACGAGACGATCTCGCCATTGGTCTTGAAGCTCATATTGATGAGCCAGTAGATCGGCAAAAGCAGAACGATGATGTAGAGCGTCGGCACGATCCACCACCAACGCGACTCCTCGCCGCGACGGCGCATCAGCCGTGCGATCTCGTCCTGCCGTAGCGTGCTGGCGAGCCCTTCCGAAGCTGTCGTCTCGCTCACCCTATCGGCTCTCTCTTCGGTGCGGCTCATCTCAACGCTCCGCGTCGTAATTGGTCATCACGGTGTAGAACACCCATGACAACAACAGGACGATAAGGAAGTAGACCAGCGACATCGCCGCCGCCGGGCCGAGGTCGAACTGGCCGAGCGCGGTCTTGACGAGATCGATCGAAAGAAAGGTCGTCGAGTTGCCGGGTCCGCCGCCGGTCACCACGAACGGTTCGGTGTAGATCATGAAGCTATCCATGAAGCGCAGCAGCACGGCGATCAGCAGCACGCGGTTCATCTTCGGCAGCTGGATGTAGCGGAACACCGCCCAGCGCGAGGCACCGTCGATCTTGGCCGCCTGATAAAAGGCATCCGGGATCGAGACCAGGCCGGCGTAGCAGAGCAGAACGACGAGGCTGGTCCAATGCCAGACGTCCATGATGATGACCGTGACCCAGGCGTCGTATGGGTCTTGCACATAATTATAGTCGATGCCGAGCGCGTTGACGTAATAACCGAGCAGGCCAATGTCGTTGCGCCCGAACACCTGCCAGATGGTGCCGACGACGTTCCACGGGATCAGCAGCGGCAACGCCATCAAAACAAGGCAAACAGGCACGCCCCAACCCTTCTTCGGCATATTGAGCGCAATGAAGATGCCGAGCGGCACTTCGATCGCCAGGATGATGAAGGAGAAGACAAGGTTGCGGATCATCGCCTGCCAAAAGCGGCTGGAGGAAAGCAGTTCCTCGAACCATTCCGTGCCGGCCCAGAAGAAGACGTTATTGCCGAAAGTGTCCTGCACCGAATAATTGACGACCGTCATCAGCGGTATGACCGCCGAGAACGCCACCAGCAGCAGCACCGGCAGCACCAGGAACCAGGCTCTGTTGTTCCAGGTCTTTTCCACTTCAGGCTCCCATCTCGACGCGCCAGGAATTGGCATAGATGTTGATGCCGGCCGGGTCGAACCGCACCTTCGGATCAGCCGGAACTGTCTCGTCCTCGCCGATGACGGCGGCGATCTCGCGCCCTTCAAGATTGGCACGGACCACCTTGTGGCGGCCGACGTCCTCGACCTTGCTGATCCGGACGGCCATGCCCTTACTGCCCAGGCGCACATATTCGGGACGGATGCCGAGTTCGATGGCGCCGCCGCCCGCCTTGGGCACGCCCGGCAGTTCGATCTGCTGCGAGCCCAGCTTCGCTATCTTGCCGTCGATCGCCACCGGCATGACATTCATGCCGGGCGAGCCGATGAAATAGCCGACAAAGGTGTGGCGCGGGCGCTCGAACAGCTCCGCCGGTGTGCCGATCTGCACGATTTCGCCGTCATACATGACGACCACCCTGTCGGCGAAGGTCAACGCCTCGGTCTGGTCGTGCGTGACATAGACCATGGTATAACCGAAGCGGCGGTGAAGCTGCTTCAACTGCGAGCGCAGCACCCATTTCATATGCGGGTCGATGACTGTCAAAGGCTCGTCGAACAGGATGGCGTTGACGTCGGAGCGCACCAGCCCGCGCCCGAGCGAGATCTTCTGCTTCTGGTCGGCGGTCAGTCCGCGCGCCTTTCGTTTGGCCATATCGGCCAGCCCGGTCATCTCCAGCGTCTCGCGCACCTTGCGGTCGACGTCGGGCTCCGGCACGCCGCGATTGCGCAGCGGGAACGCCAGATTGTCGTAGACGGTCATCGTGTCGTAGATCACCGGGAACTGGAAGACCTGGGCGATGTTGCGCTCTTGGGTCGACAGATTGGTCACGTCCCTGCCGTTGAACAGCAGCTGGCCATGCGAGGGATGCAGCAATCCCGAAATGATGTTGAGCAGCGTGGTCTTGCCGCAGCCGGATGGGCCGAGCAGCGCATAAGCGCCGCCATCCTCGAAGGTGTGGTGCACTTCCTTCAGCGCGAAATCGGCATCCGTGCGCGGGTTCTGCAGATAGGAGTGGCGGATATGATTAACATCGATGCGCGCCATCGCTTCCTCCTAGGCCGCCAGCTTCGGCGCGGCCACGGCACGGCCGTGCTCGTCGAAGACCATGATGTGGCGCGGGTCGATGAACACCTCGACCTCCTCGTCCGGCTCGAAGTCGCGAATGCCATGGGTCAGCATGACCCAGCGCGCATCGGCAAAATCGAGATGGACGAAGCTTTCCGATCCGGTGATCTCGGTGATCGTCACCTTTGCGCGCACCGGCACTGCGGCGGCGTTGGGCCGATCGAGGGACAGATGATGCGGCTGGAAGCCGATCGTATAGATCGCATCGGCAATGCCGAAGAGTTCCGCCGGCACCGGCAATTTCACGCCGCCCTCGAGCAGGAAATCCAGACCCTTCTTGGCAAGCACGATGGTGTTGAGCGGCGGATCGGCGAAGGTTCTCGCCGTCACCAGATCAACCGGTTTGCGGAACACTTCGATGGTCGGCCCGAACTGGGTGATGCTGCCTTCGGAAAGCGTCGCCGTGTTGCCGCCGAGCAGCAAGGCTTCGTGCGGCTCGGTCGTGGCATAGACAAAGATTGTACCGGCGGCCGCGAAGACTTTCGGCAGTTCCGCGCGTAATTCTTCGCGCAGCTTGTAGTCGAGATTGGCGAGCGGCTCGTCGAGCAGCACGAGGCTGGCATTCTTGACGATCGCGCGGGCCAGCGCGGTGCGCTGCTGCTGGCCGCCCGACAGACTGAGAGGCGTCCGGTCGAGATAGGGCGTTAGTTTGAGAAGGGCGGCGGCATTGCGCACCTCCCTGTCGATCGTTGCCTGCTCAGTGCCGGCCACCCGCAGCGGTGAGGCGATGTTTTCGTAGACCGTCATCGCCGGATAATTGATGAATTGCTGGTAGACCATGGCGACGTTGCGCTTTTGCACGGGCATGCCGGTGACATCCTTGCCATCGAACCAGACCGAGCCCGAGGTCGGCACGTCGAGGCCCGCCATCAGCCGCATCAGGCTGGTCTTGCCGGAGAGCGTCGGCCCGAGCAGGACGTTGAGCGAGCCGTGCTGAAGCGTCAGCGAGACGTCGCGGATATGTTCCGCCGCACCCACCGTCTTCGTCACATTTCTCAGTTCAAGCATGATGCCTCCTCCCAGGCTTTCTGCATCAGTCGGCCGTTCCTATTCGGCAGCCGCTACGTGCTGCCGGCTTATTCCGCGCATGAACTCGTCGAGCACTGCCGCCTGCTCACGGCTGAGACGCAGGCCGCGCTTGGTCCGGCGCCACAATACATCCTCGGCAGTCATCGCCCATTCGTTTTCGACGAGGTAGCGCACCTCGGCTTCGTAGAGATCGGCGCCGAAGTTGCGGCCAAGATCGACGTTCGACTTGGCGAGGCCCAGCAGCTTCCTTGCGCGGGTGCCGTAGAGCCGGGTCAACCGGCGGGCCAGCCGGGCGTCGAGGAACGGGTACGCCGTTTTCAGTTTCGCCACCTCGGCATCGAAGCCGGTGACGGGAAAGTCACCGCCGGGCAGCGGCGCGTTTGCCGTCCATGGTTTGCCGCGCTTGCCGAGAAAACCCTCGATCTTCTCGAGCATCGATTCCGACAATCGGCGGTAGGTCGTGATCTTGCCGCCAAAGGCGTTGACGATCGGGGCGGCACCCTCGCCTCCATCGGCCTTCAGCACATAGTCTCGGGTGGCTTCCTGCGCCTTTGAGGCGCCATCGTCGTAGAGCGGTCGCACCGCGGAATAGGTCCAGACGATATCCGACGGCTTGACCGGCTGCACGAAATATTCGCTTGCCGCAGCGCAGAGATAGTCGATCTCGGCGTCATTGATCCTGACGTTGTGCGGATCGCCGGGATAGTCACGGTCGGTGGTGCCGATGAGCGTGAACTCGTCCTCGTAAGGGATGGCGAAAATGATGCGCCCGTCCTTGTTCTGAAAGAAATAGGCGCGTGGGTCGTCGAATTTCGTGCCCACGACGATGTGGCTGCCTTGTACGAGGCGGACATTGTGCACGTCGTTCAAGCCGACGGTGGCCGACAGCACCTGATCGACCCACGGGCCGGCGGCATTGACCAGCAGCCGCGCCTTGACCTCCTCGGTATCGCCGGTCCGCACATTTTCAAGCCTGACCGTCCAGAGATTGCCTTCGCGGCGTGCGCTGACGACCTTTGTTCGGGTTCGAATGGTTGCGCCGCGCTCGGCAGCGTCGCGGGCGTTCAACACAACCAGCCGGGCATCGTTGACCCAACCGTCCGAATATTCGAACGCCTTTCGAAACAGCGGCTTCAGCGGCTTGCCGGCCGGATCCTTGGCCATGTCCAGCGTTTTCGTCGGCGGCAGCAATTTGCGCCCGCCAATATGGTCGTAGAGGAAAAGCCCGAGCCGGATCAGCCAGGCCGGACGCAGTCCCTTGGCGTATGGCAGCACGAAGCGCATCGGCCAGATGATGTGCGGCGCGTTCCTCCACAGGACCTCGCGTTCCATCAGCGCTTCGCGCACCAGACGGAATTCGTAGAATTCGAGATAGCGCAAGCCGCCGTGGATCAGTTTGGTCGAGCCGGAAGAGGTCCCGCTGGCCAGATCGTTCATCTCGGCAAGAAAAACCGAAAAGCCACGTCCAACGGCATCGCGGGCGATGCCGCAGCCATTGATGCCGCCACCGATGACGAAAATGTCATGAATCGGTGATGCGCTCAAAGAATCCTCCCTCGATTTCGCATTGCAGCATTTTTGGGTTCTTGCGAAACCGTACGGGAATTATTTCGAAATGATAACGAATGTCAAACGAAATGTGATAGGCGGAAGATGCCGCGACGGCATCTCTAGGATAGCGACGTTTCGATCAGCTGAACTTCTGCCTCCTGGCAGATCTTACGCACCGACGGGATGTCGCAACGATCGGTGATAAAGGTGTTGACCTGCGACAGATGGCCGATGCGGACGGGCGCGGTGCGCTCGAATTTGGTCTGGTCCGACACCAGGATCACATGTCGGGCGTTGGCGATGATCGCCTGAGCCACCTTAACCTCGCGAAAATCGAAGTCGAGCAGTGCGCCGTCATGGTCGATGGCCGAGGCGCCGATCACCGCAAAATCGACCTTGAACTGCCTGATGAAATCGACCGCGGCCTCGCCGACCACACCGCCGTCGGAACCGCGCACGACACCGCCGGCGATCACCACCTCGATCGAAGGATATATGCGCATCCTGTTGGCAACATTGATGTTATTGGTGATGACCATCAGGCCGCTGTGATCGAGCAGCGACTTGCTGACAGCTTCCGTCGTTGTCCCGATATTGATGAACAGAGACGCGTTATCGGGGATCAGCCGGGCTGCTGCGCGGCCGATCGCCTCCTTCTCCTCGGCGGCGATCTTGCGCCGAGCCTCATATTCCATGTTCTCGATGCCGGAGGGGAACAATGCCCCGCCATGGATGCGGGACAAAAGCCGCTGGTCGCAGAGATCGTTGAGATCCTTGCGGATCGTCTGCGGCGTCACGTTGAAATGCGTCGCCAGTTCCTCGACCAGTACGCGGCCATGGTCCTTGGCCATCTGGATGATTTCGGAATGACGCGGCGACAGATACATCTAGCAACCTCTCATTTTCGTTTTTCTCGTCTATAGCTGAAAACGAAAGCCATGAACAGGTATGGGCCGGCTAATGAAAATCGGGCGACTGCAGCGAGAAAAGCTCCGGTGCAATCTCGACGAGGCTATCAACTCAGCCCCCGCGCGATCTCAGTGATGACCGAGAAAGCAGTATCGACGTCCGCCGCAGTCGTTTCGAACTGCCCGACCTGAAAGCGGATCGCCACCTGCCCGTCCACCCGGGTCTGCGTCAGGTAAATGCGGCCGTCATCGTTGATCGCGCTGACCAACCGCAAATTGTGCTCGTCAGAGTCGATGGCCGCAGCCGCGAGATGGCGGAATGAGAATAGCGACAGCATGGGTTCCGTGACGATCTCGAAATCCGGTTCCCGAGCCAGCCGCGCGGCGAGGCTCTCGCTCCAGGCAACATGGTTGCGGATCATGTTCCGCAGATTTTCCAAGCCATGCGCACGCAGCAGGAACCAAAGTTTCAGAGCGCGGAACCTCCGTCCGAGCGGCACCGACCATTCGGAGTAGTTGATGACCCCGTCGCGGCCATGCGTTTTCAGGAATTCGGGCTTGATCGCCAGCGTGCGGACCAGCTCTTCCGGCTGGCGGATGAACTGCATCGAGCAATCGAACTGTGCCCCCAACCATTTATGCGGGTTGAAGACGATGGAATCGGCATTTTCGGCGCCGGTCCAGAAATGCCGGAACTCGTGGCAGATCATGGCGGAGCCGGCCCATGCGGCATCGACATGCAGGTAGAGCCCGTGCCGCTTCGCCACCTCGGCAACAGCCGCCACATTGTCGGTGCCGCCGGTACTTGTGCCGCCGACGCTGGCGATGATGCCCGCCGGCAGCATGCCGTTTTCGCGGTCGGTAACGATCGCGGCTTCCAGAGCCGCCGTCTGCATGGCGCGGAAGCGTCCGGCGACCGGAATGCGCACGAGGTTCGCCTCGCCGATGCCCGACACCCAGATCGCCCGGTCGATAGAAGTATGGACCTGGTCGGAAGAATAGATCCGCACGACCGGCTGCCCTTGCAAGCCGTTCTTGTTGCCTTGCCAGTCGAGCGCGCGCTCGCGCATTGTCAGCACGGCGGCAAGCGTCGCCGATCCTGCATGACGCCGGAAAATCCCTCCGGCAAACCAAGCGCCTGCCGCATCCAGTCGACGACACGCGTCTCGAGCTCGGTTGCCGCCGGCGAGGTCTGCCAGAGCATGCATTGCGCGGCCATCGCGGAAACCAGATACTCGGCCACCACGGAGACCGGTGCCGCGTTAGCCGGGAAATAGGCGAAGAAACGCGGATGCTGCCAGTGCGTCATGCCCGGCAAGATCTTTTGTTCGAAATCGGCGAAGATTGCCTGCATCGTTTCGCTGTCTTCCGGCGGCGCGGCATCGATGCTTTTGAAGATTTCGCCCGGCTCGACAAGCGGCCGCACCGGTGTTTCGCGAAGGCCGTTTCTGTAGTCGACGCCCCATTCAGCCGCTCGCAGCGACCATTCGCGGAATTCGTTGCTATTCATCTTCGCCTCCGTAGCGCCTCATCGAGCCGCGATCAAAGAGCACGAAAAACGAAGGTTTTCATTCGGGAAAATCAGGCAGACTGGCAAAGGCGGTCTTCAGCGCGTTCGACCAGCTATCCGAGATCGTACGATAATATTGATCGTCCTGGGTTATTCGCTTTTTGAGGCCGACCTTGAAAGTGTCCTTTTCATAGAACAGCAGGTCGAGCGGCAGGCCGACCGACAGGTTCGACTTCAGCGTCGAGTCGAACGACACCAGCAGCAACTTCACCGTCTCGGCGAAACTCATGGTCCTTTCATACGCACGGATAATGATCGGCTTGCCGTATTTGGTCTCACCGATCTGGAAGAACGGCGTGTCGTCGGTGGATTCGATGAAATTGCCTTCCGGATAGATCATGAACAGGCGCGGCGCGCTGCCCTTGATCTGACCGCCGAGGATGAAGGAGGCGTTGAAGTAGGAATCCGCCTTTTCGCCCGCCGGCGACGAACTGGCGATGACCTCCTTGACGGTGTCTCCGACCAACCGGACTGTCTGGTACATGGAGGGCGTTTCGAGCAGTGTGGCACGGCGCTCCGCCACTGCCTTGGTGCGTTCGTCGAGCAGGCTGACCACGGCCTGCGTCGTCGCCAGATTGCCGGCCGACATCAAAACGATGACGCGCTCGCCCGGCTCTTCCCAGACATGCATCTTCCTGAAGGTCGAGATCGAATCCATGCCGGCGTTGGTGCGCGTGTCCGACATGAACACGAGCCCGCGATCGATCTTCAGGCCGACGCAATAGGTCATCGAATCTCTTTGGCAACAATCTTGCCGGGGATTACTGCTCCACGGTGACGGTGACCGCAAGCTGTTCTTCCGCCTGTCCCAGCCGAATTCCAGATACCGGCGTGGCGTCGCGATAATCGCGGCCGGTCGCCACCTTCACATAACGCTCGTCCGGAGAAATGCCGTTGGCGACATCGAAGGCGACCCAGCCGAGGCCCGAGATATGCGCCTCGGCCCAGGCGTGGCTTGCCGCCTGCTCGATGGCCGCATCCATCATCAGGTAGCCGCTGATATAGCGGGCCGGAAAATCCATGGCACGCGCCGCGGCAACGAAGATGTGGCTGTGGTCCTGGCAAACGCCGGTCTTGAGCGCCAAGGCCTCTTCGGCCGGCGTCGTCACGTTGGTGGTGTCCGGCGTATAAGCGACGCGCTCGCCGATCACCGCCATCAACCGGTGCAGCCTTTCGATGTCGGTACCCTTGCCGACCGAGGCAGCAAGCTCGCGAATGCCGCTTCCGATCGTCGTCAGCGGCGTTTCCTGGCCGAACAGCCAGAGCGGCGCGAAACCCTGGTGCGGTCCGCAGACGCCAGCGGTGTCGCGCGTCACCACTTCGCCGGCTGCTTCGACGGTGATGAAGTCGCGCTCGCCCTCGACGCTCAACAGCCGGGTATCATTGCCGAAATGGTCGGTGAAGCGCACTTCCTCGCGTGCGCCTTCGATCCTCAGCGCCCAGGACAGCACCGTCTGGGTGCGCCCGTTCACCGGGAGCAGCCGCAAACGCTGCAACAGATAATGCACCGGCGCATCGTAGCGGTATTCGGTCCGGTGGGTGATCTTCAGCCGCATCGCACTCGTCCCTGGAGCATGAGCTTTTCCGAAAACCGGTCTCCGCTTTTTGGGATCATGCTCAATAGAACCTGTAATCCTGCGCGATCTCGTCGCCGAGCCTGGTGTTGTCGCGGATGAAATTGGCCAGGAATTCGTGCAGGCCGGCGTCGAAAATATCCTTGATCGACCCGGCCGTCAGCATGGCCTGGGTCTTGGCAGCCGTCGCATGACAGGCGTGGCGCTCCCCATAGTCGTCACCCAGGAATTTGAGATGCTCCGTCAGGAAGCGGTAGCAAAAGGTCAGCGAGCGCGGCATGCGGACGTTGAGGATCAGATAATCGGCGATGTTGCTCGGCTTGTAGTCGGCATCATAGACCCAGCGATAGGAACGGTGCGCCGACACCGAGCGCAGGATCGATTCCCACTGGTAGTTGTCGAGCGTCGAGCCGACCCAGGAGATCGACGGCAACAGCACGTAGTATTTCACATCCAGGATGCGCGCGGTGTTGTCGGCGCGTTCGACATACGTGCCGAGCTGCGAAAAATCGAAAATCTCGTTGCGCAGCATCGTGCCGTAGAACGAGCCGCGGATCAGCGCCGTCTCGCGCTTGATTGCGTCGAGCGCGTTGGGCAGGTCGCGCTCGTCGATCGGCTTGGCCAGCATCCGCTTCAGCGACATCCAGGCCTCGTTGATGCTTTCCCAGGTTTCACGCGTCAGTGCGGTACGCACCATGCGGGCATTGTTACGGGCCGTTTCGATAGACGACATCGTGCTCGACGGGTTCGATGTGTCGCGCAGCAGATAGTCGGCGACATTGGCGGCGGTGTAGTCGGAATATTTCTGCGTGAAGCTGGCGTCCGAACCGGCGCTGAGCAGCACCGAATTCCACTCCTCCGAAGCGTTCTGGGTACGAGTCAGCGCCATGCGCAAGCCGGCATCCACCAGCCGCGCCATGTTTTCCGCCCGCTCGATATAGCGGTTCATCCAGTAGAGCCCGTTGGCAGTGCGGCCGAGAAGCATGTCAGGCGGTCCTGTGGTGAATAGTGAAAGGTGAATGGTGAATGGTGACTATCCAGATCCCAGGGCACGATTCCGCGCGCTTCACTTCAGGGCATTTCACCAACATCAACGACCCGTATCCTTACCTATTCACTATTCACTATTCACTATTCACTACTCGCTACTTCAACTCTAATCATCCAACACCCACGTATCCTTCGTGCCCCCGCCTTGCGAGGAATTGACGACCAGCGAGCCTTCCTTGAGCGCTACTCGGGTCAGCCCGCCGGGCACGATCTGGATACGGTCGGAAACCAGCACATAGGGGCGCAGATCGACATGGCGCGGCGCCAGCCCCTTGTCCGTCAGGATCGGACAGGTCGACAGCGCCAGCGTCGGCTGAGCAATGTAGTTCGACGGTTTTGCCGCGAGCTTTTTGGAAAACTCCTCGCATTCCTTCTTGGTCGCCGCCGGACCGACCAGCATGCCGTAACCGCCGGAACCGTGGACCTCCTTGATAACCAATTCATCGATGTGCTCGAGCACGTATTTCAGGCTGTCCGGCTCCGAGCAGCGCCAGGTCGGGATGTTGCCGAGGATCGCCTTGCGGCCGGTATAGAATTCGACGATCTCGGGCATGTAGGAATAAATCGCCTTGTCGTCGGCGATGCCGGTTCCCGGCGCATTGGCGATCGTGATGTTGCCGGCGCGGTAGACGTCCATAATGCCCGGCACGCCAAGTGCCGAGTCGGGGCGGAAGGTCAGCGGATCGAGGAACGAGTCGTCGACACGACGGTAAAGCACGTCGATCTGCTTGTAGCCCTCGGTGGTGCGCATCGCGACATGGCCATCGACGACGCGCAGATCCTGCCCCTCGACAAGCTGCACGCCCATCTGGTCGGCAAGGAAAGCATGTTCGAAATAGGCCGAGTTGAAGCTGCCCGGCGTCAGCACGGCAATGGTCGGCGCGCCCTTGGTGCTTTGCGGCCGCACTGCCGCCAGCGACTGGCGCAAGAGCTGCGGGTAATTCTCAACTGGCCGCACCTTGATCTGCTGGAACAGCTCGGGAAAGAGCTGCATCATCGTCTCGCGGTTCTCCAGCATGTAGGAGACGCCGGACGGCGTGCGCGCATTGTCCTCCAGCACGTAGAACTCGTTCTCGCTGATGCGTACGATGTCGACGCCGATGATGTGGGTATAGACGCCGGCCGGCGGCCGCACCCCGATCATCTCGGGCAGGAACGCCTCGTTCTTGGCGATCAACTCCTTCGGCACCCGGCCGGCGCGTAAGATCTCCTGGCGATGGTAGATGTCGTCGAGAAAGGCGTTCAGCGCCTGGACGCGCTGCTCGATGCCTTGCGTCAGCCGTCGCCATTCATTGCCCGAAATGATGCGCGGAACGATATCGAAGGGTATCAGCCGCTCCGATGCTTCCTGCTCGCCGTAGACGGCGAAAGTGATGCCTGTCTTGCGAAAGACGCGTTCGGCGTCCTGCATCTTCTCGGTAAGTCTGGCCGGGTCCTGTTCCTTCAGCCAGCGATCGTAAGCCGAATACGGTTTTCTCAGCCCGGAAACTTCCGGAAGCATTTCATCGAACGCTGCCAATCGCATACTCCCCTGTGGCGCCATTTCACTGGCCTGGCTGGAGAAAATCAAGCGCAATCGGTGATTTGTTGGGCGCCGGCGATCAGTATATCGCACTTGCCTAAAATTAAGGCAGCACCAATAGGGCCTTGATCAGGCTTTGCCTGGTGTCCGGGCAGATGCCGGATGCGGATCAAAACGCGCGAAAGGTGACGACCGTGAACGTGTCCTTGATGCCGGGAAGAATCTGCACTTTCTCGTTGACAAAGTGGCCGATGTCTTCCTCGTCGTCGACATAGAATTTGGCGAGCAGGTCGTAGTTTCCGGCTGTCGAGTAGATTTCCGAAGCAATCTCGGCATCGGCCAGGGCGCTGGCAACGTCGTAGGCCTTGCCCAGATCGCACTTTATCTGCACGAAAAATGCCTTCATTGCCTGGTCCTGCTCACATCGCACGCTCTAATCGAGCGGCCCTTGTGGCAGACTGCCGTTCGCCTTTCAAGCATCGGCAATCGCTCAGGCTGTTCTCGCCTCGACAATGCTTTCTCGGCTCGGACACGGACTGCCACGCCGAATGTTTGCGCTCGGCTGAAACCCTGAAGCACTGCAAAGCGTATGGTATCATGTACCTTCAGGCAGCGATTTCTCAGGGACAACGGAGACAGGCCATGCGCCGCGCGTTTTTCGCATTCGCAGTCGTTCCATTCATTTTCGCATCCCAGGCCTTTGCTGGCGACGCCGAAGTCAAAGCGGCGCAGACAGTCATCGATGGGCAGTTGAGGGCCTTCATCGCCAATGACGGAATGACGGCCTACAGCTTTGCCGCACCGAATGTGAAACGCATCTTTCCGACCGTCGATACCTTCATGAACATGGTGACAAAAGGCTATCCACCGGTGCGCCAACCGCAGACCTACTCCTTCGGCAAGGTTCGTGAGACGAGCCCGACCTCGATCATCCAGCAAGTGCTGATCGTCGGCCCGGATGGCAAGGACTACGAGGCGGTCTACACGCTCGAACTACAGCCTGACGACAGCTTTCGGATCACCGGCTGCAGCCTGCGTGCGTCCACGTCGCTCAGCACCTAAAGGGGTGTTTCAATCCTGTCGCCGGTAGAGCGTCCAGCTCAGGCCAGAAAACCCCCAATGCCTCGACGCATCGGCCCGTTCATACGCCAGAGCGCATGCGGCCGTCGGTTGGACATGTTCGGCTTGTTTGTCCACGTCCCCCTCGAGGACCAGCCAGGCGGGCCGTTCGGTGCACATCCCGTCGTCTGTGACCAGCAATGCCCGACGATCCATTCGCGCCGCAAAATAGTTGACGACAATGGGGGTGCGGAAATTACCGTCGCTGGCATAGGTGGTTGCGCCGTTCCTGGTCATTTCATCAACGATAGCGGCGTAGGAGCCGCGTCCATATTGATAGAACTGAAGCAGCGACGAAATGCTTCCACTCACCACGATCGCCAGCGCTCCCATCGCAAGCAGCCTGGCAGTCCCGCGAGCATCCAAGCCGCGGCCAATCATCTCGCCGGCCCAGAGCAGCAGCAATGTTCCGCTGATGATGAAATAGCGCGGGAACTCAAGGTTGGGCAGATGCGCCGCCGCCATGAGCAAAGGCAGTCCGATAATCCCGATGGCATAAAGGCTGGCTCGACGACCGCGCCAGACACCGGCGGAGAGGCCGACAAGACCGCAGGCGGCAACGATATAAGGCCCGTCGCCAAACCAGGGTGGCAGGCCGAACAGAGAGCGGATCATCCCGCCATAGCCCTGCGCGAAGGCGGCAATCGAGAATGGCGAAACACCACCGACACTGAAGCCGAACAGCCTGCAGCCGACAAACACGCCGACAGCCAGCGGCAGCACGGCAAGCAAGCCCGGCAGGAAGATCGACGCCAGGTCCGCAACGACGCGGCCGACCTTCGCCGTACGCTGCCAGGCGAGCCAGGCGGTCCAGATTGCGAGGACCGCCACCATTCCGATCATTGTGAGATGGCACAGGAAGCCGAAAAGGATCGCCGCTGCCAAGGCCGCGCCAGACCACCGTCTATTGTCGAGCCGGCGCTCCAGAAAAACCACCGAGAGCAGCGTGAACAGCACAAGGCCGGCATAGCCGCGCGCCTCCGAGCCGTAATGGACCATTGGGTAGCTCACGGCAAACAACAGGCTTGTGGCAATCATCGCCTGTCGTCCGCGCGATGCGGCGCTCGCTGCCGCCGCACCGATCGTGGCAACACCTAAAGCTATCGACAGACCTCGCTGGATCAGCGGCGAAGCATCGGGGCCAATGAGATAGAGATAGACCGAGTTGAGGAAATGATTGTTGTCGTGATTGACGCGCCAGAATATCTGGTCGATCGAGGTCAGCGGCTCGATCAGCGCAAAGCTCCAGATCTCGTCCAGCCAAAGGTCGCCGCGCGCGCCAAGCAAGCGCAAGACCAGGCCGGTCACTGCGATCGCCAGAATCGCAAGCAACGACCCAGCCGTCCATCGCTGAACCGCGATGGGGGTCGAAGGCGAAGGCTCGGCGATGCCGTTCGTCCGCACCGTCGTGCCAGGAACTGAAACTTGCCGCGAAACGAACAGGTTCTTGATCCTCGCCCGATGTCGTCCGGCAATGCTTATTGGGCAGTCGTTTCAAAACAGTTCATGGCAGGGACAACTCCTCCCTGGAGCCGGATTCCTGGCGAGCATGCCTACCGGACGGCGAGGTCACCGTTTGCCCATTGCTGCGTGATGATCTCGGCTTCTTCGGCGAACCTGCCAGCCTCGATCGCTTCACGAATGTCGCGCATCAGCTGCTGGTAATAGGACAGATTGTTCCAGGTCAGGAGCATCGCCCCAAGCGCCTCTTGCGAGCGCACCAGATGATGCAAATAGGCCCGCGAATAGTCGCGTGCGGCCGGGCAGTCGCTTGCCTCATCGAGCGGACGCGGATCGTCGGCATGGCGGGCGTTGCGCAGATTGACCTTGCCGCGCCGTGTGTAGGCTAGGCCGTGGCGCCCTGCCCGCGTCGGCATCACGCAGTCGAACATGTCGATGCCGCGCGCCACCGACTTCAAAATGTCGTCCGGGGTGCCGACGCCCATCAGGTAGCGCGGCCGGTCAGCCGGCAGCTCCGGGCAAGTGATGTCGAGCATCTCCAGCATCACCGCTTGCGGCTCGCCGACAGCCAGCCCGCCGATCGCGTAGCCCTTCAGCTCCATTGCCTTCAGCGCCTGCGCCGAGCGCAGCCGCAGATCCGGCACGTCGCCGCCTTGCACAATGCCGAACATCGCCTTGCCGGGCTGCTCGCCGAATGCCGTCTTGCAACGCTCGGCCCAGCGCAACGACAACTCCATGGCACGCTCGATCTCGTTCTGCTTGGCCGGCAGAGCCGTGCATTCGTCGAGCTGCATCTGGATGTCGGAATCGAGCAGCCCCTGGATCTCTATCGAACGCTCCGGCGACATCTCGTAGGCGCCGCCGTCGATATGCGAACGGAAGGTAACGCCGTTCTCGGTCAGTTTCCGCAGCTTCGACAGCGACATCACCTGGAAGCCGCCGCTGTCGGTCAGGATTGGATGCGGCCAGCGGGCGAATTCATGCAGGCCGCCGAGCCGCGCCACGCGCTCGGCGCCGGGTCTTAGCATCAGGTGGTAGGTGTTGCCGAGGATAATGTCCGAGCCGACGCCGCGCACCTGATCCATATACATGGCCTTCACCGTGCCGCCGGTACCGACCGGCATGAAGGCAGGCGTGCGGATTTCCCCGCGCGGCATGGTGATTGCACCACGCCGCGCCCTGCCGTCGGTCGCCAGCACCTTGAAGGTGAATGCGTCAGTCATTGAATTCCCTAGCCATCGAACTCCTTGTCGAATACCGGCGCGTCCGGGGCCTGCTTGTCGAGTGATTGCCGGTAGCGGATGCAGCCGCGCATGAATTTCGGCCACGGCGGCACGGCAATCGCCGGGTCGGTCTTTTCGGGCAAAAGTGACCAGAGGTCGGGATGGTGCCAGCACAGATCATGGCCGGTGGCGTCGCGGTGTTGGCGGATGCCGGCGCGCAGTTTCCTGACCTCGGCGATCAAGGCTTCCCGGTCGAAGGTTTCCAGGTCATCGTCCATCGGTATCCTCCCTGAACAGAAGACTTGCGTCTCCATAGGAATAAAACCTGTAGCGATTCTCGATGGCATGCGCATAGGCCGCCCGCATCGTCTGCAAACCGCAGAAGGCCGAAACCAGCATGAACAGCGTCGAACGCGGCAGATGGAAATTGGTCATCAGCAAGTCTGCGGTCTTGAAACGATAGCCGGGCGTGATGAAGATGTCTGTCGGGCCTGACCATGCGGCCAGCCTGCCGTCCTCGCCAGCCGCGCTCTCCAATAAGCGCAGCGATGTCG
This sequence comes from Mesorhizobium sp. M0601, assembly GCF_040320845.1. Taxonomy (NCBI): domain Bacteria; kingdom Pseudomonadati; phylum Pseudomonadota; class Alphaproteobacteria; order Hyphomicrobiales; family Phyllobacteriaceae; genus Mesorhizobium; species Mesorhizobium sp. M0601. The sequence continues at coordinate 53,753 of NZ_JAMYQK010000008.1, forward strand.
TGCCGACGGCGATAATGCGCCCTCCTTTTGCTTTCGCCGCATTCAGCGCCTCGGCGGTTTCCGGGCTGACCGAACCGGTTTCGGCGTGCATCTTGTGGTCGGCGGTGTCGTCCGCCTTCACCGGCAGGAACGTGCCGGCGCCGACATGCAGCGTGACGAAACGGCGCTCTATGCCCTTGGCGTCGAGCGTCGCAAACAGCTCCGGCGTGAAATGCAGCCCTGCCGTCGGCGCGGCGACCGCGCCCTCCTCCCTCGCATAAATGGTCTGATAGTCGCTGCGGTCGCGTTCGTCGTCGTCACGCTTGGAGGCGATGTAGGGCGGCAGCGGGATGTGGCCGACTGCATGCAGCGCCTCGTCGAGGAACGGACCTGACAGGTCGAAGCCGAGCAGCACCTCGCCGCCTTCTCCCTTCTCGATCACGTTCGCGTCGAGCTGGCCGAGAAGGCAGGAATTGGCGTCATGACCGAAATGGATACGATCGCCGGCGGCGATGCGCTTGCCCGGACGCATGAAGGCGAGCCAGCGGTCGGGCGCCATCCGCATATGCAGCGTGGCTTCGACCTGCGCCGCCGCCTCGCCGCGCCGCCTGATGCCTTTCAGCTGTGCCGGAATGACCTTGGTGTCGTTGAAGACCAGCACATCACCGGCCTTGAGCAGGGCCGGCAGGTCGCGCACCGTCCGGTCTTCGAGCCCCTCACCCGGCCTGACCACCAGCATCCTGGCACTGTCGCGCGGCTCGGCTGGGCGAAGCGCGATGCGCTCCTCCGGCAGATCGAAGTCGAAAAGGTCGACGCGCAAGAGATCCCCGCCTCAAGGTTCCGGGCAGGTCACCGCCCAGGCGCCGACACCGTCTATGCTCAATGTGCCGCCCATCGCGAAGCTGGACTGCTCGCTGGCCTTGACCAGCCGCAATTTGGCGACGATCGAGCTGATGCCTTCGTCGGTGAGGTCGATCAGCATGCGCTCGTCGTCTTCGAATGCCTGTCCAACGATGACTTTCGTTGAGCCTGGCTGTCCATCCGTGGTCCATGTCTTGCCGCCGGCATCCAGCCACACACGCGCGACCGCAATGACGGCCGTGTGTCCCATCAAAACGTCGATCGATGCCGCGCCGCCGTCGGCGCTGCAGACGATCGATTCCGTTGCCAGCGCCGGAGTGGCCGCCGCGACGAGCACAAATGCGATTGCCGCGACAGCCCGGCCGGTCATTTCACGTCGGCCGCGACCTTGAGCGACACGATCTTGTCAGGATCCTGCACCGGTTCGCCGCGCTTGATCTTGTCGACGTTGTCCATGCCTTCGATGACCTGGCCCCATACCGTGTACTGGCGGTTGAGGAAGGCGGCATCGTCGAAGCAGATGAAGAACTGCGAATTGGCCGAGTTCGGGTTCTGCGAGCGCGCCATCGAGCAGGTGCCGCGGCCGTGGTTGGCGTTGGAGAACTCGGCCTTCAGATCGGGTTTGTCGGAACCGCCAGTGCCGGCGCGCGATGGCGCGAAAGACGGCTTGTTGGAATTGCCGAACTTCACGTCGCCGGTCTGCGCCATGAAGCCGTCGATGACGCGGTGGAAGACCACGCCGTCATAGGCGCCTTCGCGCGCCAGCTCCTTGATACGGCCGACATGGCCGGGCGCCAGATCTGGAAACAATTCGATGACGACCTTGCCCTTGGTCGTGTCCATGATAAGCGCGTTCTCGCGGTCCTTGATTTCGGCCATGTCAGAAATATCCTTTTGAACAATTGGGGTTACTTGCCGTCCGCGGCGATGCGCACCTTGATCATGCGATCGGGGTCGGTCACCGTCCCGTTCTGCGCCTCGTCGCCTTTCTTGATGTGGTCCACCAACTCCATGCCGCTGACGACATTGCCAACGATGGTGTACTGGCCATCGAGCGGCGGTGCCGGCGCGATCATGATGAAGAATTGCGAATTGGCGGAATTCGGATCGTCGGAGCGGGCCATGCCGACCACGCCGCGCTGGTAGTGCTCCGTGCTGGAGAATTCGGCCGGCAGGTCAGGAAGATCGGAGCCGCCGGTGCCGACAGCGTCGGCATTGAAGCCGCTCTTCATGTTGCCGAACTTGACGTCGCCGGTCTGCGCCATGAAGCCGTCAATGACGCGGTGAAAGGCGACGTTGTCGTAGGCGCCCTGGCGCACCAGCTTTTTGATCTGCGCGACGTGCTTCGGCGCAAGGTCGGGCCTCAGCGCGATGGTCACGTCGCCGTCCTTCAGCGTTACGATCATGGTGTTTTCCGGATCGGCGGCAAAGGCCGACACGGATGCGGTCACAAGACCGGCAAGCACGGCAAGCAAGAAGGCAAGCTTTTTCAGCTGCATGGGATCTTTCTCCGAATATCTTCGTTCATGCATGTCGTTACCCAAAGCCGGGTTCCACTTTTGGGTGACATGCATTTTATTTCGCGAATTTGGCGGTGAGCGCGCCGGCCACGGCCGCCGGCACGAAGGGGCGGATGTCGCCTCCCATCGAAGCTATCTGGCGCACAAGTGTGGCGGTAATGGTGCGCACTGAAGGGCTGGCGGGCAGGAACACCGTCTGCAGCTCCGGCGCCATGGTCTCGTTCATGCCGGCCATCTGCATCTCATAGTCAAGGTCGGTGCCGTCGCGCAGGCCGCGGATCATGATCGAGGCGCCATGCTTCCTGGCCGCGTCGATTACCAACCCGTCGAAGGCGACTACTTTGATACGCGCACCGTCGCTGCCGAATTCCGCCTTCGCGGCCGTTTCGATCAGGCCAACCCGTTCCTCGAAGGAAAATAACGGCTTCTTGCCGGGATGGATGCCGATCGCCGCATAGATTGTATCCGCCACGGCCAGCGACGCCTTCAGCACGTCGAGATGGCCGTTGGTCAGCGGGTCGAAAGAGCCGGCATAAAGGGCGATGCGTTCGGTCATGGCAGGTGCTTCTAGCGAGCCTCTCTCCTAAAGGCAAATCCGATCGCCAGCCCGCGCCGTGAACCTTTTGGCCGACGTGAACGACAGATGAATGTGCCGCTGACAACAGCTTCACGCAGTGTTCACTAAGTTGCAGCTGCAGGAGATGAAACCAAACACCCATCTAATCGTTGTTAGGCGCAGGAGAACACGCACATGCTGATCTACATGCTCGCCACCGCAATGACCGTCGCCATGCTGATCGCCACCGTATTCGGGTTGCATCAGGAAGCACAGCGCGTCCGCGCCAAGGCCAATACCAAGCGGTTCGAAGGCTTCGGCAACCGCAGGCCTTATCGCCGCTTCTAGATTGCGGGTGTCTTCACACGCCGGCCCACAGGGCTGGCGTCGTCGTGCCAAACTCACTCGACGGAAGTATCGGGCTCCCTACCATCGGCATCGGCAACAGCGCCGCTTTCAGCATCGACACTCTCTTCGATCTCTTCATCCGCTTGCGGTTCTGAAATTCGCTCCACCGAAACGACCTTCTCGCCCTCTGCGGTATTGAAGATGGTAACGCCCTTGGTGGCGCGGCTGGCGAAACGAATGCCGTTCACAGGAACACGGATAACGGTGCCGCCATCCGAAACCAGCATGATCTGATCGTCATTGCCGACCGGGAAGGTCGCCACCAGGCGGCCGATTTCGGCTGTTTTCGAGACGTCGGTGGCGCGAATACCCTTGCCGCCACGGCCAGTCAGGCGGAAATCGTAGGACGATGAACGCTTGCCGTAGCCATATTCCGTCACCGTCAACACGAACTGCTCGTGCGCCTTGAGGAACTCATAGCGGTCGTCGGAAAGCTCCGCCTCTTCGCCGACCTCTTCATTGGTGAGCTGGATTTCTTCCTCCTCGCCGGCCGCGATGTCAGCAGCGAGCCGGCGTTCGGCCACCACCCGCTTGAGGTAGGCGGCACGTTCCGCCGGCGGCGCATCGACATGCTCGATCACCGCCATCGAGATCACCCGGTCGCCATCGGCCATCGCAATGCCGCGCACGCCGACCGAATTGCGGCTCTGGAAGACGCGTACGTCGCTGACCGGAAAGCGGATGCACTGGCCGGAACTTGCCGTCAAAAGCACGTCGTCATTGTCGGTGCAGGTCTCGACGCCGAGGATCTCGTCGCCTTCCTCGTCCAGCTTCATGGCGATCTTGCCGTTGCGGTTGACCTGGACGAAGTCCGACAGCTTGTTGCGACGCACGGTACCGCGCGTGGTGGCAAACATGACGTCGAGCTCGCCCCAACTCGTCTCATCCTCCGGCAGCGGCATGATCGTGGTGATGCGCTCGCCCTGTTCGAGCGGCAGCATATTGATCAGCGCCTTGCCGCGCGATTGTGGGTTGCCGATCGGCAGGCGCCAGACCTTTTCCTTGTAGACGATACCGCGCGAGGAGAAGAACAGCACCGGCGTGTGCGTGTTGGCGACGAACAGCCGGGTGACAAAATCCTCTTCCTTGGTCGACATGCCGGAGCGGCCCTTGCCGCCGCGGCGCTGCGCCCGGTAGAGCGACAGCGGCACGCGCTTGATGTAGCCGGAATGGCTGACCGTGACGACCATGTCCTCGCGCTGGATCAGGTCCTCGTCTTCCATGTCCGCCCCGCCCTCGGCGAGCTCGGTGCGGCGCGGCGTGCCGAACTCGTCGCGCACGGCGATGAGCTCGTCCTTGACGATCTGCTGGACGCGGGCGCGGGACGAGAGGATGTCCAGGTAGTCCTTGATCTCGTCGCCGATCGTGTTCAGCTCGTCGGCGATCTCGTCGCGGCCGAGCGCGGTCAGGCGCTGCAGGCGCAGTTCGAGGATGGCGCGCGCCTGCTCCTCGGAGAGATTGTAGGTACCATCCTCGTTGATGCGATGGCGCGGATCGTCGATCAGAAGAATCAGCGATTCCACGTCGCCCGAAGGCCAGCGCCGCTCCATCAACTGCTCGCGCGCCGTCTGCGGATCCGGAGCGCTGCGGATCAGCTTGATGACTTCATCGATGTTGGCAACAGCGATGGCAAGGCCGACCAGCACATGGGCGCGGTCGCGCGCCTTGCGCAGCAGGAATTTCGTGCGCCGGCTGATCACCTCCTCACGGAAGGCGACGAACGCCTTCAGCATGTCGGTCAGCGTCAGCAATTCCGGCTTGCCGCCGTTCAGTGCCACCATGTTGGCGCCGAAGGACGTCTGCAGCGGGGTGAAGCGGTAAAGCTGGTTGAGGATGACATCGGCGACGGCGTCGCGCTTCAGTTCGATGACGACGCGGTAGCCCTGGCGGTCGCTCTCGTCGCGAATGTCGGAAATGCCTTCGATGCGCTTGTCGCGCACCAGCTCGGCCATCTTCTCGATCATCGACGCCTTGTTCACCTGATAGGGAACCTCGGTGATGACTATCGATTCACGATCGTTGCCGCGCGCCTCGACGTTGACGCGGCCGCGCATGACGATGGAGCCGCGGCCGGTCGAATAGGCGCTGTAGATGCCGGAACGGCCAAGCACGATGCCGCCGGTCGGGAAATCCGGTCCCGGAATGATCTCCATCAGCGCCGGAAGGTCGATCGCCGGATTATCGATGAGGGCAATGGCGCCGTTGCAGACCTCGCCCAGATTGTGCGGCGGGATGTTGGTGGCCATGCCGACGGCGATACCGCCGGAGCCGTTGACCAACAGGTTCGGGAAGCGCGCCGGCAGGACTTTCGGTTCGCTGCCCGACGCATCGTAAGTGTCCTGGAAATCGACGGTGTCCTTGTCGATGTCTTCCAGCAACTCATGCGCGACCTTGGTCAGCCGCGATTCCGTGTAGCGCATCGCCGCCGGCGGATCGCCGTCGATCGAGCCGAAATTGCCCTGCCCGTCGATCAGCGGCACGCGCAGCGACCAATCCTGCGCCATGCGCACCAAAGCGTCGTAGATCGAGGCGTCGCCATGCGGATGATATTTACCCATCACGTCGGCGACCGGGCGTGCCGATTTCACATATTTGCGGTTCCAGTGATAGCCGCTCTCATAGGCGGCGTAGAGGATGCGGCGATGCACCGGCTTGAGGCCATCGCGCACGTCCGGCAGCGCGCGGCTGACGATCACGCTCATGGCGTAATCGAGATAGGAGCGCTGCATCTCCTCGATGATGGATATCGGCTCGATGCCGGTGGGGCCGCCGTCGGCGCCGCGCGGTGTCTTTTGGTCGGTCAAATCGGATCACAATCTAATCAGGAATCACTTGGTGCTTATATAGGAAGCCAGCCTGAAACTCCAACAATCGCGGCAGTTTTCCAGTGTGGTTTTTAGCGGCAAATTCAAAAGGATAAACCAATTGCGACGATATGGCCGTGTACCCTTTCACGGGCGTCGCCGGCGGGCGCGATAAGTACCCGGCGCCTCGCCCATCAGCCGCCGGAAACGGCGATTGAAGGTTGATAGATCGTTGAATCCCGCCGAAAAGGCAATCGCCGAAATCGTCTGATCCGACGTCCGCAGCCGCACGGCTGCCCTGTGCAGCCGCGCTCTCAGCAGGAATTGGTAGGGCGTCATACCGGCAACGTGCCGGAAGGTGCGCAGGAAATGGTAAGGGCTGGTGGCGGTCTCGTCGGCGAGTTCGGCAAGCGAGATCGGCCGGTCGGCATCGACTTCGATGCGCCGCACCGCTTCGGCGACACGCTTCTGGTCACGGCGGCTCGGCGTCCGTCCCCGATCCGTAGCGCTGCAAGCCGCAGTTACCGCGGCACCGGCAATGCGCAGGGCGAGTTCCTCGAACACGCCGGTGTCGGCCATCTCGCGCGCCGCCTCCGCTTCGGCAAGCAGCGGCACCAGCGCCGGCAAGGGCGGCAGGCGCGGCGTTCCGAAATCGAGCGTCTTGGCGCCCGGCACGTCGGCGACGATCCGCTCCATATAGGCCGGTCCGAAATGGAAGGAGAGGCAACGGTCGCCGGCGCCATGCTCGTGCCCGCATTCGTAGCATGTGCCGGGATTGCCGAGCAGGAGCGCGCCCGGCGCCAGCATCGCCGTGCCCTCGCGCGCACGATAGCGGAAGGTGCCGTTGGTTACGGCGGCAACGCAGAAATCCCGATGCTCCTCCTCGAATGGCCTGTCGGCGGCGCTGGCGGTGCAGATGACATCCGACACCTGCCAGCCTCGGCCCGACGCCAGCCTGTGCGCGCTCGTCGTCATCGCCGAAACATAGCAACTTTTCCCAAGCGCAGAACCCCTGTCGGCGTCTATGCTTGCCGGTCTCCTGACAAGATGAGAGCGAAGCCATGTCCAATTCCTTTGCCAAGGTCCTGCACAGCGATGGGCCCGTACCGGCCCTTGCCGAGAAACTGAATCTTTATGGCCGCTTCGTCGGCGCCTGGACGTTCGACGCCACGCGCCATCTCGAGGACGGTCAGGTGCTGACCGGGCGCGGCGAAGTGCATTTCGGCTGGGTGCTCGAAGGCCGCGCGATCCAGGACGTATGGATCCTGCCTGCCCGTGACGCCGGCCCCTCGCCCTCGCTCGGCAAATGGACCTTCTATGGCACGACGTTGCGCGTCTACGATCCCGGCGTTGACGCCTGGCACATCTTCTGGAGCGATCCGCGCAATCAGTACTACAGCCGCCAGCTCGGCCGTGCCGAGGGCGACACCATCATCCAGCAAGGCGCAGACGGCACCGGATCTGCTGTGCGCTGGAGCTTTTCGCGCATCACCGAAAATTCGTTCCGCTGGCTGGGCGAACGCTCACAGGACGACGGCGCTACCTGGCGTCTTGAAGTCGAGTTTCTGGCGCGCCGGGCCGTCAGCCCCTGATCCGCACGGTTTCCACTGGCTCCGCTTTGCTCTACCAATCCCGTTATCCGGCTTTGCCGGCGGGGAGGGTCAGCATGCCGAGCTTCGACAGCCTGTTCAACGCCTTCGTCACCATACTGGTGACGATCGATCCGCCCGGCCTGGCGCCGCTCTTCCTCGCCGTGACCCGCGGCATGAACCGCGAGGAGCGCAACCAGGTCTCCGTGCGCGCCTCGGTCATCGCCTTCCTGGTAATGGCGTTGTTCGCAATCGCCGGCGCGTCGATCCTGTCAGTCTTCGGCATCACTCTGCCGGCCTTCCGCGTCGCCGGCGGCTTTCTGCTGTTCTTCATCGCCTTCGAAATGGTGTTCGAGCGCCGGCAGGACCGCAAGGAGAAGATCGGCGACGTCGCCATCACCAGGGACATGATCCACAACATCGCCGCCTTTCCGCTGGCGATCCCGCTCATTGCCGGTCCCGGCGCGATTTCGGCGACCGTCCTGCTCTCAAGCTCGTTTCAGGGTTTGGGCGCGCAGACAGCCCTTGTCGGCATCATCGCCATCTGCCTCGTCATCACCTACCTGGTGTTCGTGCTGTCAGAGCGCATCGACCGTATCCTCGGCCAAACCGGCCGTTCGATCCTGACAAGGCTGCTCGGCGTCATCCTGGCGGCGCTCGCCGTACAGTTCGTCGCCGACGGCATCAAGGCGCTGATGGCGACGTAGGAACAGCCCTACTTCGCTGTCGTTTCAATGACTTCGAAGTCGTGGGTAATCTCGGCAGTCTTGGCCATCATTGCCGAGGCCGAGCAGTATTTCTCGATCGAAAGCCCGATCGCCCGCTTCACCTTGTCGTGTGATAGCGACCGGCCCTTGACGACAAAATGCATGTGAATGCGGGTGAACACCCTGGGATCGGCTTCTGCTCGGTCGGCATCGAGTTCGACCACGCAATCTTCGACCGCCTCGCGCCCCTTTTCGAGGATATGGACCACGTCATAGGCCGAGCAGCCGCCAGTGCCGATCAGCACCAGTTCCATTGGGCTCGGCCCCGGCGTCTTGCCCTCCGGCCCGAACGCAGTGCCTAGCACCAGCTTGTGCCCATTGGCGGACTCGCCAACGAAAGTGCGCTCCTCGACCCATTTGACCCTTGCCTTCACCTGATACGTCCTTTCACCGCTCAAACGCACAACGTCCCGAAAATCCAAGACAGATTTTCGGGACGCCATTTCGTGGCCAAGGTGCCGGCGCTTTTCGCCGCAAGGGCAGTCCGCCCGAGAAATCAGAACGGGATTTCGTCGTCCAGCTCGCGCGACGAACCACCGCCGCCGCCCTTGTTGGCGCCACCGCGATTGAAACTTTCGCCCGGGCCGGATTGGCCGAAATCGGAACCGCGGCTCGCACCACCACCGGCATAGTTGCCGACCTGGCCGCCGCCCTCGCCCCGCGCATCGAGCATCTGCAGCTCGCCGCGGAATTTCTGCAACACGATTTCGGTCGTATAGCGGTCATTGCCGGTCTGGTCCTGCCATTTGCGCGTCTGCAGCTGGCCCTCGACATAGACCTTCATGCCCTTCTTCAGATACTGCTCGGCCACCTTGGCGATCTGGTCGTTGAAGATCACGACATTGTGCCACTCGGTCTTTTCCTTGCGCTCTCCGGACGTCTTGTCGCGCCAGCTTTCCGACGTCGCGATGCGGATGTTGACGACCGGGTCACCCGAATTCAGGCGGCGGATTTCAGGGTCCGCCCCGAGGTTGCCCACCAGAATGACCTTGTTGACGCTACCCGCCATGATACTTCTCCGCGCTCATCCGAAACCGAATTTTTGTCGCCGCACCTTACAGGCTATGGACAATCCCTGCCTGCCGTCGCTGCCTTTTCCCACAAGGTTTTTGTTCTCTTTTCGTTCTATAGGACAGGCCCTGCACTGTCAATAGTTGTCAGTAAGAAGTAGTGTCTTGGCGTCGAATTTCCACAGACCATGGGATCGAGGCGAACGCATGAAGATGGTTGCGCATAACGATCAGCCGCAAGAAGAGTGGCGGACGGGAGTAAAGACCCGCATGCATGTCTCTGCCCGCAACGGCGCAACTCAACTTTGCATGTTTGAACAATGGGTCGAACCCACCGTTGGCGCCCCGACACATTGGCACCCGGTCGAGGACGTACTTACCGTCATCGCTGGCAGGGCCGAGATGTGGATCGACGAAGAGCATCTCGTCTTGACTGCCGGACAGTCGCTTGTTGTCGCCGCGTACAGGCAACATGGCTTCCGAAACGTCGGCTCCGAATTGCTTCATATTCATGCTGTGCTCGCGTCACCAGTTTTCGAGGCGACGTTCAACGGATCCCCCGACATGGTGAGACGCTGGCTTCCAGCGAGTTTGTAAAACCTCGCCTGTCTTAAAAAATACCGCCTGTCTTAAAAAACACGGCTTGCCAAACCGATAAGTATTTACTTATGCTTTCGGCATGATCGAAGCAGACATTTTTCGGGCACTAGCGGATCCAACGCGTCGCGCCGTCTATGAGCGGCTCGCCGACGGCGAGATGACGGTGTCGGAACTGCGCACTGGCATACCGGTATCGCAGCCGGCGGTATCGCAACATCTCGCAGTGCTGCGCGGCGCCGGCCTCGTGGTCGAGCGCCGGGCCGGTCGCAACGCCTATTACCGCGTCGATCCGAAGGGGCTTGCGCCACTGCTCGGCTGGATCGAACGCTACCGTGCGTTCTGGCCAGAGCGCATCGAAAGGCTCAAGACGGTTTTGAAGGACATGGACCAATGACCAACCGAGGCAAAGAACGCGCCGAAATGGCCGCAGACAAGATCGAGTTCGAGTGCGAGCTGCCCGAACCGCCGGAACAGGTGTGGCGGGCGCTGACGGTGCCGGACCTGCTCGCGGCCTGGATGATGCCGAACGACATCAAGCCCGAAATCGGCAACCGCTTTGCCTTTAAAGCGCCGAATGCGCCGATCGAGTGCGAAATCCTCGACGCGGATCCCGGACGGCTGCTGCGCTATTCCTGGCGGGAGCGGCCGGCGCCCGGCGATACGCAGGTGCCGCCCGGCAATCCCCTGGACAGCGCAATGAACGACAGCCCAGTGGACAGCATCGTCACCTTTACGCTCGACCGCACCGTTTCCGGCGGCACGCATCTGCGCATCGTCCATGATGGTTTTGCTCGGGCAGCAGTGCCGGAGATCGCGATGGCAGGCGCCGGTTGCCGGCTTTCCTTTGACGCGCACACTCCCAGGCACAAGCAGATCGCCGCAAACACCCCGCGCCTCTTCCTGCGCGCGGCCTGAACGACAACAGTCAACGGAGACAACCGATGAGCGGCCTTGCCAATCTGGTGCCGATGGTGATCGAGCAGTCGAGCCGCGGCGAACGTGCCTTCGACATATTTTCGCGGCTGCTGCGCGAGCGCATCGTCTTCATCAACGGCCCGATCGATGACGGCACCTCAGCGCTGGTCTGCGCCCAGCTTCTGTCGTTGGAATCCGACAATCCCGACAAGGAGGTCTCGCTCTACATCAACTCGCCGGGCGGCGTGGTGACCAGCGGTTTCGCGATCTACGATACGATGCAGTATATCAGTTGCCCGGTCTCCACGGTTTGTATGGGCTTCGCCGCCTCGATGGCCTCGTTCCTTTTGATGGCCGGCACACCGGGGCGGCGCATCGCGCTACCCAACACCAGCATCGTGCTGCATCAGCCTCTCGGCGGTTTCCAGGGCCAGGCCTCCGATATCCAGCGCCATGCCGAGGGCATCCTTCGCACCAAGCGGCGCATGACCGATCTTTACGCCCGCCATTGCGGCCGCACCTACGAAGAAGTGGAACGCACGCTCGACCGCGACTTTTTCATGACCGCGCAGGAGGCCAAGGATTGGGGCCTCGTCGACCATGTTTTCGACACTCGCAAGCAGGCCGCATGAACGAGCCGGGCCGGCGGACGGAACTGAGGCGATTGAGCGCCCGCAATTTCAGCGCCATCGGTCTGGTCTTGCCGCTATCGCGGCACTATAGTCCGGCGATGACCGCCAGCCGCTCATCCAGCCTGTTATGCCTTGCCATCGCTACCGTTGCCGGCACGAACATGCTGGTGGGTATGGCACTTGCCCAAGATAATTCGACGTCTTCGCAAAAGCGCGCTCTGCCCGGTGTGACCAGCGATTATCGCATCGCCGAGCCAGCGCCGCGGCCTGAGCCTGACGATATGGCTCTAGGCAGCGGCAACGGCACCTTCAAGATTGGCGATACCGACGTTCGGATTTCCGGTAGCATCACCATTGATGTCGCTACCGGCGGGATCAGGCCCTCCAGCCGCTAAGTTCGCCTGGTGTGAACCACAAATATTGCGCTTCAAACGAACAGCCCCGCCACTGCTTTGCAACTGACGGGGCTTTCTTGGATCTGAAATCCAAATTGCCGGGAGTGTACTGCCGGCTTTTTATTTCGGATGCTTCGCGGCGTTCAGCCGACGATCCGACTAGCAGTCTCTGATTGTTGTGGGGATCGGCAGGTCAACGTGGGCAGGTAGCGCTAAACGCCTGACCTGGCTACTTATACCTGCCGCGGCTCCAGCGACACGTGGAGCCTCAAGGAACAATCCGGTGGAGTCATGCCTCTGCTCTCCTTCTGTTCGTTGCGACTGTCGTCGAAGCGCTCATCGCATAACCCGCGGCGTCTCGCAGGCTAGCCCCAGGCCGCGAGGCCATCGAAAGACGGCCGGCTTCGTTGACAATTGGATTCTGCCCCCATGACGCGGGGACGTCAACCTTGAATAGCCGGGTTGCCGAAAAATGTGATCGCGAGACGCTTTGTGAAGCCGGCCTCACGGGCAGCTTTTGTCAGGAGCGTGTTCGGCCTTTGTTCTTTCCGCTTGCCCGTTCGCGCGAAAGGCGGTTAAACGCTTTGGTCGAGAGTTGTGGCGTCTCTCGAAAAGGCGGCGAAATTACCTACATAGGGGGTGGTCGGGAAAACCCGCCCATCCCACGAATTCCAGATTCTGAGGCGGCGACCGGCGATGGCCGACCATAAATATCTCTCCATTCGCGGGGCACGCGAACACAATCTGAAGAATGTCGATCTCGACCTGCCGCGTGACAGCCTGATCGTCATGACCGGCCTGTCGGGGTCGGGCAAGTCGTCGCTTGCCTTCGACACCATCTACGCCGAGGGCCAGCGCCGCTATGTCGAGAGCCTTTCGGCCTATGCACGGCAATTCCTCGAAATGATGCAGAAGCCGGACGTCGACCAGATCGACGGCCTGTCGCCGGCCATTTCCATCGAGCAGAAGACCACCTCGAAGAACCCACGTTCGACGGTCGGCACCGTCACCGAGATCTACGATTATATGCGGCTTTTGTTCGCCCGCGTCGGTGTACCCTATTCACCGGCCACCGGCCTGCCGATCGAGAGCCAGACGGTTTCGCAGATGGTCGACCGGGTGCTTGCTGTCGAGGAAGGCACCCGGCTGTTCATTCTGGCGCCGATGGTGCGCGGCCGCAAAGGCGAGTACCGCAAGGAACTGCTGGAGCTGCAGAAGAAGGGTTTTCAGCGCGTCAAGGTCGATGGCGTCTTCTATGAGATCGCCGACGTGCCGGCGCTGGACAAGAAGTACAAGCACGACATCGACGTCGTCGTCGACCGCATCGTCGTGCGCGGCGATCTGGCGACGCGGCTCGCCGATTCCATCGAGACCGCGCTGAAGCTGGCCGACGGGCTGGCGGTGGCGGAATTTGCCGACAAGCCGCTCGACGCCAGCCAGACCGGCGAGGATTCGGTCAACAAATCGAAGAACGAGACGCATGAACGCATGCTGTTCTCGGAAAAGTTCGCCTGCCCGGTGTCCGGCTTCACCATTCCCGAGATCGAGCCCAGGCTGTTCTCCTTCAACAATCCGTTCGGCGCCTGCCCGACCTGCGACGGGCTCGGCAGCCAACGCGCCATTGATGCCAGCCTGGTCGTGCCCGACGAGAATGTCTCGCTGCGCGCTGGCGCCGTCAGCCCTTGGGCGAAGTCGAGCTCGCCCTACTATGCGCAGACGCTGGAAGCGCTGGGCGTCGCCTATGGCTTCAAGCTCGGCGACAAGTTCAAGGATTTGAGCGAGGAGGCAAAGCAAGCCGTCCTGCACGGCACCGGCGAGCGCGAAATCACCTTCCATTACGATGACGGCCTGCGCTCCTACAAGACGACGAAAACCTTCGAGGGCGTCATCCCCAACCTTGAGCGCCGCTGGAAGGAAACGGAATCCGCCTGGATGCGCGAGGAGATCGAGCGCTTCATGTCGGCCACGCCCTGCCCGGCCTGCCGCGGCTATCGGCTGAAGCCCGAGGCGCTCGCGGTCAAGATCGCCGGCAAGCACATTGGCGAGGTCACCGAGCTGTCCATCCGCAAGGCCGACCAGTGGTTCACCGATCTGCCCGCTTCGCTCAACGACAAGCAGAACGAGATTGCGGTGCGCGTGCTCAAGGAAATCCGGGAGCGGCTGCGCTTCCTCAACGATGTCGGTCTCGACTATTTGACGCTGTCGCGCAACTCCGGCACGTTGTCGGGCGGTGAGAGCCAGCGCATCCGTCTGGCGTCGCAGATCGGCTCCGGCCTGACCGGCGTACTTTACGTGCTGGACGAGCCGTCGATCGGTCTGCACCAGCGCGACAACGCCCGCCTGCTCGACACGCTGAAGCATCTGCGCGACATCGGCAACACGGTCATCGTCGTCGAGCATGACGAGGACGCCATCCTGCATGCCGACTACGTCGTCGATATCGGCCCGGCGGCCGGCATCCATGGCGGCCACATCATCGCCCAGGGCACGCCGCAGCAGATCATGGCGACGCCCGCTTCGATCACCGGCAAATACCTGTCGGGCGAGCTCGAAGTGGCGACGCCGGCACGGCGCCGCGAGGCCAAGAAGAACCGCCGGCTGAAGGTCGTCGGCGCGCGCGGCAACAACCTGAAGAACGTCACCGCCGAAATCCCGCTCGGCACGTTTACCGCCGTCACCGGCGTATCCGGCGGCGGCAAGTCGACCTTCCTGATCGAGACCCTGTTCAAGGCGGCGTCGCGCCGCATCATGGGCTCGCGCGAGCATCCGGCCGAGCACGACCGCATCGAGGGGTTGGAATTCCTCGACAAGGTCATCGACATCGACCAGTCGCCGATCGGGCGCACCCCGCGCTCCAACCCCGCCACCTATACCGGCGCCTTCACGCCGATCCGCGACTGGTTCGCCGGCCTGCCGGAGGCCAAGGCGCGCGGCTACCAGCCGGGCCGCTTCTCGTTCAACGTCAAGGGCGGCCGCTGCGAAGCCTGCCAGGGCGATGGCGTCATCAAGATCGAGATGCACTTCCTGCCCGATGTCTACGTCACCTGCGACGTTTGCCACGGCAAGCGTTACAATCGCGAGACGCTCGACGTCCTGTTCAAGGGCAAATCGATCGCCGACGTTCTCGACATGACGGTCGAAGAAGGCGTCGATTTCTTCGCCGCCGTGCCCGGCGTGCGCGACAAGCTGGAGACGCTGAAACGGGTCGGCCTCGGCTACATCCATGTTGGCCAGCAGGCAACGACTTTGTCGGGCGGCGAGGCGCAGCGCATCAAGCTCGCCAAGGAACTATCACGCAAGGCGACCGGCAAGACGCTCTACATCCTCGACGAGCCAACCACCGGCCTGCATTTCCACGACGTAGCCAAGCTGCTCGAAGTGCTGCACGAGCTGGTCGACCAGGGCAACACGGTCGTCGTCATCGAGCACAATCTCGAGGTGATCAAGACGGCTGACTGGGTACTCGATCTTGGCCCCGAAGGTGGTGACGGCGGCGGTGAGCTGGTGGCGTCCGGCACGCCGGAGGACATCGTCCGCGAAAAACGCAGCTATACCGGGCAGTTCCTGAGGGACTTGCTGGAGCGGCGCCCCGGAGGCAAGCGCGAAGCGGCGGAGTGATGGCAAAGAACGGTCTCATCACGGTCCAAAGCCGCTTCGGCGTGGCCGAAACGATCGATCGCCTGGTCGGGACTGTGGAACGTGCAGGATTGCTGGTCTTCGCCCGCATTGACCACGCCGCCGGTGCGCGCATTGTCGAAGCTTCCCTGCGTCCGACCCAGCTTCTGATTTTTGGCAACCCGAAAGGCGGCACGCCGCTGATGCAGGACCGGCAGCTTGCCGGCATCGATCTGCCGGTCAAGGCACTAGCTTGGGAGGACGAGCAAGGCAAGGTCTGGCTCTCCTACAATGACGCGCACTGGCTCGCTGAGCGCCACGGCTTGGGCGACGCCAGTCGCAATGCCGTCGCCGCGATAGCGGCCGGTATGGACAAGGTGATTGCGGCCGCTGCCGGCGCGGGCCAGTTTTGATCATGAGAGCCGCTCGGGCCGATGATCTCCCCATGGTGATCTCGCTCACCACCGACGCCTACGCGCCCTACACTGCCCTGTTCGGAGCGCCGCCGATCCCCGTCACCGAGGACTATGCGCCGCGCATAGAACGCGGCGAGGTCTGGCTTTCGGAGCAGGACGGACAGCCGGCCGGGTTGATCGTTCTCGAACGACATGCGGACCATACAATGATCTTCAGCCTCGCCGTTGCGCCCGCCTTTCAGGGCAAGGGTTTCGGCATCGGGCTGCTCGACTGGGCCGAGCAACAGACGCGCTTGTGGAGCTTGCCGGAAATCCGACTCTACACCAATGCCAGAATGGAACGGAACGTTTCGTTGTATAAGGCCTACGGCTTTCGCGAAACGGGTCGCCGGCCCAATCCATATCGGCCAGGATGGACGATCGTCGACATGGCGAAAGCCGTCGAGACGACCGCCATCGCGTGATCCTTTTCTGCAAACCGGGAGGACGACCATGACTCAATCAGGAACAATCCGCGCCGGCATGGGCGGCTGGACCTTCGAGCCGTGGGACACGTCCTTCTACCCGGACAAATTGTCGAAGGCCAAGCAACTGCATTATGCCAGCCGGCAGGTGCTCACTATCGAGGTCAACGGCACCTATTATTCGAGCTTCAAGGAGCCGACCTTCGTCAAATGGGCCAACGAGGCGCCGGATGGTTTCGTCTATTCGCTGAAGGGCAACCGCTTCGTCACCAACCGCCGCGTGCTCGGCGAGGCCGGGGAATCGATCATGCGTTTCCTCGGGTCGGGCGTCGCGGCACTTGGCGACAAGCTCGGGCCGATCCTGTGGCAGTTCGCGCCGACCAAGAAATTCGACCCGGACGATTTCGAGGCCTTCCTCAAGCTGTTGCCGGAAAAGCAGGACGGCGTTGCGCTTCGCCACGCGGTCGAGGTGCGCAACGACAGCTTCATCGTGCCGGAGTTCGCCGCCTTGGCGCGAAAGCACAAGGCCGCCATCGTCTATGCCGACCACGCCAAATATCCGGGGATTGCCGACGTTACCGGCGATTTCATCTATGCGCGGCTGCAGACCGGCAGCGACGACAATCCCGATTGCTACACGCCAAAGGCGCTCGACGAATGGGCGGCGCGCGCAAAAACCTGGGCGGAAGGCAAGGTGCCGGCCGACCTGTCGCGCGCCGATCCTTCAACCGACGCGCCGGTCAAGCCACGCGACGTGTTCGTCTACTTCATCACAGAGGGCAAGGTCCGCGCTCCATTCGGCGCCATCGCGCTGATGAAGCGGGTCGCAGGCTGACGCCCCGCTGTCGGTGGTCCGCCTGGCTTGGTCCTAAACTACCGGCTATGCGGCGCGTTCGTCCGGACGCCGATCAACCCTGACGATCTCGTTAAAGGCATCGAGATCGACATAGAAGACCTTGGTGATCTCCGCGATGAGTTCGTCGTGGTCATACCCCTGCGATTTCAGAATGTTGATGGCTGTCAGGATATCGACGCGCTCCGTGAGCCGTCGTTTCTGGTAGTCCTCGACATAGCGCTCCATCGTCTGGCCCTGGCTCCCAAGCACCCGAAATGTTGGACGACAACAGATCGCTGGAAGGGAACGGCTTGCGCGCAAGCGTGCCGGCGCGGCCCGCGCCTTCCCCTGATCTGCCAAATTGGAACTGGTACGGAAAGCGGCCGACTCACCAAGGCCAAGCAAAATCTAGCACGCAATCTTCGGCGCGCCAGAGTTGCAAAGTAATGGAATCAATAAGAATTCAGACAGTCAGGAATTTGCGGACGTCCGCCCGGTCGAGATCCTCGGCGGGGCCGGTATGGACGATCTGACCGCGGTCCATGATGTTGACCTCGTCGGCCAATTCCCGGCAGAAGTCGAGATATTGTTCGACCAGAAGCACGGCGATGCCGGCCTGGTCGCGCAGATAGCGGATGGCGCGGCCGATGTCCTTGATGATCGACGGCTGGATGCCTTCGGTCGGCTCGTCGAGCACCAGCAGCTTCGGCCGCATCACCAGCGCCCTGCCGATGGCAAGCTGCTGCTGCTGGCCGCCGGAAAGATCGCCGCCGCGGCGCGCGAGCATCTGCTTCAGCACCGGAAACAATTCGAAGACGTGACCGGGAATGTTGCGATCGGCGCGCTTCAACGGCGCAAAACCCGATTCGAGGTTTTCCCGCACCGTAAGCAGCGGAAATATCTCCCTGCCCTGCGGCACGAATGCGATGCCCGACCGGGCGCGATCATACGCCGCGCTCCGGTCGAGCGCCTTCCCCTCGAAGGCAACGCTTCCGCTCGTCAGCCGGTGATGGCCGACGATCGATCTCATCAAACTGGTCTTGCCGACGCCGTTGCGGCCGAGCACGCAGGTGATCTTGCCGGCGCCGGCCTTCAGCGAGACGCCGCGCAGCGCCTGGGCAGCGCCGTAATGCAGCGTGGCATTGGAGACTTCGAGCATGGTCAGCGCTTTCTCCAACGCGTGAAGAACGAAAGGTCGAAATGATGGAACGGAACGCGCCAGACCATGTTCATCTCCCCAGATAGACTTCGACGACGCGCTCGTCGGCCGAAACGAAGTCGAGACTGCCCTCGGAAAGCACCGAGCCTTCGTGCAGGCAGGTGACCTTGACGCCGAGCTCGCGCACGAAATGCATGTCGTGCTCGACGACAATGACAGAATGGTCTCGCGCGATGTCCCTGAGCAGCCGCGCGGTTTCCTCGGTCTCGGCGTCGGTCATGCCGGCAACCGGTTCGTCGACCAGCAGCAGCTTCGGATCCTGCGCCAGAAGCATGCCGATCTCGAGCCATTGCTTTTGGCCGTGGCTCAGATTGGCGGCGAGTTCGTCACGCTTGTCGCCAAGCCGGATGATGCCGAGGATGTCGTCGATCTGCCGCACGTCCGCGGCCGAGCGACGATGGAACAGTGCCGGGAAGATCGAGCGCGGGCCTTTCAGCGCCAGCATCAGATTGTCCTCGATCGTGTGGCTTTCGAAGACGGTCGGCTTCTGGAATTTACGGCCGATGCCCATCATGGCGATTTCGGCCTCGTCGTGTTTGGTTAGGTCGACCTCACCGTTGAAGAAAACTTCACCCGCGTCGGGCCGCGTCTTGCCGGTGACGATGTCCATCATCGTCGTCTTTCCGGCGCCGTTGGGGCCGATGATCGCCCGCATCTCGCCCTTGTCGAGCACCAGCGAAAGGTTGTTGATGGCGCGAAACCCGTCGAAGGAAACTGACACGCCGTCGAGATAGAGGATGGTGTTGCTCTTCGACATCAGGCCATCACTCCGCCGGCTGCGGTTCGGCGCCGGAGGCCGACCAGTCGCCCGGCCTTCTCGCCGCCGAGCGGTCGGTTTTCGGCGGCACCGGCGCATCGGGATCGATGCCGGCTTCTTCGGCAACCGAGGCCGCCCGCAGCGCCTTGGCGTTGCCGCGCCAGGAATCCCACATGCCGATGATGCCCTTGGGCAGGAACAGCGTGACGGCGACAAACAGTCCGCCCAGCGCAAACAGCCAGAATTCAGGCAGCACGCCGGTGAACCAGGATTTACCGGCATTGACAAGAAGCGCGCCGATGATCGGCCCGACGATGGTGCCGCGCCCGCCGACGGCCGCCCACACCACCACCTCGATCGAATTGGACGGCTCGAATTCGCCAGGGTTGATGATGCCGACCTGCGGCACGTAAAGCGCACCGGCGATGCCGGCCATCACCGCCGACACGGTGAAGGCGAACAATTTGACGTTCTCCGCCCGCCAGCCGAGAAAGCGTGTGCGGCTTTCGGCGTCGCGCACCGCCATCAAAAGCTTGCCGTACTTGGAACCGACGATTGCCCAGGTGACGAAGACGGCAAACGCCAGCATGACGGCGCTGGCCGCGAACAGCGCCGACCGCGTCATGTCGGCCTGCACGTTGAACCGTAGAATGTCCTTGAAATCGGTCAGGCCGTTATTGCCGCCGAAACCCATGTCGTTGCGGAAAAAGGCAAGCAGCAGCGCATAGGTCATCGCCTGGGTGATGATCGACAGATAGACGCCGGTGACGCGGCTGCGGAAGGCAAACCAGCCGAAGACGAAGGCGAGCAGGCCGGGCACCGCAAGCACCATGACCGCGGCAAACCAGAAGTGGTCGAAGCCATACCAGAACCATGGCAATTCCTTGTAGTTAAGGAACACCATGAAATCCGGCAGCAGCGGATTGCCGTAGACGCCGCGCGAGCCGATCTGGCGCATCAGATACATGCCCATCGCATAGCCGCCGAGTGCGAAGAAGGCGCCGTGGCCGAGCGAGAGGATGCCGCAATAGCCCCAGACGAGATCGAGCGCCAAGGCGAGCAGTGCATAGCAGAGGTATTTGCCGGTGAGCGCGACTATATAGGACGGCACGTAAAACGCACTTGTCGGCGAGACCGCAAGATTGAGCAGCGGCACGACGATTGCAACCGCCAGCAGGATGAAGATGGTGATGGCGACGCGGCGGTCGGCGCCGGCGGCAAAGAAGCGTCCCGTGATCATGCTTCCACCGACCTGCCCTTTAGCGCGAACAGACCGCGCGGGCGTTTCTGGATGAACAGGATGATCAGCACCAGGACGACGATCTTGCCGAGCACTGCTCCGGCATAAGGTTCGAGGAACTTGTTGACGATGCCGAGCGAGAAAGCGCCGACCAGCGTGCCCCAAAGATTGCCGACACCGCCGAAAACGACGACCATGAAGCTGTCGATGATGTAGCCGCGGCCGAGATTGGGCGAGACGTTGTCGATCTGGCTGAGCGCGACACCGGCGATGCCGGCAATGCCGGAGCCGAGTGCAAACGTTAGCGCATCGACCCAAGGCGTCCTGATGCCCATCGAGGCAGCCATGCGGCGATTGGCGGTGACGGCACGCATCTGCAGCCCCCAGGGCGTGCGTTTCATCACGTAGAGCAGCACCGCGAACACGCCGAGCGCGAATACCAGGATCCAGAGCCGGTTCCAGGTCACGGCAAGCTGGCCGATATTGAACGAGCCGGACATCCATGACGGGTTGCCTACCTCCTGGTTGGTCGGCCCGAAGATGGTGCGTACGGCCTGCTGCAGGATCAGCGACACACCCCATGTCGCCAGCAGGGTTTCCAGCGGCCGACCGTAGAGATAGCGGATCAGCCCGCGCTCGATGACAAGGCCGACGAGCGCCGCCACCAGGAAGGCCAGCGGCAGGGCGATGACCAGCGACCAGTCGAACAGGCCGGGAAAGGAATTGCGAATAACCTCCTGCACGACGAAGGTCGTGTAGGCGCCGAGCATGACCATCTCGCCATGCGCCATGTTGATGACGCCCATGACGCCGAAGGTGATGGCAAGGCCAATCGCCGCCAGCAGCAGCACCGATCCGAGCGATATGCCGTACCAGATGTTCTGGCCGGCATCCCACAGCGCCAGCGTCGAATTGATGTCGGCGATCGCCGCGGTCGCCGCGTCCTTCACCGCACCTTCGGAACTGGCCTCTACCGACGTGAGCAGCGACACCGCATCGCGGTCGCCGCGCGCACCGATGAGCGCGATAGCCGCCAGCTTGTCGGCCTCCGGCCTGTCTGAAACGAGAACCGACGCGGCGCGGGCCTGTTCGAGCAGCGCCTTGACGTTTGCCACGCTCTCATTGGCGATCGCGGTGTCGAGCGACTCGATGTTTGCCGCGTCCGGCGTCTTGAACATTGTGTCGGCGGCGGCAATCCGCACGGCCGGGTCCTTGGAGCCGAGCGTCAGCGTGCCCAACGCATCGCGAATGACGCGGCGCAGCGTGTTGTTGACCTTGATCTTGGTGATTTCGGCCTTGGCAGCTTCGCCCGACCTTTCGCCGGTGAGCGCATCGAGCAGCTCGATACCGTCGCCGCTCTCCTTGCCGACAAAGACCAGTGAATCGGCCTTGCGGACGTAAAGGCTGCCCTCCGCAAGCGCGGCAAGCGGCCGTTCTACGGCCGGATCGCCGGAAGCCGCAAGCTCGCGCACCACGGCTTCTATCGCCGGAAAATTGGCGGCGGTGGCGAATTTGGCGATGACCACGCGCAGATCTGCTTCGCTGGCGTTCGACGGCAGCAGCGTCCCCAGGAGAAGGAGCAGCATCAGGCCAATCGCGCGGATCAGGATCATTGGTTTCTGGTGGCTCTTGAAGATTGAATGTCGCCTCCGGGCAGGCTGGAGGAGGAGCCTGCCCGGAGGCTTGCGGGTCTGGGAGGACAGACCGGGAGGATCAGTTGGTTCCCTTGCCGCCGCATTTGCCGGTGGCAACGTTGAAGTTGCCGCAGGACAGAGGCGCGCGCCAATCGGAGATCAGGTCCTTGGAGTCAGGCAGGTAGTCGGACCACTCGTCGCCCATCACCAGGCCTGGCGTCTGCGAGACGGTTTCGAACTGGCCGTCGGCCTGGATTTCGCCGATCAGCACCGGCTTGGTGATGTGATGGTTCGGCATCATCGTCGAATAACCGCCGGTCAGGTTCGGCACCGAGACGCCGACCATGGCGTCGATGACCTTGTCCGGATCGGTGGTGCCGGCCTTCTCGACCGCCTTCACCCACATGTTGAAGCCGATATAATGGGCTTCCATCGGGTCGTTGGTGGTGCGCTTGTCGTTCTTGATGAATTTGTGCCAGTCGGCGATGAACTTCGCGTTCTCGGGCGTGTCGACGCTCTCGAAATAGTTCCAGGCGGCGAGATGGCCGACCAGCGGCGCAGTGTCCAGACCGGCAAGCTCTTCCTCGCCGACCGAGAAGGCCATGACCGGGATGTCCTCGGCCTTGATGCCCTGGTTGCCGAGCTCCTTGTAGAACGGCACGTTGGCGTCGCCATTGACGGTCGAGACCACGGCGGTCTTCTTGCCGGCCGAGCCGAACTTCTTGATCGCCGAAACTTCGGTCTGCCAGTCGGAGAAGCCGAACGGCGTGTAGTTGACCATGATGTCTTCCGCAGCGACGCCCTTGGCCTTCAGATAGGCCTCGAGGATTTTGTTGGTGGTGCGCGGGTAGACGTAGTCGGTGCCTTCGAGAACCCAGCGCTTCACCGAACCGCCGTCCTCGCTCATCAGATAGTCGACCGCGGGAATGGCTTGCTGGTTCGGCGCCGCACCGGTGTAGAACACGTTGCGTTCGCTCTCCTCGCCCTCATACTGGACGGGATAGAAAAGGATGTTGTCGAGTTCGCTGAACACCGGCAGCACCGATTTGCGCGACACCGAGGTCCAGCAGCCGAACACCGCCGCGACCTTGTCCTTGGAGATCAGCTCGCGCGCCTTTTCGGCGAACAGCGGCCAGTTGGAAGCCGGATCGACGACCACCGCCTCGAGCTTCTTGCCGAGCAGGCCACCCTTGGCATTCTGCTCTTCGATGAGCATCAGCATGGCGTCCTTCAGCGTCGTCTCCGAGATCGCCATGGTTCCCGACAGCGAATGGAGGATGCCGACCTTGATGGTGTCGTCGGCCGCCTTGGCGGGAACGCTCATCAGCAGGCCGGCGGTGACCACGCCGGCCGAAAACATTTTTGTTATTGTCGAGAAACTGCCCCTCATACTTTTAAACTCCCAAGCTGGTTAACTGCATCGGAACAGACCATGCAACGGCTGTGCCAATCACCGGCGAAAGATCGGAGGGTTTGAGATTTCCCAGCCCTGTCAGTCGGTTAATGTATTAGCCGCAGGAGATGAACCTCGCCTGCCAGGTTTGAAATGAGAAAAGATCACTCGTACCAGCCTAAGTTTTACTCATATACAGGCCAATGCCCGAATTTTGAGCAGCATCATATGAGCGCTGGCGAGGATTGCAGCGCCGCAGCGAAATGGGGCAAGTTCGAACCCTTAAACGAGCGACGCCATGGCCTTCCGAACGTCTTGCATTTTCATCACCATGCTTCTGCTGGCGACGACGACCGTAGCGCGCGCCGGCTTCAGCGACGGCAAGCTGCCGGACGGCTCCTATCATTGCGAAGTCTATCTGCTGGGCATGTTCCTCAGCCTCGGCGACATCACCATCAAGGGAAACGTCTATAGCGGTCCGGTTAGCTTCGGCACCGCGCCGCAGAGTTATAACTACCAGATGGATGCAGACGGGGTGATTACCTGGCTGGGTCCGCTGGGCGGCTACACCAGCGGTGGCAACTCGATCTCGCTTACGCAAGCGACGCTGGAAAGCGGAACCACCCCGTCCTTCGACATCATCATGAAGCAGCCAGACGGCGCCTTTACCGCCTCGACCTGCACGAAGCGTTGAAAAGTACGGAACCTGGCGAGCTTCCGTACTCCGAAGTAGAAGCCGCCTAGCTCTCCGCCGCCATGTCGAGCGCCAGCCGGGTCATATCGGTGAAAAGGCCCTGGCGTTCGGAATAGTCGGTCTGCTCGCCGGTTGCCACATTGTCGACGACGGTCAGGATCGACAGCGCCCGGGCGCCGAAATCGGCCGCAATGCGGTAGAGTGCGCTGGTTTCCATATCCACGGCGAGCGCCCCCTGTGCCTGTGCTTCGGCAAAGCGTTCGCGCCCCAGCGGATGATAAAAAATGTCGCTGCAGATCGTCAGCCCGGCCCGATGGTCGATGCCGAGTTCCGCAGCCCGGGCCAACGCCTGGGCCAACAATGCCGGATCGGGGCCGGCATCGGCACGATAGAGCCCAAAAACCTGGCCGCTCTCCGCATTTTCGCCACGCACCGATTGTGCGATCACCAGGCTGCGCAGCGCCGTCTCGGCGGTCAGGCCACCGCAGGTGCCGGTGCGGATCAACGTTTTCGCACCGTAGAAATCCAGCAGCTCGTGCACGTAGACCAGGAATGACGGGACGCCGATGCCGGTGGACTGGACGCTGACAGGCTTGCCGCGAAACAACCCGGTAAAGCCGAGCGCGCCGCGGCGGCGGTTGACGCAGCGCGGCGCTTCCAGAAAGGTCTCCGCCATCCATTCAGCGCGCTGCGGGTCGCCCGGCAGCAGCACCGTGCTTGCGTAGTCGCCTTTGCTAGCCTCGTTGTGTGGCGTCACGGCATGCTTTCCAAAACCCGTCGCCCGTTTCGCCTGCAATCATGGCAGTCTCACGACATTGCGCAAGCGGAGCGTTGGAAGCGGTCAGGATTCCAGCATGTCCTTTACGATCGTGGCCAATTGCTTGAGCGAAAACGGCTTCGGCAAGAAGCCGAAATGCGCGTCGGCCGGCAAGTTCTTGGCGAACGCGTCTTCGGCATAGCCGGACACGAAGATGAACTTGATGTCGGGCTGCCGTTTGCGCAATTCGCCAAGCAGCGTCGGGCCGTCCATTTCCGGCATCACCACGTCCGACACCACGACGTCGACCTTGCCGCCGAGCGCTTCGTAGACTTCAAGCGCCTCGACGCCCGACGACGCCTCGTGGACGGTGTAGCCGCGCGATTTCAGCGCCCGCATGCCGCCCATGCGCACGGCGTCCTCGTCCTCGACCAGCAGCACCGTGGCCGAGCCCGACAGATCCTTGGCTGAGTCGGCGATCTTGGCGGGGGCGGCCGGCACTTCTCCAGCCTCGCCCGCCTTCCTTGCCTCCGCAATGTGCCGCGGCAGGAAGATGCGGAACACGGATCCCTTGCCGACTTCGGAATCGCAGAAGATGAAGCCGCCTGTCTGCTTGATGATGCCATAGACCATGGACAGGCCGAGTCCGGTTCCCTTGCCAACCTCCTTTGTCGTGAAGAAGGGCTCGAAGATCTTTTTCAGCACATCAGGCGCGATGCCGCTGCCGCTGTCCTCGACCTCGACCAGCACATAGTCGGCCGGAGTAAGTTCGCGGTAGGAAAAGGTCTTGCACTCTCCGGCGCTGACGTTGCGGGTGCGCACCGTGAGGTCGCCGCCGGCCGGCATCGCATCGCGCGCATTGACCACCAGATTGACCACCACTTGCTCGAACTGCCCGATATCGACCCTGACCGGCCACAGGTCGCGGCCATGGTCGATCTTGAGCTTGATGTCGTTGCCGACCAGCCGGGCAAGCAGCATCCTGAGATCGGCGAGCACGTCGGTCAGGTTGAGCACCTCCGGCCGCAGCGTCTGCTTGCGCGAAAAGGCCAGCAACTGCCGCACCAGCGAGGCCGCCCGGTTGGCATTCTGCTTGATGTTCATGATGTCCGGGAATGACGGATCGGACGGCCGGTGGTTGGTCAACAGCAGGTCCGAGGCCATGATGATGGCGGTCAGCACATTGTTGAAATCATGCGCGATGCCGCCGGCGAGTTGGCCGACCGCCTGCATCTTCTGGCTCTGCGCCATCTGGCCCTCGAGGGCCTTTTGCTCAGTGGTCTCCACGGCATAGACGATGGCCGATTCCTCGGCGCCCTCGCCACCGGTTCCGTCTGCGACCGCGTTGACGTAGAAGCGTATGTGGCGCTCCTCGTTGCCGGGCAGCACCGTATCGATCGGCTCGATGTCAGCCTGTTGCTGGCGTGCCTTTTCAAAGGCCGCGGCGAAAGCCGGCCGGTCGCGCTCGTGGATCACCGTATCCAGCCGCACACGGCGATCGACCGCGTCGCGGTCGACGACCGAGGAAAACAGCGACAGGAACGGCGCATTGGTGCGCAGGATGCGGCCGGCATGGTCGACGCCGGCTATCGCCATCGGCGTCGAGTTGAAGAACCGCGTGAAGCGTATTTCCGATGCGCGGAGGTCGGCCGAAGCGTCCTCGCCTTGCGTCCGGTTGAGCACGATGGTGCGAGTCGGGCCGTTGAGCCCCTCTCGGCTGGCCGAGACACGATGCATGAAGCGCACCGGCAGCGCCTCACCGGTCATCGTCGTCAGATCGAGGTCGATAACGGCATTGCGCGTGGTACCAGCGTCGGCCTTGACCGAACGGACCAGCGCCATGCCGTCGCCGGCAACGATCTCCGGCAGCGTGATGGCGCCGGGAGTGAAGCTGGCCAGGTCGATGCCCAGCCACTCCGCAAGGGTCGCGTTGATATAGGTGACGCGGCCTTCCTGGTCGGCCGAAAAGAAGCCGGCCGGCGCATGGTCGAGGTGATCGATCGCCTTTTGCAGGTCGCGAAAGAACCGCTCCTGCTCGGCTCGTTCCTGCGAGATGTCGGCAAGCTGCCAGGCAAGCATGGGCAGCCGCTGGCCGGGAACGCTGAAGGCGCGGGCCCGAACGCGGTACCAGCGAGCGCCCGGTTCGGCGCCTGGCCGAATGGACTGCGCGAGCCGAAACTCGCCGTCGCCAGGCTGGCCGTCACGCAGGCCGGACGCCAGCCGGTATATGGTCACCGAGGCCTCGGGAACGTCTGAAAGCAAACCTTCGACGGTCTTGAGGTCGGCGGCCGACTCGGCACCCGTCATATCGGCATAGGTCCGGTTGGCGTAGATGATACGGCCTTTGGTGTCGGTGACCAGGAGACCTTGCGACATCGAATCGACGAAAGCTTTCGACAGTTCGTCGCTTGTCGAGCGCGGCGTGATGTGCACGAAGCCGATCGCAGTGGCGAATAGAAAGCCGACGCCGATCATCGCCAGCACGCCAAGCATGCCGAGCAGGAATGGATCGCCAAGGCGCTCCCGGAAAAGGCCGAAGACGATCGCTGCCCCAGTCAGGACGACGATGAAGACGATGAGCCGGGTGACCGCTCCCGGTCGCGTGTTCTGGTCGACGATAGGTACCGGATAGAAATCGCCGCGCGCTTCCTTGGCCATGTGCCCCCTGCTCGTGAATTCCGGTGTCGGTTGAATCATATTCTCAGGGTTGGGAAAAGGCCCGGCTGCAGATGTCCGCTAAAAATGACGCCGTTCGGCTCCCGGCGTTTCAAGCTGTTCACGAAGCGTGAAAGGCAACTTGCGGTGGCCTGCCGCAACAGTCTAGTGTCGCTTCTCTTCGAAAGCTGATTTTGGGGGAACCAATGCTGCAATGGCTGGATGGCGTGGCGGGTCCTGGTTATGCCGCAGCAATCCTATGGACGTTTGCAGTACTTGTCCTTCTGCTCATCATTCTTCTTATCATCAGGCTGGTCCGCAGCCTGACGTTCGGGACATTCGTCGCCGGCGGCAGGAACCGCAAGACGCGGCTGGCTGTCATGGATGCCACAGCGGTCGACAGTCACCGGCGGCTGGTGCTGGTGCGCCGTGACGATATCGAGCACCTGCTCTTGATCGGTGGTCCGACCGACGTCGTCGTCGAGCGCGACATCAGGCTCTCGGCGTTGCGGCGCCCGGCATTGACCGGAGATAACGGCCACCAGCCGGCAGCAAGGTCGGCTTCGACCACAGCCGCGCCGGTGAGGCAAGCGCCACCGCAGCCGGCAAGCGTAACCGCGACCCCCTGTCCGAGCCCGCCAGACGGCGACGATGCCGGCAACAATGCCGGCGCCGGCGCCGAAACCGGCATCGAACGTCACGCCGTTGCCAAGTTATGGATCCGTCAACGCCAGTGCCTCGCGGCATGCGCAGCCGCCGGCAAGACAGGACTCCCCGGCAAGATACGAGCCGCCGGCACAGCACGAGTCGATTGACGATGCGCTGATGAAGGAGCTGGAGGTTTCCCTCGACGAGCCACGCTTCAGCCAAACGCCGAGCAAGCCGGTGGCGAAGGCATCACCCTCTCTCGACGACGAGATGACGAAGCTCCTCGGCGAGTTGTCCAATCAGAAAAGATAGGCCGATAGCGAACGGCCAATGAAAATGGCCGGAAAACCGGCCATTGTGAACGCTTTACCGATGCCGCTGTTTTTCCCGGCGACTCAGTCGTCGCGGTAGACCTTCTCGCGCCGCTCATGGCGCTCCTGTGCCTCGATCGACAAGGTGGCGATCGGGCGCGCGTCGAGCCGCTTCAGCGCGATCGGCTCGCCCGTCTCCTCGCAATAACCGTAAGTGCCTTCGTCAAGGCGCTGGAGGGCCGAATCGATCTTGGAGATGAGTTTTCGCTGGCGATCGCGGGCGCGAAGTTCGATGGCGCGGTCGGTTTCGGAGGAGGCGCGATCGGCGAGGTCGGGGTGGTTGGCGTTTTCCTGCTGCAGGATTTCAAGAGTTTCGCGCGCTTCGCGCAAGATGTCGTTCTTCCAGGTGACGAGCTTCATGCGAAAGTAGGATTTCTGCCGCTCGTTCATGAACGGCTCGTCTTCGGAGGGTACGTAATCGGCGGTAACGATGTCGTTCATTCGACTCACCCAACAAACCCCAAATTTGGCGCCTATATATTCGCGGACCGAAAGCTGCACAAGGTCAATCGACGACAGTTTCACGCAATTGTTAGTCTCGGACAAAACGGCGTCGGCGATGCCCTTTTTGCGAAGAATACGACCGAATCCGTACATGATTCGCTATGCTTGAGGGGCGCTTGCCATTGCGCACGGAGCTCTTCTGATGGCAAATCCTGCGGCGTGCTGACGGGTTCGGTGCCCGGCACAACGGGGATCCGGTGACCAGACTTTACCTGCTGAGGCATGCGAAGGCCGGCTGGGCGCTGCCTGGCGTGGCTGACTTCGACCGCCCGCTCGATCCATCCGGCTTCGCCGATGCCGAAGCGATGGGCGTCCTGATGCGTTCCCGCAAATACGCACCGGCCCTCACCCTTTGCTCAAGCGCCAAGCGCGCCCGCCAGACGCTGGAAAGCCTGGCTGGCCACACGGACACGGGCCGGGTGCTGTTCTGTGACACCCTCTACAGCGACGATGCCGCCGCGTACCTCACTGCCATCCGGCAGAATGGCGGGCTGGATGCCTTGCTCGTCATCGGCCACAATCCGATGATTGAGGATCTCGCCATGGCGCTCTCGGGCGACGGCGACGACACCGCGCGGGCCATGCTGAACCACGGCTTCCCGACCTCCGCACTTGCGGTGGTCCGGTTCAACGGCAGACTTGCCGAGGCTGCGCCAGGCACCGGCTATCTCGAAGCCTTCCTGACGCCTGCCGATATCTGAGGCCATTTCAAAGCCGCGCATCAAAGCCTATATCGGATCCTGACCGGCCCGCGAGAACAGATTTGCCATCAGCGCTGACGACTTTTACCGACGAGGCGAAGATTGCCTTGGATACGTTGTCAGGCCGCGCTGCCGGGCTTTTCGCTCCGTCACTGCGTCTTGGCGTGACCGGGCTGTCCCGCGCCGGCAAGACGGTGTTCATCTCGGCCCTTGTGCACAATCTCGTCCATGGCGGACGCTTGCCGCTGTTTGAGGCACAAAAATCGGGGCGCATCGCCAGGGCTTTTCTCGAAGAGCAGCCGGACGACGCGGTCCCACGCTTCCAGTACGAGGATCACATCGCAGCTCTTGTCGACGATCGCGTCTGGCCGGATTCGACGCGTGCGATTTCCGAACTGAGGCTCACCATCGAATACGAATCGGCCTCTGGCTGGAGCCGCATGTTTTCCGCCGGCAAATTGTCGGTCGACATCGTCGATTATCCCGGCGAATGGCTGCTCGACCTGCCGCTGCTCGGCAAGTCCTACGCCGATTTTTCGCGTGAGGCCTTCGAGATGGCCGTGTTGGCGGTGCGTGTCGACCTTTCGCGGGAATGGCGGGCGCTCTCCGATCCGGTCGACCCCAACGCCGAGGCCGACGAGATGACGGCGCGCCGTCTCGCTGAGAGCTTCGCGGCCTATCTCAAGGCCTGTAAACTCGACGAGCGGGCGCTTTCGACCTTGCCGCCCGGCCGCTTCCTGATGCCCGGCGATCTTGAAGGCTCGCCCGCTCTCACCTTCGCGCCGCTGCCGAATCTGGGCGGCCGGCGCGCCCGCTCGGGATCGCTGCAGGCTATGATGGAGCGGCGCTACGAGGCTTACAAGACGCATGTCGTCAAACCGTTTTTTCGCGAACACATCACGCGTCTCGACCGCCAGATCGTGCTGATCGACGCATTGCAGGCATTGAATGCCGGCCCCGGTGCGATGGCCGATCTAGAGCGCGCGGTCACCGAAATCCTGTCCTGTTTCCGGCCCGGCCGGGGCAATTTCCTGACCGACCTGTTTTCGAGGCGTATCGACCGTATATTGGTGGCCGCGACCAAGGCCGACCATCTGCACCACGAAAGCCACGACCGGCTGCAGGCGATCGTGCGGCGGCTAGCCGACCGAGCCGTGGCGCGGGCGAATTTCACCGGCGCCGACGTCAACGTCGTCGCTATGGCTGCCATGCGCGCGACCCGGGAAGGCACGGTCAAGCAGGGCCGCGAGACTTTGCCGGTCATTATCGGCATGCCGTTGCGCGGCGAAAAAATCGATGGCGAAACCTTTGACGGAAAGACAGAAACAGCCATATTTCCCGGTGACTTGCCGGAGAAAGTTGATGCGGTGTTCGATGTTTCCGAATCGACCCGCCGGCAGAACGATGACGACCCCGCGATCCGCTTCGTGCGCTTTCGCCCGCCGAAACTCGAGCGCACCGCCGAGGGCGTCACGCTGTCGCTGCCGCATATCAGGCTCGACCGCGCGCTGCAGTTCCTGATCGGAGATCATCTCGCATGAGTGCGCCCCGCAGACCGGCGGCCTTTCGCATCGAGCCGGAGCCCCAGCAGAAGGAAGATTCGACGGCTCACCATACTGCGTCCGGGGCCGCGCCGGCGCGAAAGCCGCGTACCGTGACGGCGGATCTTGCCGTGGTCACACCGGCGGAGATCGACGTCTTCGACGAGCCTGATATCGTCGCCGCCGAACCGCCGCCGGCGATTGCGCCGCGAAAACGTTCGCTGCTTGGCAGCCTGTTCTTCGGCGCGCTGGGCGTTCTGGTTTCGCTCGCCGTCGGCCTCTGGACCGACCAGCTGATTCGCGACCTGTTCGAGCGCGCCGAGTGGCTGGGCTGGCTGGCTGCCGCTATGGCCGCGATCGCCATCCTGGCGCTTCTGATCATCCTCGTGCGCGAATTCATGGCGATTGCCCGCCTTGCCGAGGTCGAAAAGTTGCAGAAGCGGGCGCTCGATGCAATTGCCCGTGACGATCCGAAGGCCGCCCGCGCCGTGGTCGACGAGTTGTCGGTCTTTGTCTCGGCCAAGCCTGAAACCGCGGCCGGCAGGCGCTCGCTGGCCGAATTGCGCGGCGAGATCATTGACGGCGGCAATCTGGTGCGCCTGGCCGAGACCGAGATACTCGGCCCGCTCGATGCCCGCGCCAGGGTGATGATCCTCGAAGCGGCGAAGCGCGTCTCCCTGGTGACCGCGGTCAGCCCCCGCGCGCTGGTCGACGTCGCTTATGTCGTGTTCGAAGCCGGCCGGTTGATTCGCCGGCTGTCGGAACTTTATGGCGGCCGCCCCGGCACGCTTGGCTTTTTTCGCCTGGCGCGCAGCGTTCTGGCCCATCTCGCGGTCACCGGGTCGATCGCCGTCGGCGACAGTTTCGTCCAGCAGATCGTCGGCCACGGCCTTGCCGCCCGGCTCTCGGCCAAGCTCGGCGAAGGCGTCGTCAACGGCATGATGACTGCGCGCATCGGCATTGCAGCGATGGAAACCGCAAGGCCCCTGCCCTTTTACGCGGTCAGGCGGCCCGGATTGGGCGATTTCCTCTCCGCGCTGACCTCCTTTGCAGCAAAGAAAGAAAAAGAAACATCCGCTTCCGGAACGTGACTATTGCCTTGGGGTGACAAAGCATTAACCAATCTTGTCCATGGTCGGAAGCGTCCAAATCAGTCTCTTTGTTGCCGGGTGTCGTCGATGAAAAGCGTTATTCTGTCCAGCGGGCTGCCCGTGGCGCTCGCGCTTGTCGCAACCGTCGGCATTGCCGGAAAGACCTCGGCGGCGGAACCGGACAAGCAGTTCTTTCGGTCGGTCGAAGGCAAATGGGTCGGCCCCGGGGAAATCGTTGCCGGCAAATACAAGGGCACGAAATTCACCTGCAGCTTCATCGGCTCGACGCCTGACGGCAAGGTCGGCATGTCGCTCGACGGCGGCTGTCGGGTAGGCATGTTCACCCAGCAGATGTCGGCAACGATCGAACACAAGGGCCGGCAGGGCTACAAGGGTAGCTTTATGGGCGGGGCCGCCGGCTCCGGCCTCGACATTATCGGCGGCAATGTCGTCGATGCGCACAAGGTGGTTTTCACCATCAATCGCAATCAGTTGCGCGGCGTGATGCAGGCGCTTGTCCCCGACGACAATTCGATGACAGTGACCGTTGCCGTGCGCGTCGACCAGCAGCTGGTCCCGGTCATCGGCATGAAGCTGAAGCGGATCGATGCAGTCGAGGTCGGCTCCATAACTCCGAACTGAGCTTTCAGCGTGAGAAGGGCGGCGGCCAAACGGCGCCGCCCTCTTTTGATTTGCAAATAAGTGCTCAGCCTTTGATCGCGGCAATCACCTCGTCATAGGCCTTGCAGGCCTCGGCTGCTGTCGTGCCGCCCTGATACTTGGTTGTCACCGCCTGAAAGGGCCGCGACTTGATCGTCGCTCGCCCTTCACTGGCCGAAGCCGGGTCCTTAGCGCCGGATTGCTGGAACAAGCAACGCGCGGGAGCCCATTATCCTGTTCAGTGCGCCTGCAATATCGCCTTCACAACGCGCCGGATTCGCACTGTTCGATCCGCCCCGAAGCCCCTATCTTGGCCGCTTGTTGCAAGAGAGCGGAACGGCAGGCATGGCGGCAGAGGCATCAAACGGCGATCTGATCCAGGTGGTGGCGCTGCTTGCCGCCGGCGTCGTTGCGGTGCCGATCTTCAGGCGTATCGGACTTGGCTCCATCCTCGGCTATTTGACGGCCGGCGTCGTGATCGGTCCGTTCGGGCTGCGCATTTTTTCCGAATCGGAAGCCATTCTTCATGTCGCCGAACTCGGCGTCGTCATGTTCCTGTTCATTATCGGGCTGGAGATGCAGCCGTCACGGCTATGGGGCATGCGCCGCGAGATCTTCGGGCTTGGCGCGCTGCAGGTCGGCGTCTGCGCGGTCCTGCTGACCGGCGTCGGCCTGGCGGGAGGTTTCCCGATCGCGCAATCCTTCGTCGCCGGCGCCGGTTTCGTACTCACCTCGACGGCAATCGTCATGCAATTGCTGGAAGAACGCGGCGACCTGGCCACGCCCAAGGGCCAGCGCATCGTCTCGGTCCTGCTTTTGGAAGACCTGGCCATCGTGCCGCTGCTGGCGCTGATCGCCTTCCTCGCGCCGGGCGGCGCCGACATGAGCCTGTCGGATCGGTTGACGGAGGTCGGCATCGGCCTTGCCGCGATCGTCGGGCTGGTGCTTGCAGGACGCTATCTGCTCAATCCGTTCTTCCGTATCCTGGCGGATGCGCGCGCCCGTGAGGTGATGACCGCAGCCGCCCTTCTGGTCGTGCTCGGGTCGGCGCTCGCCATGCAGCTTTCCGGCCTGTCGATGGCGATGGGCGCCTTCCTGGCCGGCGTGCTTTTGTCGGAATCGACCTTCCGCCATCAGCTGGAGGCGGACATCGAACCGTTCCGTGGCATTCTGCTCGGACTGTTCTTCCTCGCCGTCGGCATGTCGCTCGACCTGCATGTGGTCGTCGTCAACTGGCAGCTCATTGCCATCTATGTCGTCGCCTACATGATGATGAAGGCGATCGGCATCTATATCGTCGCCCGCATTCTCAAAACCGGCCACCGCGAAGCGCTCGAGCGCGCGGTCTTCATGGCGCAAGGCGGCGAATTCGCCTTCGTCCTCTATTCCGCAGCGGCGGCTGTCGGTATCATCGATAGCCAGGCCAATGCGATGCTGACCGCCATCGTCATCATTTCCATGGTGCTGACGCCCTTAGCGATCATAGCATTGCGGTATCTGACGCCACGCGACGAGCAGTCGCTTGAAGGCGTCGATGTCGCCGAAGGCCTGACCGGCAGCGTGCTGATCATCGGCTTTGGCCGGTTCGGCCAGATCGCCAGCCAGCCGCTTTTGTTGCGCGGGATTGATGTGTCGATCATCGACAATGAGGTCGAGATGATCCAGGCGGCGGCCGATTTCGGCTTCAAGGTCTATTACGGCGACGGCACGCGGCTGGACATCCTGCGTGCCGCGGGAGCCGGGCGCGCACGCGCCGTGCTGATCTGCGTTGACAAGCCCGATGCCGCCGTGCGCATCGCCGAGCTCATCAAGGCGGAGTTTCCGTTGCTGACGGTGCTGGCGCGGGCTTTCGACCGCGGCACGGCGTTGCAGCTCATTCGTGCCGGCGTCGACTATCAGCTCCGCGAGACGTTCGAATCGGCGCTTGTCTTCGGCGGCTCGACACTGGAAGCTCTCGGCGTCGATCCGGAAGAGGTCGCCGAGGTAGTCGAGGACGTCCGCCGCCGCGATGCTGCCCGTTTCGAACTTCAACAGGCAGAAGGCATCCGCGCCGGGCGGCGCTTCCTCAAAGGCAATATCGGCACCCCCATCCCGACGCCGCTCAGCACGCCACGGCGCGTGGGCCAGGCGCTCAACGAGGAGACCGCCGGCGTGCTGCAGAAATCCGAACCGGCCGATTAAACGTTGGAAAGACGCGAATGATGAACGAACTGGACGAGCGCGCTGTCTCCATCACCAGATTCTGGCGCGACGCCGGGGAGGACGCGTGGTTCGAGAAGAACGACGCCTTTGATGCCGACTTCCGCACCCGGTTTCTCGATCTGCACTTTGCCGCCGCCCGCCGCGAATGCGACGGCTGGTCCGAACACGCCGAAGGGTCGCTGGCGCTGATGATCCTGCTCGACCAGTTTCCGCGAAACTGCTTTCGCGCCACCGGCCACATGTACGCCACGGACCCGCTGGCGCGGCATTTCGCCGGGAAAGCGATCGCTGCCGGCCATGACCTGGCACTCGACGAAGAGCTCCGCGTTTTTCTCTATCTGCCCTATGAGCATTCGGAGGACCTCGCCGATCAGCTCAAATCGGTAGAGCTTACCGCCGCCAAAGCCCCGATCTATCTGAAATATGCGATCGAGCATCGCGACATCATCCAGCGCTTCGGCCGCTTTCCGCATCGAAACAGGATGCTTGGCCGCGAGACGACACCGGACGAACAAATGTTCCTCGACGGAGGTGGGTTCTCCGGCTGATTTCAGGCACCGATGGCGGCAGCGTCAGGTTTTCCACCAATCCCGGCCTGACGGCAGCCGTTCAATGCCCGATGTGTCGACGGCGGCCAGCCGCTCCGATACGCTCTTGCCGTCGACCACAAGCTCCGGCGCAATTTCTGCCAGCGGCGCCAGCACGAAGGCGCGCTTCAGCATGCGCGGATGCGGCACCTCCAGTCCGGTCTCGTGGATGATGCGGTCGCCGAACACCAGAATGTCGATATCGATCAGGCGTGGACCCCAGCGCTCCTCGCGCACCCGCTTCAGTTTTCGCTCGGCGTCGAGGCAAACGTCGAGCAAAGCCCGTGGCGCGAGCGCGGTCGAGATTTCGGCCGCCGCGTTGAGGAAATCCGGCTGATCGAGCTTGCCCCAGGGCGGCGTGCGGTAGAGCGACGAAACGGCAACGACGCGCGTTCTCTCGTTGGCATCCAGAATGCCCAGTGCCGCAGCCATCGACTTCGCCGGATCACCGAGATTGCCGCCAAGGCTGAGATAGACGGTGTTGTTGTTGTTACTATTCTGGCCAGACAACGGTCACCTCGACATGATCGAGCACACCCGGCACCGGGGCGTTCGGCTTGCGCACGGTGATCTCGGCCTTTTTGATCTGCGGAAACCGCGCCGTCAGCGCCCTCGCCACTTCGAGCGCCAGCGCTTCGATCAGAAAGCGCCGTTCGCCGGTAATGATCTTCTCGATGACCGCAAAGGCGATGCCGTAATTGACGGTGTCCTCGATGGAATCCTCGACCAGCGCCTGCCCGGGATCCACCGTGAGTGCCGCATCGACATAAAAGCGCTGGCCGAGCGTCTCTTCTTCGTCCAGCACACCGTGCCGGGCAAAGAAGGCGCAGTTCTTCATGCGGATGACATACATGGCTCAGCTTTCCCCGATCTCACGTGCCAGCATAGCATCGGCGATGGCCAGCGCATCCACGTTGATTGCGACATCGTGGACGCGAAAGAGATGCGCGCCTTTGAGCCTCAGGATGACGCTGGTGGCCGCGGTCCCGGCGCCTCTTGCGGCTGCGTCGCGGCCGGTGACGGTGCCGATAAAGCGCTTTCGCGATGTGCCGGCCATCAGTGGAAAACCCAGCGCATGAAGTTCGGAAAACCGTGCCATCAGGTCAAGATTTTCCGCTGCCGTCTCCTTGGCGAAGCCGAAGCCCGGATCGAGCACGATATGATCGTCGGCAATACCGCTCCGCCGCGCGATTTCCAGCGACTTCCTGAGGAAGAAGAGCTGATCGGCAATCACGTCGGGCAGTTTCTGCCGGTCCCGTCCCGTGTGCATGACGACAAGGCCAGCGCCGGTTTCGGCCGCGACGCGGGCAATGCCCGGTTCGCGCTGCAGGCCCCAGACGTCATTGACGATATGCGCGCCGGCTTGTACGGCAAGCCGGGCTGTATCCTCGCGATAGGTATCGACCGAGATCAGCGTTCCGCCAGACGTCGCGAGCGCCTCGATGACCGGCAATATGCGAGCCTGCTCTTCCTTTGCTGAGACCGCAGACGCCCCGGGACGTGTCGATTCTCCGCCGATGTCGATGACGGAGGCCCCCTCCTCGACCATGCGGCGCGCCTGGGCCACTGCTTTTTCCGGCGCATCGAACAGGCCGCCGTCGGAAAAACTGTCCGGCGTGATGTTGAGGATGCCGACGACCACGGCCTTGCCGCCAAGGTCGAGATGGCGTCCGTGCGCCAACTGCCATCGCCCTGTCATCATTGCCCATCAACCATGTTCGATCCCGCGGCGTGGCGGGGGATCAATTCCGTTGCGCCGAGGACGGCGGTAAAGCAAGGTGGGGAAAGAGGCAACACGATGAAACGATCCCTCCTTTGCGCCCTGATGCTCGCTCTGACCGCATTCCCGGCCGGCGCTGCAACTCTCGTCAAGACATATAGTTATTTCCCGATCGGCGGCAGGACGCTCGACGACATCGAGACCCAGCTGTCGAAACTCGGCCCTCAGGTGAAAAGCACCGGGTCGCGGCATCCGGGAGCTACCCAGATGGCGTTCACCACCCGCGTCAGCTATGCGCAAAAGCCGGGCTCGTGCTGGATTGCCGATGCTGTCGTCACCGTCAAGGTCAAGGTCATCCTTCCTGAGTGGCGCCGCCCGCGCAAAGCCGATGCCGGCGTCAGGCTGTTCTGGGATACGTTGTCCGCCGACATCAAGCGCCATGAGGAACGCCACGTCGAGATTGCCAAGAACCACGGCCGCGAACTAGAAGACGCCTTGAAGGCGAGCTACCCGGAAAAGACCTGCGAACTGGCAAAGGCCAAGGCCGCAAAAATCACTGCGGCCATGCTTGCCAAACACGACCAGGACCAGATGCGCTTCGATCGCGTCGAAAGCGCCAATTTCCAAAGCCGCATCCTGCGGCTTTTGCACTATCGCATCGAGCGCATTGAGAACGGCCGGCTCGCTCCCGGCTGAACTCCGCGTCGTCGGACAAAGCCAATTTTGCCGAAACATAGTGCCAGCTTCGGAAAACTTTCGAGCCGCTGTCGAAATCGGCCTATAGCGAACGACATATGCCAGGTTCGCAGGGATCAGCCTCCGGCAAACGCCAATCGGCGTACTAGATGCTTCCCAGCCCGTCGCGGACGTGTACGCAGGCATAATGGATGAACGGATATGGACCAGGCTGTCGACAAGCAAACGATGGTGGAAACCAACGCGCCGCTGAACGAAACCGAGAAAAACGCCATCATCGGCGGCGTGCTTTTGTCGATGCTGCTGGCGGCGCTCGACCAGACCATCGTCGCGCCGGCGATGCCGACGATGGCACGTCTGCTCGGGCATGCCGAATATCTGCCATGGATCGTGACCGGCTATCTTCTGACCGCGACCGCCGTGGCGCCGCTCTACGGCAAGATCTCCGATATTTATGGTCGCCGGCCGACCGTCTATGCTGCAATCCTGATCTTTCTCGCCGGCTCGCTGGTCAGCGCCACGGCCCCTAACATGCTGGTCCTGGTTGTCGGCCGGGCGATCCAGGGCGCCGGCGGCGGCGGTCTGTTCGCCCTGACGCAGACCGTGATCGGCGACCTCGTGCCGCCGCGCGAGCGGGCCCGATACGCCGCCTGGATCTCGGGCACATGGGCCGTCGCCAGCATCGCCGGGCCGCTGCTCGGCGGCACCTTCGCCGAACATCTGCATTGGTCGCTGATCTTCTGGATCAACATTCCGCTGGGCCTGCTGGCCATGGCGATCATCAACAACCCGCTCAAGAAGCTGCCGATCGCCGCAAAACATCACCGCATCGACGGCCTCGGCGCGCTGCTTCTGGTCGCGGCCACCTCGCTGCTGCTGCTTGCCTTGAACTGGGGCGGCAGCGAGTATCCGTGGCTGTCGCCTGAAATCCTTGGACTGCTCGCCTGCTCGGCGGTGTTCTGGAGCGCGTTCGCGCTGCGGCTCATGCGCGCGGCCGAACCGCTGATCTCGCTCGAAGTGCTCGGCAATCCGATCGTTCTCGCCGGCACATTGTCGATGTTCCTGCTGCAGGCCGCCAATGTCGGCTTGTCGGTCTATCTGCCGGTCTACCTGCAGTCGGTCGTCGGCCTGTCGGTCAGTCAATCGGGCACCGCATTGCTTGGGCTGATGCTCGGCACGGTGGCCGGTGCGACCTTCAGCGCGCGAATGATCCCGCGCTTTTTTCACTATAAACGCATTGCCATGATCGGAACTGTTTTCTCGATCCTGTGCCTCGGCGTGCTCAGCCTGGTCGCCGGGCATGCCTCACTGTTGCTCGTCGAGGTGTTGACGACCTGCGTAGGCCTGGGCACAGGCACGACCTTTCCGGTTGCCACCGTCTCGGTCCAGAACGCCGTCGATCGTATGCACCTTGGCGTGGCGACCGGCGTTCTCACCTTCCTGCGCTCGCTGGGCAGCGCGCTTGGCGTCGCTATGCTCGGTGCCGTCGCCCTTGGTTACGGGCTGCCGCTGGCCAGCGAAGGCACGCAGCCGGCCGGCCATATCGCCTCGGCCATGCCGTTCGTGATGATCTTTCT
This sequence comes from Mesorhizobium sp. M0601, assembly GCF_040320845.1. Classification (NCBI taxonomy): domain Bacteria; kingdom Pseudomonadati; phylum Pseudomonadota; class Alphaproteobacteria; order Hyphomicrobiales; family Phyllobacteriaceae; genus Mesorhizobium; species Mesorhizobium sp. M0601. The sequence goes on from NZ_JAMYQK010000008.1 coordinate 93,766, forward strand.
TGCCGCGGCCGCGATCTTGCTGTTGTCGCTCATCACGCTCTGGCTGATGCCGGAGAAAACGCTTCGCGGCCATGCCGAGGCTGTGGCCCCAACCCTGGCCGAATAGACCTGTCCGGCGAAATCCGGCGAGCTTCAGTCGACCACGCCGAGCTTCTTGTGCAGGCTGGTCGACGAGGTCGTATACTGGAATACGATGCGCTCGCCGGGGCTGATGATGCGCTTGGCTGCCTGCGCCATCAAGGCGACCTCGTGGAAGCCCGACAGGATCAGCTTCAGCTTGCCCGGGTACCAGTTGATGTCGCCGACGGCGAAGATGCCGGGAACCGACGTCTGGAATTTTTCGGTGTCGACCGGGATCAGGTTCTCGTGGAGGTTGAGCCCCCATTCGGCGATTGGGCCGAGCTTCATCGTCAGGCCGAAGAACGGCAGCATCCGCGTGCACGGCACTTCGACATCGCCCTCCGGCCCCTTGATCGTGGCCGAGACTAGCTGGCCGTCGCTGCCGGTCAGGCCAGTCACCTGTCCAACCTGGAATTCCAGCTGCTTCATCTCCTGCATGGCATACATCTTGTTGACGCTGTCGGGCGCTGCGCGGAATTCGGGCCGCCGGTGCACCAGCGTCACGCTCTTGGCGACCGGCTGCAGGTTCAGCGTCCAATCGAGCGCCGAATCGCCGCCGCCGACGATGACGAGGTCATGGCCGCGAAAGTCCTCCATCCGGCGCACCGAGTAGAACACGCTCTTGCCTTCATAGGGTTCGATGCCTGGAATCGGCGGCCGCTTCGGCTGGAACGAACCGCCGCCGGCGGCAATCACCACAATTTTGGTTTCGAACACCTCGTTTTCGTCGGTAATGACGCGGAAGCTGCCGTCGTCCAGCCTTTCCAGGCTCGAAACCATGCGGCTATAGGTGAATTCGGGCTTGAACGGCGCGATCTGCTCAAGCAGCTTGTCGACCAGGCCTTGCGCCGAGATCGAGGGCCAAGCCGGAATGTCGTAGATCGGCTTTTCCGGGTAGAGTTCGGCGCATTGCCCGCCGGGCCGGTCGAGTATGTCGATCAGATGGCACTTCATGTCGAAGAGGCCGAGCTCGAATACGGCAAACAGGCCGACAGGCCCTGCCCCGACAATGAGTACGTCCGTCTTGGTGATAGCGGTCATGAAGCATGCGCCTTTATGGGAAAACGGCGCGACACTGCATGACCATTGGTCCGCTGCCAAGCGGCAGCCGCAAAAATCGGCTTCAGCCCTGGCGGGCCGGCACGCGCACGACCAGCCCGTCGAGAGCGTCGCGCACCTTGATCTGGCATGACAGCCGCGAGTTCGGCTGGACCTCGTAGGCGAAATCCAGCATGTCCTCTTCCATGGCTTCCGGCTCGCCGACCTCCGCCGTCCAGGCTTCGTCGACATAAACATGGCAGGTCGCGCAGGCGCAGGCGCCGCCGCATTCCGCTTCTATTCCCGGCACCGCATTGCGGATCGCATTTTCCATGACGGTCGAGCCGTTTTCGGCATCCACGTCAAAATGCGTGCCGTCATGGGCGATGAAGGTCAGCTTGGTCATTTGTCACCTGAAGGGAGTCTGAGCCGACATAATCACTCTGCCGGACAAGTCAACTGCGGCGCCAAAGCGCCGCTGTGTGGCGTTTTGGGAATAAGCGCTATCGGCTGATGGCGGCGACGAAGTCGCGCACTTCTTCGATCAGCGAGCCAAGCCGCTTCAGCGTGCTGGCGTCTTCGGGCCGGCATTCGATCGCGCTGGCGCAATCGGCAATGGCGAAGGCGCCGACCCCACGCGCCGAGCCTTTGAGCCCGTGTGCCAATAGCAGCCGCTGCCTGACATCCGCATCGACGATCTTGTCGCGCACCGACAGCGCCTGCTGCACGAACAGAGCCAGCACCTCCTGCTCGAGGCTCCGATCGCCCATCGTCTGGCGCGCAAGATGCGCCAGGTCGATCGGCCGCGCCCCGGCTGTCCCCGACACGTCGCCGCCGGGCATCGAGAAGGCAATGCCGTTTTCGCCACGTATCACTTTGAGACTCCGTTCTTCGACCGCCGCAAAAACTAGGCGTATCCGGTGGACAACGGGTTAATGATTGGCCCGGAAAAATGTCGCGATAACGGCGCCGGAATCACGGCTGTGTTAACCTTATATTTAAAGTTTTACGTATCGGGCGGAATGCATGTTTTCTTTACCCGGCTGTGTCATTACGATACGACAGGTCCATTTTCAGCCTCCTGCGCGGGACACGCTAGGCAGAATCAATAAGCAGAACCATAAGTCCCGCGGCAGCTTGTACAGGGTAGCGAAGGCATGGCGAAGAAACCAACGACGACAAGAACGCTCGACAGCGACGTAGCCAGGGAACTTGAAAAAGCACTTGATATCGATCTGAGCAGCGATGCCGGCGGCGACTTCGACATGGCTGCATCCATGGAAGATCTCGAAGCGCAAATATCGCAAGCCGCCGACGAGCTGGCGCGCGAAGGTCGCAGCCAGAACGAAGCGCCTGCCCCGGACCAGACCCAGAACGCGGCACCTGCCGCCAATCAAGGCCAGATCGCAAATCCCGCGCCAAAGACCAAGCCGGCTGAGTTGCGTCCTGTCGCAACGCGCAATGGCTCCCAGCCGGCAGCTTTCTCGCCGGCCAACGACGATCGTCAAAAAGACTATAAGACGCTCCTGCACACCCTCAATCGCCGCGCCTCGAACACGATCTACTGGGTCGTGGCTTTCGTTTCGCTGGCCTGGATCGCCGGCGCTGGCGGCCTTGCGAACCTGTTGTTCGGACCTGGCATCTGGAACATCCGCACCTTCGATCAGTTTTTCGCCCGTCCGGAGCTGATCGGCCTGGCGGTCGCGGCAATAGTGCCCGTCATCCTGTTCTGGGCATTCGCAGTGATGATTCACCGCGCTCAGGAGATGCGCCTTGCCGCGCAGTCGATGACCGAGGTGGCCTTCCGTCTGGCCGAGCCGGAAAATCTTGCCCAGGATCGCGTCATGATGATCGGCCAAGCGGTTCGCCGCGAGGTGGCAGCCATGGGCGAAGGCATCGAACGCACGCTTGCGCGTGCCGTCGAGCTCGAAACGCTGGTCCACAGCGAGGTGAACCAGATCGAGCGCTCCTATTCAGAGAACGAGTCCCGCATCCGCTCGCTGGTCGACGGGCTGGGCAGCGAGCGCGAAGCGGTCGTCACCCATGCCGAGCGCGTGCGCGCCTCGATCACCGGCGCCCACGAGACACTGAAAGACGAGATCAACGCCGCCAGCGATATCATTCGCGACAGCATTCTCAACGCCTCGACCAAGCTGTCGATGACGATCAACGAATCCGGCGACACGCTGATCGACAGGATCAACGGAAGCTCGATGTCGATCTTCGATTCGGTGGAAGGCCGGCTCGAATCGATCACCGATCGGCTGTCGACGTCGGGCGAGGCCTTCGCCAGCCTGCTCGACACCCGGATCGCCAAGCTGACGGACACCACCGACGGCCTGACGCGGTCACTGACCGACCTGCTCGACGACCGCACGAGCGGCATGGTGTCGCTGCTCGGCGGTGCCGCTCGCACACTCAATTCGGAATTCGAAGCCAGTCTCAACGGCATCGAGCGGACGCTTGCTGAACGTGGCCAGGCGCTGATCAGCGAGTTCCAGACCCGCGCCGAGGCGCTCGACACCGGCACGCAGAAGCTCAACGCCGCGCTGGAGGCTCGCGCACGCCAGATCAACGAGACGCTGGTCGAGCGCGCGCGCGAAATCGCCCACACCTTCCAGGATAGCAAGGAGACGCTGTCGGCGATGATCGATCAGGGCAAGACCCAGATCGGCGCCGACATGGCCGATATCATTTCATCGACCTCGACCATGCTTGAAGCCCGCGCCGGCGATTTCGCCGGGCGCATGGAAGCGGCGCGCCATGTCGTATCGCGTTCGTTCGATACGGACATCGAGCGGCTTGCCGATGCTCGCGCCGGCATCGAGGAAGCCGTCGAGAACCACAGCCGCAAGCTTTCCGAAAGCCGCGACCGGATGGCGGCGGCAATGCAGGCCGATCTGGCGAAGTTCGCCGAAGGTCGCGCCGAAATCGACGCAGCGGTGGCTAACCAGGTGCAGAAGCTAGCCGAAGGCCGCGGCCTGATCTCGCGCGCCCTTGAAGAGGATCTGCGCAAGGTCAATGAATCGCGCGCAGCGATCGACGCTTCGCTGGGCAGCCATCTCGAAAGCCTTGAAGAGGGTCGCAACAGGCTTGCCCAGGCCTTGAACGAAGACTCTGGAAAACTCGTGCAAGCCCGCACGATAATTGATGAAATGGTTGCCGGGCATGTCGGCAAGCTCGCCGAAGGCCGCAGCATCCTTTCGCGCGCGCTCGAGGCCGACCTCGGCAAACTGGCAGAGAGTCGCGCCAGCATCGACGGCCTCGTCGCCGGTCAGGTCGAAAAGATCGCCGAGGGCCGCGCCATACTCGCCAGTGCGCTGGAAGCCGACATTGCCGGCATCAATGGCCTCATCGAGGCCCATTCGGCGAAATTGGCGCAAGACCGCAGCGGGCTTTCCCAGTCACTCGATAACGACCTGTCCGACATCAGGAGCCTGATCGCCGATCATTCGGGCAGGCTCGCCGATGATCGCAGCCTGCTTTCGAAGACGCTTGAAGACGATCTTGCCAAGCTGGCCGAAAGTCGGTCGAGCATCGACGGGCTGGTTGCCGGCCAGGTCGAGAAGCTGGCCGAAGGCCGCGACATCCTCAAGCGCGCGCTGGAATCGGACCTGAACGCTATCAAGGGCGTCATCGCCGGCCAGTCCGAAAAGCTGGCGGAAGACCGTGGCCAGTTGTCGCGGGCACTGGAGAGCGACCTGCAGGCCGTGCGGGGCGTTGTCTCCGATCACATGAACAAGCTCGCCGAAGACCGTTCGACCCTTTCGAAGGCGCTCGAAGACGATCTCGCCAAGTTGGCCGAAAGCCGCTCGAGCATCGATGTGATGGTTGCCGGCCAGGTCGAAAAGCTGGCAGAGGGCCGCGACATCCTCAAGCGTGCGCTCGAAGCCGATCTGAGCACCGTCAAGGGCGTCATCGCCAGCCAGTCCGAAAAGCTGGCGGAAGACCGTGGTCAGCTGTCGCGGGCACTGGAGACCGATCTCGAGACCGTGCGGGGCGTCGTCTCCGAACATATGAACAAGCTTGCCGAAGACCGTTCGGCCCTGTCGAAAGCGCTCGAGGACGATCTTGCCAGGCTGGCAGAGAGCCGTTCGAGCATCGACGGGCTGGTCGCCGGCCAGGTCGAGAAGCTGGCTGAGGGTCGCGACATCCTCAAGCGCGCCTTGGAAGACGATCTTGCCAAGCTGGCCGAAAGCCGCTCGAGCATCGACGGACTGGTTTCCGGCCAGGTCGAGAAACTGGCCGAAGGCCGCGATATCCTCAAGCGCGCCTTGGAGGCCGATCTCAACACGATCAGGGGCGCCATCGCCGATCAGTCGCAGCTATTGACCGATAATCGCGCGCAGTTTTCGCGTGCGCTGGAAGCCGATCTCGGCAACGTCAACAGCCTTGTCGCAACCCACGCAGAGAAGCTCGTCCAGGACCGCTCGACCCTGTCGAAGGCGCTCGAGGACGATCTCGCCAAGCTGGCCGAAAGCCGCTCGAGCATCGATGGGCTGGTCGCCGGCCAGGTCGAGAAACTGGCGGAAGGCCGCGACATCCTCAGGCGCGCGTTGGAAGCCGACCTGGAGAGGCTTGCAATGAGCCGCAGCGAGGTCGACGAGATTGTCGCCGGTCATGTCGGCAAGCTGAGCGAGGGCCGCGACATGCTGACCCGCGCATTGCAGGACGATCTCTCCAGGCTCGCCGAAACGCGCAAGGATGTCGACCGTTCGCTGTCCGGCCATATCGATCAGATCGCCGCCAGGAGCACCGACATCTCTGATGCGATCGCTGCGGACGTAGAAAAGATCGAGCAGGCGTTCAGCCGGCAGACAGGCATCATTGAAGAGCGCGCCAGCACAATGGAGCGGGCGCTGTCGACGGGTGTCGACAACGTGCGCAGTGTGCTCGAAAGAAGCGCGGTCTTCGTCGCCGGCGCGCTGCGCGAGAAGGTCATGGAAGTTACCAGCGCGCTGCATGAGCAGGCGGGCGCGGCATTCAGCGATGCCGACCGCAAGATCGCCGAGCGCGCCGAGCAGACCTCGGCCGCCCTGCTCGCCAGGGCGGAGGACATCGCCCGCACCTTTGAAGAGGCGGATCGTCGCCTCGCCGCCCGCGCCGAGGATACGTCGAGCGCACTGATTGCCCGCGTCGACGACACGTCGAACAGCTTGCTCGCGCGTGCCCAGGAAACGGCCGATCAGCTGGCAGCCAGAGCAAGTGAGATTGCCGGCACCTTCGACGCGGCGGACCACAGGCTGGTCTCTCGCGCCATCGAAACGGCCCAGTCGCTGGCGGCACGTGCCGGCGACATCCTGCGCAATTTCGAAACAGCCGACGAGCGGCTGGGCGTGCGCATCGGCGAATCCGCCGAAGCGCTCGCGGCACGTGCGTCGGATCTCGGCCGCATTTTCGATGCCGCCGACCAGCAACTTATTTCGCGCATTGCCGAGGGCTCCGAAGCACTTTCGGCCCGTGCGTCCGAGATCGGCCGCATCTTCGAGGAGGCCGATCATCGCCTGGTGTCCCGTATCGCTGACAGCAGCACCGCAATCGGCGAACATGCCGACACCATTGTCGGTGCCTTCACCAGCACCGAGCAGCGGGTTGCCGAACGCGCCAGGCAGACTGGCCAGGAACTCGCAGTCCATGCCCGTGAAATCGAGCAACTGCTTGCCGGTGCCGACGAACGCCTGGCATCGAGTGCTGCCGCCACTGCGGCCCGCGTCGAGGAGCAGGTCGCCAGCGTCGAGAACCGCCTCGCTTACTCCGCCGAGACAATGGGCCAAAAGCTCAACGAACAAGTCTCGGGTGCCGAAGCGCAACTGGTCTCGCGTGCCAACACCATCGCCGAAACCTTCACCGCGGTCGGCCAGCATATCGGTCAGAGCACCAATGACGCTGCAAAGACCATCGGAGCCAATACTCGCGAGCTCAGTACGATGCTTGCGGCCCGTTCGGCAGAAATATCGAAAATCCTGGACGAGACGGCGCGGCCTCTGGTCGAGCGCTTCGCCCAGGGCGGCTCCGAGCTGCAAAAGAGCATGGAAGAGGTCACCGAACGTGCGACCGAGAAGCTGCGCAATCAAAACGCCGCCCTCGTCGACGCCATCGCCAGCCGCACGGCCGAAACCCTGTCGGCCGTCGAAGGCGCGCGCTCGACGCTTGCCGACAGCGTTGCCGACCTCATCGGCCGCATGACCACCTCCAGCTCGCAGCTCGGTCAATTGATCGAGCAGGCGGCGACCAATCTCGGCCAGGTCGACGAACGCCTGACCGGGAGCACGCAAAGCTTCGCGGCGACCACGGAAAAGACCGCGCAGACCTTCGCCAGTTCGGCGCGTCTGGTCGATTCGAACACGACGCGGCTCACCGAGCTGTCGTCGTCGACCTTACGCGAGGTTGCTTCAATCGCCACCAAGTTCGACGAGCACAGCCGGTTGCTTTCCAGTGCCTCGGACCTGTTGAGCTCGGCCCAGAGCAATCTTGAGCACACGCTCGAAAGGCAATCGTCGCTGGAGGACCTCGCCGTCGGCCTTGTCAAGAAGTCGGAAGATCTCGAAAGGGTCATGCGCTCGTTCGAGAATTTGGTCGGCCAGACGCTGCAGAACGCCGAGGGCAAGACGCTGGAATCCGCCGACAAGATCCGTACCGCGATTTCCGAAGTGGTCGATTCGGCAACCAAGCGCTTTGCCGATGCGACCGAGGAGATGCGGCGTACCGCCGGCTCGATCAAGAGCGAGCTCGACCTCACCCGGGCCGAGCTTAAGAAAGGCGTCATCGAGATGCCGGAAGAGGCAAAGGAATCAACCACGGCTATCCGCCGTGCCGTTTCAGAGCAGATCAACGCGCTGAAGGAACTTTCTGAAATCGTTGCGAAATCTGGCCGCAGCGCCGACAGTTCGGAACAGCGCAACCTGCGTCCGGCGCCGCAAGCGCCTGCCGCACGCCCCGCCGAACCGCCACGTCGCCCGGCTCCGGCTCCCGAACAGCGCCGTGCACCGCAGGCGCCTTCGGGCGAGACGGCGCTGCGCGGCACGCTCGACCTCGAACGTCCGGCAGACCAAGCGCCGCGCCAGCGCGACCCCAACGGCCGCACGCCGCAGGGCGGTTGGGTGCGCGACCTCCTGACCGGTGCATCGCGCGAAGACGACGCCAAGCCGGCAGCGCCTCCCGAAGCGCCGCGCCCGGCTCCCGCGGCGCGTTCGCCGCTTCATGTCGTGGAATCGCTGAACTCGCTCTCGGTCGATATCGCACGCGCCATCGATCACGACGCCTCGATCGAGTTGTGGAACCGCTACCGGCGCGGCGAGCGCGACGTCTTCACGCGCCGACTTTACACGCTGAAGGGCCAGCAGACGTTCGACGAGATCCGCCGCAAATATCAGTCAGAGGCGGAGTTCCGCGCTGCTGTCGATCGTTACTGCGACGATTTCGAAAAGCTGCTCAAGGACGTGTCGCGCAACGACCGCGACAACATCATGGCGCAGACCTACCTGACGTCGGACACCGGCAAGGTCTACACCATGCTTGCCCATGCCAGCGGCCGTCTGCACTAAGCGGCGGGACAGGAAAACAGAAAGTGCACTCTGCCCTTTCTGCTTAGACCCGATACTGAAAAAGATAGTCCGCAAATCTCCTGATTTGGTCGGATGTTTGCGCCCAGAGCAGAGGCCGGTATCTCGTGGCAATGCAGACAATTCGCGGTGATCTGCTTCAGCTTGCGCTCGACGGAACGTTCGATGTCATTGTGCATGGATGCAACTGCCAGTGCCAGATGGGCAAAGGAATTGCTCTTTCCATAAAGCAGCCTTTTCCCGAAGCATATGCTGCGGATTGCGCGACATTGAAGGGTGACCCAGCCAAGCTGGGAAGCATATCCGTTGCCGAAATCAAGCGAGGCAGCCGCATTTTCCATGTTGTCAACGGCTACACTCAGTTCCATTGGCAGGGCAAAGGCGTGAAAGCCGACTACCAGGCAATTCGAAAAGTCATGCAGGCCGTCAAAGGTAAATTCGCGGGCAAAAGAATCGGCTACCCGAAAATTGGCGCAGGGCTGGCTGGAGGTGATTGGGAAACCATAGCCTCAATCATCAACGATGAACTCGCGGGCGAAGATCATACGCTTGTCGAATACGCTCCGTGAGCTGCTTCGGTCACCAGCCGCCTCACAGCAGCTAGCCCGGTTCAGATCACGGTGTCCGTCCAGCGGACGATTTGCTCGGCCGCATCGCCGAACGCGGCATCGAGCGCGCCGACATAGGCCTGGTTGCCATTGCCCGAAACGGGCGCGATGGCGCTAAACGTCTTCGAAGCGCGCACTTCACCGTTGCGGTCATTCAATAGGCGCACGAACAGCTCGACCTCGGCATGTTCGCCCCCATCGACACGCACCTCGAACGAGCGGATCTCAACGATCACCTGATAGTCGATCGCCAGCCCCTCGCCTGGCTTGCCGACGCCGGTGAAGCTGCCCGAGCGCTGGAACGTCTCTGCCAGCCGCGCCTGTACGATCATCGGCAGCCGGTCGGCCCATTGCGCGCCCTTGAGATACTGGATCGATCGCGGCGATGGCTTGATGACGATGTTCTGGCTGTCCAGCGCCTTGAGCGCCGATGGCTGGGCGATGAGGATCTGGCGGCGGCTGTGGGCACGCGCTTCCAGCGACGGCGCCGAAAGCTCGAACGTATCCAGCGGCGCCGGCTTGCCGCCCAGCGCCGCGCAGCCGGCGAGCGAAAGCGCCAGCAGTGCCGCTCCGGCCTTGAACCCACTCGATCTGACGCTGCCTGAACTGATCGACTTCAAACGCGATCCCCCCCGGATCGTGGAAACAACGCGCATCCGCAAGCTATGTTCTTGCGGTGGGCGCAGGCCGAAGTCAACGGCGCACCCTGCCGTCGAACTGCCGGACCTCACCCTCGCCGCCGGACAGGATCCGCTGTGGATTGCGGCTGAGGTCGGTCACCGCCTCTTCGATGCGGTTGATCGAACGACGGCTGTCCTGGACCAGCGATTCGACGTTTTGCAGCCCCTGTCCCGAGAACCGCGCCAGATTGTCGGTGATGGTGCCGAGGCGGGCGTTCAGCGTGTCGGCGACCTGCTTGAACGATTTGAGCGTCGCCCTGGCATCGGCCATGACGCCGTCGGCCTGACCGGAGCCGAGCAGTTTGTCGACCTTGGCAAGGATACCGTCGACTCGCACCGAGGCATCGTTGAGGCGTCCTGCGAGCTGGTGCGCGTCTTTGATGGTTTCATCGATGTCGTCGGCTCGGTTGGCGAACTTGTTGGTCACCTTGGCGATGTCGGCGGCAGCCTCGTTGGCGTTTTCGCTGGCCTTCTGGATATTGGCCAGCGCGGTGCGAACCTCAGCCGGATCGATGCCGTCGAGAACGCCGTCGACCTTGGCCAGCGTGCCTTGCGTCTTCTGGGCGAAGTCGTTGATCGAGCCGACCGCGGTGTCCACGTTCTTGATGACCGTGTCGAACTGCTTGCTGGTTTCCTTGAGGTTGGAAGTGACCGTGTCGACATTGGCGACGATGCTCTTGATCTGGTCCTTGTCGACGGCGTTGAGTAGCCCTTCCGCCGCCTTCAGGGTGCCGTCGAGCTTGCCCGAAACACCCTTCAGTTCGTCCGCCAGCGAGCTGACGCTCGCCAGGAACTTGTCGACGCCGTCCGCATTCCTGGCCAGTGCATCGGAGAAGGTCTGGACATTGTTGACGGTTTGCGTCAGCGGCCCGCGAACATCCTTGGTGAAGCCTTCGAGCTCCGAAAGGACCTTGTCGGCGCGGGTGAAGATGTTCTGCGCCGTTTGCAAAAGGTTGGTGACCGCCGACGGATTGGCGACGATCTCGGCGACCTTGCCCTCCGCTTCCGCCTGGTCGAGAAGGTTCACTTCCTTGGGGTCGGCGCCCTTCAATTCGATACTGGCCTGGCCGGCGAGGCTGACGATCCCGATATCGGCCTGCGTCGACTTGGTGATCGGCGTATTCCGGCCGATCTCGGTGTCGGCGATGGCGGCGGTCGGATTGTTGACGTCGATATAGACACGCTTGACCTCACCGACCCTGACGCCGTTGAACAGCACGAAGCTGCCGCGGCCAAGGCCGGAAGCCGAGCCCGGGATGCGCACGCGCAGCATCGCCGTCTCACCCCTGTCGCCGATCGCGGCCGTCCAATAGACGAAAGCGAAAGCCGCGAGGATCGCGGCCAGCGTGAAAATGCCGACAATGACGTAGTTGGCCCTGGTTTCCATTGCTCACTTATGGCTATGCGCGCGCCGCAAGATCAAGTTGCCGGGCGCGTTTTCCGCGGAAATAGGATTTTACCCAGGGTTCCTCGCTCCTGAGCATGTCGTCGATCGTGCCCTCGACCAGCACTTTCTTGTTGCCGAGCACCGCCACGCGGTCGCACGCCGTAAACAGCGTGTCGAGATCGTGCGTGACCATATACACGGTCAAATCCATCGTATCGCGCAGCTTGACGACCAATTCGTCGAACTCAGCCGCGCTAATCGGATCGAGCCCGGACGTCGGTTCGTCGAGGAAAACGATATCCGGGTCGAGTGCCAGGGCGCGCGCCAGGGCGGCACGCTTGATCATGCCGCCGGAGAGCTCGGAGGGGAATTTCTGCGCCGCCTCCGGCGGCAGTCCGACCAGCTCGACCTTGAGCATGGCAAGTTCGTCCATCAGCTTCTTTGGCAAATCGAGATATTCGCGCATAGGTACCTGAACATTTTCGAGGACCGTCAGCGCCGAAAAAAGGGCGCCATGCTGGAACAGCACGCCAAGCCGCATGTCGATGCGAAGGCGCTCCCTTTCGGTTGCCTTCTCGACGTCAACGCCGAACAGTTTGATTGTTCCCGATTGCTTGCGCGTCAAGCCAAGGATGGTGCGCAAGAGAACAGATTTGCCGGCACCCGAGGCACCGACGAAGCCGAGAATCTCCCCGCGCCAGATATCGAGCGACAATTTGTCGAGAACGACCTGGTCGGCGAACGACACCGTGATGTCGTGCGCCGACAGCACGATCTCGTCTGCTTTGGCTTTCGCCGCCACCTTGGTCGTGTTTATGCCCGGCAGCGCCATGTCAGAACTCGATCGCTGCATAGAACATTGCGAAAAGCCCGTCGAGGATAATAACCACGAAGATCGACTTCACCACTGAGGCGGTCACATGCTGGCCAAGCGATTCGGCGCTGCCGCCAACCTTCATGCCCTCGACCGAGGCAATTATGCCGATGATCATGGCCATGAACGGCGCCTTGATCAGGCCGGCAAAGATGGTGCTGAGGTCGATTGCGACACGCAGCCGGTCGATGAACGCTGCCGGTGCAATATCGGAGTAGAGCCATGCAGCCAAAATGCCGCCGCCCAGTGCGGCAAAGTTGGCGATGATCGTCAGGCAAGGCAGCGCGACGACCAGCGCGACCAGCCGCGGAAACACCAGCACGCCGATTGGATTGAGACCGATCACCTTCAGCGCATCGACCTCCTCGCGCATCTTCATCGAGCCGATCTCGGCGGTGATCGCACTGCCGGAGCGGCCGGCGATCATGATCGCCGTCATCAGCACGCCGAGCTCGCGCAGGATCAGCACCCCGACCAGGTCGACGACGAAGATGTCGGCGCCGAAATAACTGAGCTGATAGGCGCCTTGCTGGGCGACGATCGCACCGACGATGGCCGACATCAGCACGACTACCGGTATGGCGCCGACACCCATGCGATCGATCTGGTTGAAGATCGCCGCCATGTTGACGGCATGGCCGCGGCCAAGCTTCATCTGAGAGCCGCGTATCGTGGCGCCGAGGATATTCATTGCGGCCAGGAAATCGTCGCGCATCTCATAAACGCGCCGACCTACCGCCTCGAGCCCGCGAATGATGAAGTTGGGCGGCTTTGCCGGACCTGATTCGGGCTCGCGACGAACGGCGTCCCCGACGGCGCCAAGCAGGATCGAGGCGATCTCGCTCTGCCCCTGCATCGTGATCTCGACGCCCTTTTTTTCGAAGCTGCTGACCAGGCGGTCGATCAGCCACGCCCCGGCAGTGTCCATCTTCTCGATTTGTGAAAGGTCGAGCGCCAGCGTCTTGAAGCCGCCGCGCTTCTCGATCTTGCGCATCTCGGCATCGACCAGCGCCACGGTACGTGTCGTCCAGGTTCCCGAGAAAGCGCAGCCGAGAACGTCGCCCTCCTCGCCGATCGCGATGCGCGGCTGGTGGTCGGGCTCCTTGGCAGGGCCGCTTGCGTCGCGTTTGCGGATGGTCAACATGGCGTCCTGTTTAGCCTGACGGGGCCGACCTGTCGATTTGCCGATATCCCCCTTGTTGCACAGCCGGAGCAGAAAAATATGGCGCGTGTCATTTCGGTCGAGGCCGAGCGCTTTCCGATAGCCGGGACCTTTACCATTTCGCGCGGCTCGAAGACCGAAGCGGAGGTGATTTCCTGCGCCATCACCGAAAACGGCCGTACAGGACGCGGCGAATGCGTCCCTTACAAGCGCTATGGCGAGACCATGGAGGGTGTGCGCGACGCGATCGAGGCGATGCGCAGCGAGATCGCGCGCGGCATCAGCCGCATCGCCCTGCTCGATGCCATGCCTGCCGGCGCGGCACGCAGTGCCATCGACTGCGCGCTCTGGGACCTGGAAGCGAAGATCAGCGGAACACCGGTGGCGCATACGATACGAACCGTTCCGTTACGACCGCTCGAGACTGCGTATACATTGTCGCTCGCCGAGCCGGAGGCGATGGCGGCGCAGGCCCGCGCCAACGCCCAGCGCCCGCTACTCAAGGTCAAGATCGGCGGCGACAACGACATCGCGCGCATCCGTGCAGTGACGGCGGCAGCACCCGACAGCCGAATCATTCTCGACGCCAACGAGGGCTGGAATAACGACAACATCGTCGCAAACCTTGCCTTTGCCGCCGAGCACGGTATCGCCTTGATCGAACAGCCGCTGCCGGCGGGACATGACAGTATTCTTCGCCACATCGCGCATCCGGTACCGATCTGTGCCGACGAAAGCGTGCACGAGGCGAAGGACCTTGAAGCACTTGTCGGCCTTTACGACGCCGTCAACATCAAGCTCGACAAATCGGGTGGCCTGACCGCTGCACTCGTGCTTCGCGACCGCGCCCGCGAACTGGCTCTTGGTGTCATGGTCGGCTGTATGGTCGGCACATCGCTTGCGATGGCGCCGGCTGTGCTGTTGGCGCAGGATGCCGATTTCGTCGATCTCGACGGTCCGCTGCTGCTGGCCCGCGACCGCGTTCCCGGTCTCGTCTACCAAGGTTCGCTGGTGTCACCGCCCGAGCGGGCGCTGTGGGGCTGAACGCGCGGCAAGCCCGATCAGAGCCAGGCCCGTCAGGGCGATCGGGATCATCGCAAAGAAGCCATTCGCGCCGAAGCGGTCGTAAAGAGGACCGGAAATCAGCGTCGCCGCCGCCATGAAGAAGCCATTGGAGAAGTAGGCGATGCCTTGCGCCGCCCCGGTGCGTTCTTCCGCGACCGTCTCACCGATCATCTTTTGCAGGCCGATCAGCACCAGCGCCACCGAAACCGCGTGCAGCGTCTGGATCGCGAAAAACCCGCCAACGCCAAGCCCAAGCGGCCAGATCAGCGGAAAGGCGAACCAGCGCACGATCGCGCCGATCCCGGCAATCAGCATGATCGAGACGACCGAGAAGGAGGCGAAAGCGCGGGTGAAAACGACGAACATGCATATCTCGGCGACGACGCCCCACCCCCACAGAAGCCCGACAACCGAATCGCTGATGCCGATCGACTTCCAGTAGATCGACACGAAACCGTAGAGAAATGCGTGGCTGGCGGTGATGACGCCGACGCCTGTCGAAAAATAGAGGAAGTACCGGTTGAGGAGTTTCGGTGCCGATTGCTGGATATCGGCGGCCGAAAGCGGCGAGGCGCGGCGTGGACGGCCAAGGCGCGGCGCAATCAGTCCGGCGGCTAGCGCGGCACACAGCGCCGCGAAGATGATCACCGGGACAGCCTGGGCACCGCTCGCCGACAGGATGAAACCGCCGGCGAGATTGGCACAGAGATAGGAGATCGAGCCCCATTTGCGCATGCTTGCGTAATTCGAGCCGAAGCGGCGAACACCTGAAAGGGCGAGCGAATCGGCAATCGGCGAATGCGGCGTCCAGACGACCGTCAGGGCCAGCGACACGGCAAGTACCGTTGCGTAGGTCGGCGGCAGGAGGTAGCCGGCGGACAGGATCAGCGATGCGGCGACCAGCGCAACATAGACATTGACGCGGTCGCTCGCTTTGTCTGCCAGCGCAGTAAGAAAAGGCGTCGTCGCCACGCGCAGGAACATCGGCGCGGCGAGGATCACGGCTATCTGTTCGGCATGGAACCCCTTCGCCTGCAGCCACAGCGGGAAATACGGCACATGCGTCCCGAGCGGAACGAAGAGCGTAAAGAAGATCAAGCTCATGCGCAGTTCGAAATGGCGTGGCTTGACGAGCTGTTCGGGCGAAAGCGGCGGCAGCGAGGACATTGACAGGCGATCCGTCGGCACGGCATTCAGCCGGGTCGGCCCGCCACACCTGCCGCTGCTTAACACGGCGAAAAAGTCGATGAAACCGCTGGACTAACCGATTGAAGCGAGATGCGGCCGGATTTGGTCAAGCCGCCTGGACTGCCCTGCCCTTGATGTCGATCGGCACGAGCACCTCGCTGCCGACCGGAGTCTCCGGCAGGACATGCGCCCAGTGCAGGATCTCCATCCTGCCGTCAAAATGCTCGACCACCGCCGTGCAGCTCTCCACCCAGTCGCCCGTGTTGATGTATTGCACGTCCTCATAGCTTTCGATCGCGGCATGGTGGATGTGCCCGCAGATCACGCCGTCGACATGCGAGCGGCGCGCCTCCTCGGTCAGCACGGTCTGGAACGAGCCGATGAAATTCACCGCCTTCTTGACCTTGACCTTGGCCCAGGACGAGAACGACCAGTAAGGTAGGCCGAGCACCTGGCGCAGACGTGTGATGACGCGGTTGAGCAGCATCGCCGCGTCGTAGGCATAGTCGCCGAGATAGGCCAGCCAGCGCGCATTATGGACGACGGTGTCGAACTGGTCGCCATGGATGACAAGAAGGCGTTTGCCGTCGGCGGTCTCGTGGATGGCGCGGTCGGCGACGACAATGCCGCCGAAATGAACGCCCTGGAACTGTCGCGCGAACTCGTCATGGTTGCCGGCGATGTAGGTGATGCTGGCGCCCTTGCGCGCCTTGCGCAGCAATTTCTGGATCACGTCGTTATGGCTTTGCGGCCAATGCCAGCTTCGTCTCAGGCGCCAGCCGTCGACGATGTCGCCGACGAGATAGATGATATCGGCATCGTGATGGCGCAGGAAATCGATCAGGAATTCGGCCTTCGCCGCCTTCGATCCGAGATGGACGTCGGAGATGAACATGCTGCGGAAAGTGCGAGGCTCTGCGCCGGACATCATTTGTCACCGTTGCTTTCGCCTGAGCCTATGCCCCGATTCATGCAACAACCGTATGACGGTTGCGATTGGTCCAGCCATCCGGATAGGTTGCCGCGGCAATCAGAGGAGAAAATCACCATGGATCTCGGCATTCGCGGCAAGAAGGCCATCGTCTGCGCTTCGAGCAAAGGCTTGGGACGCGGCTGCGCCATGGCACTGGCAGAGGCAGGTTGCGATCTGGTGATCAATGGCCGCAACGCCGACGTGCTGGCCAAAACCGCCGCTGAACTGCGCGAGAAATTCGGCGTCAAGGTGACCGAAATCGTCGGCGACGTATCCAAGCCCGATGTCCAGAAGGCGCTGCTTGCCGCCTGCCCCGATCCCGACATCCTCGTCAACAACAATGGCGGTCCGCCGTTTCGCGATTTCCGCGCGCTCGACCGCGAAAAGATCCTCGAGGGCGTCACCCAGAACATGGTGACCCCTGTCGAGCTGGTTCAGGCCGTGATCGACGGCATGGCGGCGCGCGGCTTCGGCCGCATCGTCAACATCACCTCGCTGTCGGTCTATGTGCCTATCCCCGGCCTCGACCTGTCGTCCGGCGCCCGCGCCGGCCTCACCTCGTTCCTCGCCGGCGTCGCGCGCACGGTGGCCGACCGCAACGTGACGATCAACAACATGCTGCCAGGCAAGCTCGACACCGACCGGCTGCGTGATCCGAAGGAGGCCGGCACGCCCGAAGATCCGGCAGCGGCCGCCGCGCGCAAAGCGCAAGCAGCAGCCAACGTTCCGGCCAAACGGCTCGGTACACCGGAGGAATTCGGCCAGATCTGCGCCTTCCTGTGCTCGGTCCATGCCGGTTACCTGACCGGTCAGAACATACCGGTCGACGGCGGCCTCTATGTCAGTGCGTTCTAGCGAGAATCCAATGCTCAATGCCCACTGAATAGTGGGAGACGACCTCAAAAAGGGCGCTCAGTTCACAAGAACTAGGGTTAGTCCGCATGCTATGTCCTGCCTCGCAAATGAAAATGAGACCGGCGAATGGCGTCTATTTATCGCTTTGTTGCGCAAAAACTGCTGTCGCACGGGGTTCGAGACACGGCCGACGGCAACCTTGCAATTACCGACCGGAGATTGTTCCTTGACTTCGTTCGTCTAGAACGAGCGGTTAGGCTAGAGGATTTCGCCACAGTCCAGTCTGCGGTGGTGGCGATTGAAAATCGTTGCTTATCAATGGGTAAACGTCATATCGCGGTGTTTGCATACATGTATCTCAGGTTTTCGGATGCGGCCCCAAAGTTTACTCACCTGGACATCGAGCTTGAGGAAGAAGGAGGTATCCGCCGAACAGTCGACTACCGGCGTAGGGTGTCGTCGACAGAGCGACTTGTCGGCGAGTGGGCTGCCGCTTGGTACGATCGCTATTCCAAGAGTTTCTTTCGTGCACTTTATAGGAGCAACAGCCCCACAGCGAACTAGCGAAAGAATACCTAATCGTCCGCAAACCACCTGAAGCAGACATTCGGCTCGCAGCTCGCTCCAGCAACGCGCCTATCGCCCCAACATTTCAATGGCAGACCGTACAGGCCGGCGGGCGGTGCAAGCCGTAAGCTCGCGCTTGCGACATATCACCTCTCGAAAAGCCTCGGCTGCATGCTAAGAGACTCAAAACATCAAACGGACTGAACTGAGGAGGCGGCCGTCATGACAGGCGAAAGCAAGAAGGCGGCTCGATCCGACCTCGACGAAGCAGCGCTCTATTTCCATAAGCACCCCCGTCCCGGAAAGCTGGAAATCCAGGCGACGAAGCCACTGGGCAATCAGCGCGACCTGGCGCTTGCCTATTCGCCGGGTGTAGCTGCCCCCTGCCTTGAAATCCGCGACGACCCGGCAACCGCTGCCGACTATACAGCCCGCGCCAATCTGGTCGGCGTTGTCACCAACGGTTCGGCGGTGCTGGGCCTCGGCAATATCGGTCCGCTCGCCTCCAAGCCGGTGATGGAAGGCAAGGCGGTGCTGTTCAAGAAATTCGCCGGCATCGACGTTTTCGACATCGAGATCGATGCACCGGGCATCGAGCGCATGGTCGAGACGATCTCGGCACTGGAGCCGACCTTCGGCGGCATCAACCTGGAAGACATCAAGGCGCCTGAATGCTTCGAGGTCGAGGAGCAGTTGAAAGCGCGCATGGGCATACCGGTCTTCCATGACGACCAGCACGGCACCGCCATCATCGTCGCTGCCGCCGTGCTCAACGGGCTGGAATTCGCCGGCAAGTCGATCTCGGACATCAAGATCGTCACGTCGGGCGCAGGTGCTGCGGCGCTCGCCTGCCTCAACCTTCTGGTCTCGCTCGGCGCGCGGGTCGAAAACATCTGGGTCACCGACCGGTTCGGCGTCGCCCATAAGGGCCGCGTCGAGGAGATGGACCGCTGGAAAGACCCTTATGTGAAGGACACCGAGGCGCGCGCGCTGGCCGACGTTCTGCCCGGCGCCGACGTGTTTCTCGGCCTGTCTGCCGCCGGCGTGCTGAAGACGGAATTGCTGCACCACATGGCGCCCAAGCCGTTGATCCTGGCGCTGGCCAACCCCAATCCCGAGATCATGCCGGAAGCGGCACGGGCGGCGCGACCCGATGCGATGATCTGCACCGGCCGCTCCGATTTCCCCAATCAAGTCAATAACGTACTCTGTTTTCCTTACATCTTCCGTGGCGCGCTGGATTGCGGCGCAAGTGCCATCAACGAAGAGATGAAAATGGCCGCCGTTCGGGCGATCGCAGCGCTTGCCCGCGAAGAGCCGTCCGACGTTGCCGCGCGCGCCTATTCCGGCGAGACGCCGATCTTCGGCCCGGAGTTCCTGATCCCCTCGCCTTTCGATCCGCGGCTGATCCTGCGCATTGCCCCCGCCGTTGCCAAGGCAGCCTGCGAGACCGGCGTCGCGACCCGGCCGATCACCGATTTCGCCGCCTATATCGACAAGCTGAACCGCTTCGTCTTCCGCTCCGGCCTGGTCATGAAGCCCGTGTTCTCGATGGCCAAGACGTCAAGCGCCAAGCGCGTCATCTATGCCGACGGCGAGGACGAGCGCGTGCTTCGCGCCGCGCAGGTCGTGCTCGAGGAAGGCATAGCCGAACCGATCCTGATCGGCCGCCCGCACGTCATCGAGGTGCGGTTGAAACGCTATGGGCTGCGCATCAAGCCGGGCGTCGATTTCGGCCTGATCAACCCGGAAGATGATCCGCGTTACCGCCACTATGTCGACCTTTTGATCGAGCTTGCCGGCCGCCGTGGGGTGACTACGGAAGCGGCACGCACCATGGTGCGCACCGACAATACGGTGATCGCCGCCCTTGCCCTGAAGCGCGGCGACGCCGACGCCATGGTCTGTGGCCTTGAGGGCCGTTTCGAGCGCCATTTGCGCAACGTCACGCTGATCATCGGGCCACGCGCCGGCATTAGGGATCGCGACCTGTCGACGCTTTCCATGCTGATTTCGCAGCGCGGCATCATTTTCCTCACCGATACCCATGTCTCCGTCGATCCGACCGCCGAGGAGATTGCGGAGATGACCGTTCTGGCGGCCGAGGAGATTCAGCGTTTTGGCATCGAGCCCAAGGCAGCCCTGCTTTCGCATTCGGATTTCGGCTCCCGCGATTCGCCAAGCGCCATGAAGATGCGGCAGGCGGCGGCGATCCTGGCGCGCATCGCGCCCGACCTGCAATGCGACGGCGAGATGCATGCCGACTCGGCACTGTCGGAGCAGCTGCGCCAGCGCGTCTATCCGCATTCGCGGCTGAAGGGCGAAGCCAATCTGCTGGTGTTCCCCAATCTCGATTCGGCGAACATCACGCTGACCGCGCTGCGCACGATGATGGACGCGCTGCATGTCGGCCCGATCCTGCTCGGCACCGACAGCCCGGCGCACATATTGACGCCGTCGGTGACGTCGCGCGGTGTCGTCAACATGACGGCACTGGCAGTGGTCGAAGCCGCGCATAAGGCGCAAGCCATCGTCGAGCTGGGCTAGCCATGGGCCTTCTCAGATTGGCTTGAACCGGAAATGCCCTGTCTGCCTGAAGGCAAACAAAGTGTCCTCTTCCCTGGCGCCGCCGCCGATATTGTGAATGACCAGTCTTCTTGTCGGTACCAATGTGGAGCGATTGGACGACACGATGGCAATATGCGGCAGATTGCCGGGCAGCATCTGGGCGACGAGATCCCCAGGCCGATAATCGGCGGGGTCTTGGCTGACGGGCAAGGCGGCACCGCGCCGCTCGAAATAGACCGCAAGATTGGGCACACGGCGGTGGTCGATGTTGCGGTCCGGCGCTTTCAAGCCCCAAGCCTTCGGATAGGCGGCAAAATTGGCCCGCATATCCTCATGCACCAATTTTTGCAGGTCGAGATCGAAGGCGCGGCGATAGGCACGGATCACGACATCCGTGCACACACCCCGCTCGGGCTCAACGTCCCCGCCCGGATAGGCCAGGCGTGTATAGGTCGGATCGTAGAGTGTGGTGACGCCGATCTGCTCACGGGCAGCTTCGACCAATTTGGTACCCCAATCCGGCGTGATGGGCTTTTCCTGCGCCAAGGCAACCGGCATCGCCAGGCACAAAAGACCAAATTGCAGTGCGGCTCGACGGGTAATCGCGGTCATGCCAAGCCTCCGGGCATTGCTGGATCCGGGCATTCTTCTGGGCGAATACGCCTTTTTTCGTGCAACGCCAGGATGTCGCGGATCTGGCTCTGTCCGAATATGTCGTGTGGCGTAGTCGATATGACAGCACCGGTCGTGATCGAAGCCGCGCACAAGGCGCAAGCCATCGCCGATTTGGGCTGAAGGCGGAATCGGCGGTATGCTAAACAAACGGTTAACCGCAAGCGCGGTAGCTTTCTGAACGACAGGCAGTCGGAGTTCCGGAGGGATGACGGGCGCAAGTTGGAAGCTGACGCGGGCCGCTGCGCTGCTCGGCGCCGTGGTGCTGTGCGGCATTGCCGCCACTCAGGCACAGGCCGCTTCCCGCCTCTGCCGCCAGCTTGAAGCCGATCTTGCCGCCGCTTCTCGTGGTGGCGGCGGCAAACCGGCATTGCTCAGGAAATATGACGACGCAATCGTCCGGCAGCGCCAGCAGATTTCAAAGGCCGTCAGGCAGGCCAGCAGCGCCGGCTGCGGCTTTTCGCTGTCTCGCCGCAACGCCAACGCATGCGCAGCACTCGACGCCACCATCGATCGCATGGCAGCCAATCTCGACGCCCTGCAGGCCAAGCGCGGCGACCTTGCCGGCGGTGGTTCGCGACGTGATCGTGCGCGCATATTGACGTTGCTTGACGCCAATGGCTGCCGCGATGATGCGGCGGCGCCGACGCCCCCGCCGGTCCGCGAAGCCAACCGTGAAAACGGCAAGCGAAACCTGCTCGACCAGCTTTTGGGCAGTCAGCCCGAAGAGGCCGACCAGGCTGAAGAACTGAGCCAGCCGGGCAACATCCGCACCGTGCTCAACAGCGCCGACATGGGCCAGCCCCAAGGCGAATTCCGCACCATGTGTGTGCGGACCTGCGACGGCTATTTCTTCCCGATGTCGAATGCTGCCTCGCTGGGCGATTTCGAGCGCGATCAGAAGAATTGCGAATCGAGCTGCCCCGGCACCGAGATGCAGGTTTTCTACACGCGCGGCGTGAACAGCGATTCGGCGTCGATGACGTCTTCGGTGACGGGCAGGCCTTATATCGAACTGCCGACGGCCTACCTCTACAAGCAATCCGACATGCCGCGGCCGCCGACCTGCGGCTGCAATGCGGGGCAAAATTTCGAGATCATTGCCGGCAACCCGCCAACCCCGGGACAATCTGAGGCGAACGTGGCGACCACCCCGTTCGTTCCGCTGCCGGTTGCTAGGCCTGATCCGGCCGCCGACCCGGAGACCTTGGCCAATGCAGAAGGCGGCCTCGACCGTGAGGCGATCAAACGGCTTGCTGTCAAACCTGTGCCCTCGCCGACATCGCTGCCGCCGCCGGAGCAGCGCAAGGTCAGGGTCGTCGGGCCAACGTTCCTTCCCGACCCAGCAGCGGCAACAGATCTGCAAGCTCCGGACCCGAAGGCTGTCCCGTAAGCGCCAGCCTGAGCGGCATGAACAGCGCCTTGCCCTTACGGCCGCTCGCCGCTCGGATCTTGCCCGTCCAGTCCTTCCAGACGGTGCCGTTCCAAGGCTCTTCCGGCAGCAACTCGAATGCCTGGCGAAGAAAGTCGCGGTCCTCGTCGGAAAACTCCGCCGGCTCCTCTGGACCGTCTCGAAGCGTACGCCACCAGATCGCCGCATCGGCCAGCCTGTCGAGATTGCCGCGCACGGCCAGCCAGAAAGACTCGGCCTGTTCGCCGGAGATGCCGAGCACGATCAGCCGGTCGCGCGCCTCGGAAAACGGCATGTGATGCAGCAGCGTGCGGTTGAGCACGAAGAGCTCGTCCGGGTCGAATTTGGCGGCGGATTTCGATGTTGCAGCCGGATCGAAGCGCTCGACTAGCTCGGCCATCGTTGGCACCGCCACGACGTTTTCCGAGGTGCCGACGAGCACCGCCAGCGAAGCGATCGCCATCGGCTCGATGCCGCTCTCACGCAGGCTCTGGATGGACAGCGCGCCGGTGCGCTTCGAAAGTCCCTCGCCTGATGCCGTTGTCAGGAGATTGTGGTGGCCGAACACCGGCGGCTCCGCGCCAAGTGCTCGGAACAGGGCTATCTGGACGCCGGTATTGGTGACGTGGTCGTCGCCGCGAATGACATGGCTGACGCCCATGTCGATGTCGTCGACAACCGAAGGCAATGTGTAGAGGTAGGTGCCGTCCTCACGCCGCAGAACCGGGTCTGAAAGCGAGGCGAGGTCGACGGTCTCTTCGCCGCGCACCAGGTCGTTCCAGTCGATTTCGGTGCGCTCCGGCTGTAGCGGATCGCTGCTGAAGTTGGGCAGCAGAAAGCGCCAGTGCGGCCGCCGGCCATCGGCCTCATATTCCGCCACCTGCTCGGGTGCCAGCGTCAGCGCCTCGCGGCCATAGACTGGCGGCAGGCCACGCGTGCGGCGCACCTTGCGCCTCAGGTCGAGCTCTTCAGGCGTCTCATAGCAAGCATAGACGAGGCGCGCCTCCTTCAGCCTCTCCAGTGCGGCATCGTAGATTTCGACCCGCCGCGACTGGTACTCCGTGGCATCGGGGAAGATGCCCAGCCAATGCAGGTCATATAGGATAGCGTCGGAAAACTCCTGCGTCGAACGGGCGACGTCGGTGTCGTCGAAGCGCTGGATGAAGCGGCCTTTGTTCTTGATGGCGAACAGCCAATTGAACAAAGCGGTGCGCGCATTGCCGATATGGATGCGGCCGGTCGGTGACGGGGCGAAACGGACGGTAACTGTCATGAGCGGGGCGTACCGGATGGTTTTGCTGTTGACAAGACGCGCCCCCGCGCTCGGCGGCAGACATAGAACATGACAAAGGCGAAGAAAAGACTGCAGCGCCGCACGTCTATCAAGACGCGCGGCACCGCAACCGTCAGATCACCAGGCCTTTGGTCAGTTCAAGCGCCTGGCGTTCGAACAGCCGGCGGTAGATGCCGCCTTGCAGCCGGATCAGTTGGTCATGCGAGCCCTCTTCGACGATGCGGCCGCGATCGAACACCAAAAGCCTGTCCAGCGCCCGCACCGTCGACAGCCGGTGGGCAATGACCAGCGTCGTGCGGCCGACCATCAACCGCTCCATCGCCTGCTGGATCAGCACCTCCGATTCCGAATCGAGGCTCGACGTTGCCTCATCCAGGATGAGAATGCGCGCATCGGCAAGAAAGGCGCGTGCGATTGCAACGCGCTGACGCTCACCACCCGATAGCTTTACGCCACGCTCGCCGACCAGCGTGCCATAGCCTTTCGGCAAATTGGCAATGAAGTCATGCGCGCTGGCCAATCGCGCCGCGTGCTCGATCTCGGCCTGCGTGGCGGCCGGCCGAGCATAGGCGATGTTTTCGGCCAGCGACCGGTGAAACAGGATCGGCTCCTGCTGGACGATTGCGATCTGTGCGCGCAGCGACGCCTGCGCCACATTCGCAATATCCTGGCCGTCGATCAGGATATTGCCCGCAGTCACGTCGTAGAGGCGCTGGATCAGCTTGACGAATGTCGTCTTGCCGGAGCCCGAATGGCCAACCAGCCCAACCCGTTCGCCCGGCGCGATGTCCACCGAAAAGTCGCGATAGAGCGGCAGGCGGTGGCTGCCATAGTGGAACGTGACATTGTCGAAGGTGATACGGCCATCGGTGATCCGGATCGGTTTGGCTCCGGGCCGATCCTCGATGCCGAGTGGTTCGGACTGGAAGTCGACCAGTTCCTCCATGTCGTTGATCGAGCGCTGCAGATTGCGGATATGTGTGCCGATGTCGCGCAGATAGCCTTGCAGCACGAAGAATGAGGTCAGCACGAAGGCGACATCGCCGGCGCTCGCCTGCCCCCACGACCACAACAGCAGGGAGAACCCGATGACCGCTGCCCTCAAAAGCAGCAGCATCGTCCCTTGCGTGGTGCCGTTGACGGTGCCGCGCATCCAGGTGCGGCGCGTGCGACCGCGCCATTTGGCGACGACCTCGGCAAGCCGCGTCTCCTCGCGTTCCTCGGCGCCAAAACCCTTGACCACGGCGTTGCAGCTTACCGCGTCGGCCAGCGAGCCGCCGAGCCGTGTATCCCACGCATTGGCAAGCCTTGCCGCGGGCGCCACATAGCCAAGCGACAGCATCGTCGTCACCGCGATGAACAGAACCGAACCGGTGGCGACGACAGCACCCATCAGCGGCCAGAACCAGCCAAGCAGCAGCGTCGAGCCGACGAGCATGACGACCGATGGCAGCAGCGCGATCAGGATCGTGTCGTTGAGCAGGTCGAGCGCCCACATGCCGCGCGTTATCTTGCGCACCGTCGATCCGGCGAAGCTGTTGGCGTGCCAGTCGGTGGAGAAGCGCTGGACGCGGTGGAAGGCGTCGGCGGCGATATCCGCCATCATCTTCAACGTCAGCTCGACAATGGCCATGAAGGCGAGATTGCGCAGCACGACACCGGTGAGCGCCAGGGCCACCAGCATCGAAAAGGCCGCTGTCGCCGCGTTCCACGCAACATCGTCGGCCGCAGCACTGCTGGCGACGGCATCCACCAGCCGGCCGGAATAGAGCGGCGTCAGCACGTCGGCCAAGGTCGACAGCAGGAATGTGCCCATAATGCCGGCAAGCCGCCACGGCTGACACCGCCAATGGCTGAGCGTGAAGCCAAGAACGCTGCGAAAGGCGCCCGCGCGCAAATCTATTCGAAAACGAGTCATGATGTCATTCGGGCGCAAACGAGCCCGATCCCACGAAAGTAGAAATTGAAAAACCGCGTCGGCGCCGTTTGGCGCCCGGAGATGCGGAGGTTTGGCGTATTTGGCGGCCCTGTAGAGGGGCGGCGACCGGCAGCGGCGAAATACCTGCCTCGGTTCAGCCTTGCCGCGAGGCTATCTCGCGGCGCACTGACCAAGACCTAGGCTTCGCAGCCTCGCATAACGATGTCAAATCCTGGCATTCGGTTCCTCCTGAAGGGGAATCGCGGAGAGGTGTTTATAGAGACGCCTCAACGCCGCGCCAAGTCAGTAGATAGCCAAAAGCGCATCTGGTCCAAGCAGTGAGACGATTTTGCAACAATCGCGGGTTGTGCGCTGCCTCTGTTCAGGTTGCCGGGATGCGGTCGAGGCGCATATAGCGGCCATCGGTGGAAGGCCTGAAGCCGAGCTTCTCGTAAACCGCATGGGCGTCGTTGGTCGACAGGCTCCAATGCGTGACCGTCTTGACGTCCGAGTGGTCGATAAGCGCCTGGACAAGCCGGGTTCCGATGCCTTGTCCGCGATACCCGGGCCAGACAATTATGTCGGCGAGATAGGCAAATACCGTACGGTCGGTGATCGCCCGGCCGAAGCCGACCTGATTGCCGCCGACATAGGCGCCGACGCACAGTGAGTTGGCAAAAGCGCGGCGGTGCAGTTCATCGCTGCGGCCGCTGCCCCAATAGCTCTCCTTCAAAATGTCGGACGTCGCCCGGAAGTCGATCCGCGACGGGTCAAAGCTGATTTCAAGGTCGGCCATGGCTAAACCGTTACGCAGGCCAATGGCCTACCCGCGATCCCTGAACCGGTTGGTGATGGGATAACGGCGATCGCGGCCAAAGTTCTTCCTGGTGATCTTCACGCCGGGCGCCGCCTGCCGGCGCTTGTATTCTGCGACGTAAAGCAGGTGCTCGACACGCGCCACCGTCGCCCGGTCATGGCCGCGCGCAACGATCTCGTCGACGCCCATCTCGTTCTCGACCAGACACTCCAATATGTCATCGAGCACTGGATAGGGCGGCAGCGAATCCTGGTCGGTCTGGTTCTCTCGCAGTTCCGCCGAGGGCGCCTTGTCGATGATGTTGGTCGGGATCACCTCGCCGGACGGACCGAGCGCACCCGGCGGCACATGCGCGTTGCGCCAACGCGACAATGCATAGACCTGCATCTTGTAAAGATCCTTGATCGGATTGAAGCCGCCATTCATGTCGCCGTAGAGCGTCGCGTAGCCGACCGACATCTCGCTTTTGTTGCCGGTGGTGACCACCATCGAGCCGAACTTGTTGGAAATCGCCATCAGGATAGTGCCACGTGCACGGCTCTGCAGGTTCTCCTCGGTAATACCTTCCTTGGTGCCCTCGAAAAGCTGCGTCAGCGCGTGCAGGAAACCTTCGACCGGCTCGAAGATCGGCACGATATCGTAGCGGCAGCCGAGTGCGCGGGCGCAGTCCTCGGCATCCTTGAGCGAGTCCTTCGAAGTGTAGCGGTAAGGCATCATCACGGCGCGCAGCCGTTCCTCGCCGAGCGCGTCGACGGCAAGTGCCGCGCAGATCGCCGAATCGATGCCGCCTGAGAGGCCGAGCACGACATTCTTGAAGCCGTTCTTGTTGACGTAATCGCGCAGGCCCAACATGCAGGCGCGGTAGTCGGCCTCCTCCTTCTCCGGGATTTTCGACATCGGTCCGTCAGAGCAGACCCAGATGTCATTCTTTCGCTTCCAGGTGGTGACGTTGACCGTCTCCTCGAACTGGCTCATCTGGAAGGCCAGCGTCTTGTCAGAACCTATGGCAAACGATGCGCCATCGAAAACCAGCTCGTCCTGACCGCCAAGCTGGTTGGCATAGATAATCGGCAGTCCGCATTCGATGACCTGGCGGATAACGATCTGGTGGCGGACGTCGACCTTGCCGCGGTAATAGGGCGAGCCGTTCGGGACCAGCAGGATTTCCGCGCCGCTTTCGGCCAGCGTCTCGCAGACGGCAACCTCGCCCCAGATATCTTCGCAGATCGGCACTCCCACGCGTACGCCGCGGAAATTGACCGGCCCCTGGATCTCGGGGCCGGCCTGGAAGACGCGCTTCTCGTCGAACTCACCGTAATTCGGCAGATCGAGCTTGTAGCGTTCGGCAAGGATCTTGCCGCCGTCGGCAAAGATGATCGAATTGTGCGTGCCGGTCTTGCGCTTCAACGGCGTGCCGATGACGAAACCCGGGCCGCCGTCGGCGGTATCGCCGGCGAAATCCTGCGCCGCCCGCTCGCAGGCCTTCAGGAAGGCAGGCTTCAGCACCAGATCCTCAGGCGGATAGCCGGCAAGGAAAAGCTCGGTAAACAGCACGAGGTCGGCGCCTTGGCGGGCGGCATCCGCCCTCGCCTCGCGTGCCTTGGCAAGATTGCCGGCGACGTCGCCGACCGTCGGATTGAGCTGGGCGACGGCGATGCGCAATATGTCTGGAGCGGTCTTGTCTATCATGCCCGTGGGTTTAGCGCGGCAAAATTCGTCGGGCAATGGCGTTCGTTTGGACCAAACAGTCGATCCTATTCGCCCATATATTCGCGCAAGGCTTCCGGCGGATGGTTCTCGCCGATCGACATTGCCAGAATGCGCGAAATGTGCCGGCGCGGCAGCCCGGTTTCCGCCGCCCAGGCGTTTATCTGCACTTGGATCTTGTCCAGGTCCTTCTTCGATGTCGGGCTCTGCGCGAGGTCGAGCCCGGCGTCGCGCAGCGCTGCCGCCATGTCGGCCGAGACGATGAAGGCGTCCCACTCCAGCCAGCGCAGAAAATACTGGCCGGTATTGCCGCCGAGCCGGCTGCCATGCTTGCCGAGATAGGCCATCAATCCGACCTGGTCATCCGCCGGCCAATTGGCCAGGAACTTGCCGAAGCTGCCATGCTCCTTCGACACGCGCTCGACGAAGGCTGCGTTGTCGCGTACGGATTTGATCTTCTGCGGATTGCGGACGATGCGCTTGTCGGCTGTGAGATCGTGCCAGAAATCGTCAGGCTGGAACAGCAGCCGCTTCGGCTCGAAGCCAAGAAATGCTTCCTCGAAACCCGGCCATTTCTGCTCGATGACGCGCCAGACAAAGCCGGCGGCAAAAACCCGCTCGGCCATGGTCGACAGGATCCGGTCGTCCGTAATCCTTGCCACCGCGGCATTGTCGGGCATAGGACCCAGCAGCGACGTCAGCGCTGCCTCACCGCCTTTGCGCTTCGCTGCACGGGCGCGAATTTTCTGAAAATCCACCATTGTTTCCTGACCCCATCGCGTCAATCTACCACTTCCCGTAGGAACCGGCAGCTTCTACCTCATCGCGGACGACGGAGGCGACGATGAACAAAACGATCGAGGACCTGGCAAGCCGCTGGCTGAAGCGAAAGCCGGACGGCCTCAGCGCGCTCGAAAGCCGGGTACTGCAATCTACGCTCGAGCGCACCACGATCTCCAAGGACACCAACAAGGCCGTCGCCTTTCACCAGACGTTTGGAGATCGCCTGGCCGACACCATCGCCCGGATCGGCGGCTCTTGGTCCTTCATCCTGGCATTCATTGGCTTCCTGATCCTGTGGACGGCAGGCAATGTCTGGCTCTTGTCGCGCGCCGCCTTCGATCCCTATCCCTTCATCTTCCTCAATCTCGTGCTTTCCATGGTTGCCGCCCTGCAGGCGCCAGTGATCATGATGGCGCAAAACCGCCAGACGGAGCGCGATCGAATCGACGCCGCCCACGACTATGAGGTTAATCTCAAGGCCGAGATCGAGATCATGGCGTTACACGAAAAGCTCGACGAACTGCGCCACAGCCAGATCATCGGCATGCGAGACGAGATCGCCCGGCTGGCCGAGCAGGTGAAGCGCATCGACGACATTCTGTCGAAGCAGCGAACGTCTTCATGACGGAAGTCATCCATCGTCTCATTGAGCAATATGGATTGGTCGCGGTTTTTCTGGGCTGCGTCGCAGAGGGCGAAAGCGCCGCAATTCTTGGCGGTTTTTTTGCGCATCAGCATGTCTTCATCCCGTGGCAGGCGTTTCTCGCAGCCGCGCTCGGCGCCTTCGGTGGCGACACGTTCTTCTTCATCTTGGGACGGAGCTTCGCCGACCATAAATTCGTGATCAGGCTCCGAGCCCGGCCGGGCTTCAGCCACGCCTATCGCCTTGTCACCTCTCATCCCAACATTTTCGTGCTGTCGAACCGCTACATCTATGGCCTCCGCCTGGTCGGCGGCATCGCCGCCGGGCTGTCGGGCATTGCGGCGGCGCGCTTCGTCATCCTCAACGCCATCTCATCGGTGGTCTGGGCGGCACTGTTCTGCACTGTCGGTTATGTCTTCGGGCTGGGCGCGGAGCACATCGTCGGCCAAGCGCTGGCTCGTCACGAGCGATTACTGATCGCTCTGGCAATCGGCCTCGTTGTGGCCATCCTCGGCTGGCTCGCGGCCCATATCGTCGCCAAGAAGGAACTCCACAAGGGAAGCTGATCGTCAATCAATGCCGAGCGCGCGATCACCCTTCTCGAGGATCAGCGGAATGATCAGGTCTTCCTCGTCGGCAAGATGCCGGGTCAACATGGCGATCAGCCGGCCGTTCTCGTCGGCATAGGCATCGGCGGCGAAACGCTGTTTGTCTTCGCTCTTCTGAAGCGTGCGGATGAAGGCATTTGCCGCCTCGGCATTGCGCTCCAGTCCCTCATGGATTGTGTGGTGATCGGCATCGAGAATCTCGAAGCCGCGCTTCAGACGGGTCTCGGCCCTGGCGAAGACCGGGAAATAATGATGGTCCTCGACATTGTGATGGCCGTCGAGATTGCCGAGGAAATGGTTGAGGCGCGGCGCGAACCAGCGCGCGAATTCCGGCGCGTTCAGCCTACTTTCTCGATAATCGCCGATACCATTGGTGAGCATGCCGCCAAGCTCGCGGAACATGTCGTGCCGCTGCAGCCACATATTGGCTATGCCGTGGATATTGGCATGCGCCTGCCAGTCCTCGCGCGGATATTTTTCGACCAGCCAGCGCAGATCGTCCGGCAGGCCCTCACGTTCAAGCAACAGAAATCCGGTGGTATCGGCCATGTCGGGCCCCTCAGTTGACCTGCATGTAGTGTCTGAAACGTCAGATCGGTACCCCGAGGATCCGCTCGATGACGGCGACGCCCCATACCCCGGCAGCGATCACCACCGAAATCAGCACCGCCAGCGAACCGCAATCCTTGGCCAGTTGGATATCGACGTTGAATTCGCGGCTGAACGCGTCGCATGCCGCCTCGATGCCGGTGTTCAGCACCTCGATCATGATCATGAGCAGCACCGCGCCGATCAGCAACGCATAGCCGCGCCACGATTCCGAAAGGAACCAGCCGAGCGGCAAGGCAAGCACGAGCAGCGTCAGCTCCAGCTGGAAGGCCTCCTCGCCGGCGGCCAGTTTGCGAAACGCCCGCACCGAATTGTAAAAAGCGTCGATCAGTCGCTGCATGCCAAAACCCTTCGGAATCACCGGCAGGGGATAGCGCAATGGCTGGACCAAGGGAATAAGGCGGCCTCTGCAAAGAATCAGCCGTCTGCCACCTTGATCGACGGCGTCGACTTCTCGAACTGCGGCAGCCCGTCATCGATGGCGTAATAATCGCCCTTGTCGCCGACGAAGATATGACATTCGCCTTGGAGCCTAGTTGGCGCGTCGAACAGCCCTGCCATCACCGAAACATAGCCGTCATCGCTCGGCTTCCAGAACAACAGAGAGCCGCATGTCTTGCAGAAGCCGCGCCTGGCGAACGAAGAGGCCTCGTACCAGGTGATGCTCTCCGCGCCGGTGATTGTAATGTCGCGGTCGGCAACGTTGGTCGCCGCATAAAAATGCCCGCTCTGCTTCCGGCACTGCGAGCAATGGCAGTAGACGACACCGCGTAGCGGTCCTAGTGTCTGGAACCGCACTGCCCCGCACAAGCATGATCCGGTGTGACTTTCAGCCATGTCGGCCTCCCGATGCAATTGCCATCGCCTGGCAGGATTCCAGTTTTGCGCGCGTTAGGCACGAGCAAATGCGACACCGGCGGGATTGAATACAAAAAGCGCCGGTTTTCGCCCGGCGCTTCTTCAATGACATCAAAGTTCAGATCATATCAGCCGTTAACGGCCTGCTTGTGCTGGACCGGATGGGTCTTCTTGAGCAGATCGGAGACCAGGAACGCCAACTCGATCGCCTGGTCAGCGTTGAGGCGCGGATCGCAATGGGTGTGGTAGCGGTCCTGCAGCTCTTCGGCGGTGATGGCGCGGGCGCCACCGGTGCATTCCGTGACGTTCTTGCCGGTCATCTCGACATGGATGCCGCCCGGATGCGTGCCTTCGGCGCGGTGCACCTCGAAGAAGGTCTGCACCTCCTTCAGGATGCGGTCGAATGGCCGTGTCTTGTAGCCGGCGGCCTCGATCGTATTGCCGTGCATCGGGTCGGACGACCACACCACGCTGCGGCCTTCCTTCTGCACCGCGCGCAGCAGTTTGGGCAGATGGTCGGCAACCTTGTCGGAGCCGAAGCGGGCGATCAGCGTCAGCCGGCCGGGCTCGTTCTCCGGATTGAGCAGGTCGATGAGCTGCAACAGGCCATCCGGCGTCAGCGACGGACCGCATTTCAGCCCGAGCGGGTTCTTGATGCCGCGGCAATATTCGACATGCGCATGGTCGGGTTGGCGCGTGCGATCACCGATCCAGATCATGTGGCCAGAGGTGGCGTACCAGTCGCCGGAGGTCGAATCGACGCGGGTCAGCGCCTCCTCGTAGCCGAGCAGCAACGCTTCGTGGCTGGTGTAGAAATCCGTCTCGCGCAGCGCGTAATTGGTCTCCGAGGTGATGCCGACGGCCTTCATGAAGTCCATCGTCTCGGTGATGCGGTTGGCGAGCGATTCGTATTTCTCGCCCTGCGGGCTGTCGGACACGAAGCCGAGCATCCATTGATGCACGTTCTCCAGGCTGGCGTAGCCGCCCTGGGCGAAGGCACGCAAAAGGTTGAGCGTCGCCGCCGATTGGCGGTACGCCATCTCCTGTCTTGCAGGATCGGGAATGCGCGACTTGGCGTCGAACTCGATGCCATTGATGATGTCGCCGCGATAGCTCGGCAGCGTTACACCGCCCTTGGTCTCATTGTCGGACGAGCGCGGCTTGGCGAACTGGCCGGCGACACGGCCGACCTTCACCACCGGCTGGGCGCCGGCGAAGGTCAGCACCACCGACATCTGCAGGAAGACGCGGAAGAAGTCGCGGATATTGTCGGCGCCATGCTCGGCGAAGCTCTCGGCGCAATCGCCGCCCTGCAGAAGGAATGCGTCACCGGCAGCGACGGCTGCAAGCTGCTTCTTCAGCTTGCGTGCCTCACCTGCAAAAACCAACGGCGGAAACGTGGCAAGCTGGGCTTCCGTGTTCCTCAGCGCGGCAAGATCCGGATAGGCAGGAACCTGCTGGATCGGCTTAGCTCTCCACGAATTCGGCGACCATTTCGTCATCGAAGCACCTAACGCTCTTTCACACGGACGCCATCGCCCGCCAATCCGCCCCATATGGGGTCGCGGCTCCATACACGAAGCCGATTTCCTATTCTAGACCGGAAGTGGTCGCGTGGCGAATGAGCACGGCACTGCGAAAGTGCCGGTGCGGCTGTGCCCAGAGCACCAGCGACGCGCTGCTACGCCGCCTTCTCCACCAGCCGCGCCAGCTGCGTCATGACAACCGCTGAGCCAGCCAGCCGCTTCTCGGGCGTCGCCCAGTCACGGCTGAAGACGACGCTCTGGTCGGGTCGGATCTTGGCCAGCGAGCCCTGTTCGCCGATGAGCTTGACCAGCCCGACCGGATTGGGGAATTCCCGCTTGCGGAAATGGATGACGACGCCTTTCGGCCCGGCGTCGAGCTTCTCCACGTTGGCCTTGCGGCAAAGCGCCTTGATGAAGACGATCTTCAACAGATGCTTTACCTCTTCCGGCAGCGGCCCGAACCGGTCGATCAGCTCGGCGCCGAAAGCATCGATCTCTTCCGTATTTTCGAGATCGCCAAGACGGCGATAGAGAGCCAGCCTGAGCTGCAGATCCGGGACGTAGCTTTCCGGGATCATCACCGCCGTGCCGACGGCGATCTGCGGCGACCAGCCGCCGTCCTGCACCTCGCCGGAATCCTTCACTTCGGCCACCGCCTCCTCCAGCATCTGCTGGTAGAGCTCGAAGCCGACCTCCTTGATGTGGCCCGACTGCTCTTCGCCAAGCAGATTGCCGGCGCCGCGGATATCGAGGTCGTGGCTGGCCAGCTGGAAACCGGCGCCTAGCGTATCGAGCGACTGCAGCACTTTCAGCCGACGCTCGGCTGTATCGGTTAGCTTGCGGTTGGCGGGCAGAGTGAACAGCGCATAGGCGCGCACCTTCGAACGGCCGACGCGGCCACGCAACTGATAGAGCTGCGACAGGCCGAACATGTCGGCGCGATGCACAATCAGCGTGTTGGCAGTCGGAATATCGAGGCCAGATTCGACGATGGTGGTCGACAAAAGCACATCGTACTGGCCGTCATAAAAGGCATTCATGATATCGTCGAGCTCGCCGGGCGGCATCTGGCCATGGGCCACCGCCACTTTCAGCTCAGGTACAGATTCGCGCAGAAAATCATGGATTTCCGCGAGATCGCTGATGCGCGGTACGACGTAGAAGGAATGGCCGCCGCGGTAGCGTTCTCTGAGCAGCGTCTCGCGGATGACCAGCGGATCGAAGGGCGAGATGAAGGTGCGCACCGCCAGGCGGTCGACCGGCGGCGTAGCGATCAGCGACAACTCGCGCACGCCGGTCAAGGCAAGCTGCAGCGTGCGTGGGATCGGCGTCGCCGACAAAGTCAGAACGTGGACGTCGGTCTTCAGATCCTTCAGCCGCTCCTTGTGCTTGACGCCGAAATGCTGCTCCTCGTCGATGATCAGCAGACCAAGATTCTTGAACGAGATCGAGGAGCCGAGCAGTGCATGCGTGCCGACGACGATGTCGATCTGGCCTTCGGCGATGCCCTTCTTGGTCTCCGCCAATTCCTTGGCGCCGACCAGCCGCGAGGCCTGGGCGACGCGGATCGGCAGGCCGGAGAAGCGCTGCGAGAAAGTCTTGAAATGCTGGCGCGACAACAATGTCGTCGGCACCACTATGGCCACCTGAAAGCCTTCCATCGCCCCAATGAAGGCGGCGCGAAGTGCAACTTCGGTCTTGCCGAAGCCGACGTCACCGCAGATCAGTCGGTCCATCGGCTTTCCGGCGCCTAGATCATCCACGACTGAATCGATCGCGGTCTGCTGGTCATCGGTCTCCTCATAGGGAAAACGCGCTGCAAACTCGCCATAGAGGCCTTCCGCCGGCACCAGCGCCGGTGCTGCCCGCATTTGCCGCTCGGCGGCAATGCGGATCAGCTGCCCGGCCATGTCGAGCAGGCGTTTCTTCAGCCGCGCCTTGCGCGATTGCCAGGCGCCACCGCCAAGCTTGTCGAGCGTCGCCTCGGCCGAATCCGAGCCATAGCGCGACAGCAACTCGATGTTTTCCACCGGCAAGAATAGCCGATCGTCGCCGGCATAGTGGATCTCGAGGCAATCGTGAGGCGCACCAACCGCCTCGATGGTACGCAACCCGATGAAACGGCCAATGCCATGGTCGGCATGGACGACGATATCGCCTGACGACAAGGCCGAAGCCTCGGCGATGAAGTCGGACGCAGGCTTCTTGCGCTTCGAGCGCCGGATCAGCCGGTCGCCGAGAATGTCCTGCTCGGCGACGACGACGAGTTTCTCAGTCTCGAAGCCGGATTCGAGCGGCAGCACGGCCAGTCCCGCCTGCCCTGGCTCAAGCCTTTCGGCTTCGGCAAGCGTCGCCACCGGCTTCAGATTGCCAAGGTGATGCTCGACCAGGATCTGGCCGAGCCGGTCGAGCGAACCTTCAGTCCAGCCGGCGACGACGACACGGCGGCGTCCAGCGCGCTCGTCGGAAATGTGTTTGACGACGACGTCGAAAACGTTGGCGTTAGGATCGGCGCGTTCCTCGACGAAGCTGCGGCCGTGGCGCGAGCCGGCATGGAACACCTTTTTCGCGCCGGCATCGGGCGCGTCGAAGGCCGTGAAATCTATCGCCTCGCGCGGGCCAAGCGAGGCAATCAGGTTCTCGGGCGACAGATAGAGCAGATCCGGCGGCACCGGCTTGTAGGGCACCGCGTCCTTCAAGGCGCCGTCGGCCTGCTTCTTGCGCGCTTCGTAGTGGTCGAGGATTAGAGTGTGGCGCTCGGCCAGTGCCTCATGCGCCAGATGGTCGAAAACCACAGGCGCATCGGGCAGGTAGTCGAAGACGGTTTCCAGCCGCTCATAGAAGAACGGCAGCCAGTGCTCCATGCCGGCAAACCGCCTGCCCTCGCTGACCGCCGCATAGAGCCCATCGTCGCGGGAGGGCGCACCAAAGGCTTCGATGTAGGCGCGGCGGAAACGGCTGATGGTTTCCGGCGTCAGCGCCACCTCGCTCATCGCCTGCAGCGCCATCGATTTGCGTTGGCCGATGGTGCGCTGGGTTGCGGTGTCGAAGACGCGGATCGATTCCAGCGTATCGCCGAAGAAATCGAGGCGCAGTGCCTCCGTCCAGCCGGGCGCGAAGAGATCGAGAATGCCGCCGCGCACCGCAAATTCGCCGATACCGCGCACCGTCGGCACTCGCTCGAAGCCGGAATTCTCCAGCCGCGACACCAGCACGTTCATGTCTATCTGGTTGCCGGGTTTGGCGTGGAAGGTCTGCGCCTCGACGAGTTCAGCCGGCGGAATGCGTTGCAACAGCGCATTCGCCGTGGTGAGGACGACGGCGCGGTGCGGCTTCTTCGCCAGCGCGATCATCGCTGCCAGCGCATCGAGCCGCCTTGCGGCGGCGTCGGCGCCGGGCGAGACGCGGTCGTAAGGCAGGCAGTCCCAGGCCGGCAGTTCCAGCACCGGAAGGCCCGGCGCGGCAAAGGCAAGCGCCTCGACGATCGCAGGCAGACGCTGCCCGTCGCGCGCCACGAACAGCACCGGCTTGTCAGGGGCGATCTCGTGCGCAGTCTGCACCAGCGCAAAAGCTTCGTAGCCGTCGGCGACGCCATCGACGATGAACTGGCCGGCGCGGCCTTTCGGCAGACCGATCGTAGGGATAAGGCTCATGGCTACACGTTGTTCAGAAGGTCATCTCCCGGCGCGAAGCCAGGATTTTTTGCAGGACGGCACAGTCGATATCCGCCGGAACCGGGCGTTCGCCAGTGACGAGAGGCAGGAATTCGGTGTCGGGAATGTCGAGGAGCCTCTCATATTGGTCGATTTCGTCGCCGGTCAAGGCGCCGATCTCGGCGTCGGCGAAGCTGCCGAGTATAAGGTCCATCTCGCGCATGCCGCGGTGCCACGAACGAAACAGAAGCTTGCGGCGGCGGGCATCGAGCCCCTCGCTTGATCGTTTCGTTCCAGTCATCTTGCAACATCCTTGCCCAGGCGGCGCATATAGCGTGGATAGAAGGCGGTGTCAGCCTTGCGCTACAGTCGCTGCAACATAAGCTGACATCATGCGTCCCTCCCTCCTCGATCCGCTGTTTGTCCCGATCACCTCGCTTGCCGGGGTCGGGCCAAAAGTTGGCGCCCTGATCGAAAAAGTCGTAGCAGCCGACCTCGGCGACCGGGCCGCGCGCGCCGGGGATCTCTTGTTCGTGCTGCCGCATACTGTCATCGACCGCCGCAACCGGCCGGGCATCGCCGGCTCGGCGGAAGGCGCCATCGTTACGCTCGACGTCCGCATCGACCGCCACCAGCCGCCGCCACGCGGCAACAGGTCGGTCCCGTACCGGGTCTACGCCCATGACGACACCGGCGAGATCGCGCTGACCTTCTTCCATGCCCATGCCGCCTATCTCGAAAAAGCAATGCCCGCAGGCGAGCATGTCGTCGTCTCCGGCCGCATGGAATGGTTCAACGGCCGCCCGACCATGGTTCACCCCGACCATATCGCACTTGCCGGTGACGCGGAAAACCTGCCGCTGGTCGAGCCGGTCTATCCGCTGACCGCCGGGCTCTCGGGCAAGGTGCTGCGCCGGGCCATCGGCCAGGCGCTGGCCCGCCTGCCGGTGCTGCCCGAATGGCAGGACGGTGAGTTCCGGCGCCGCCATGCCTTTCCTGCTTTCAGCGATGCGCTCAACCGCATCCACAATCCTGCCGACCCGATCGACGTCTCTGTCGACGGCGCAGCGTGGCGGCGCCTTGCCTATGACGAGTTCTTGGCCGGCCAGGTATCGCTGGCGCTGGTGCGGGCCAAGGTCCGCCGATTATCTGGCCGGCCACTCGTCGGCGACGGCCGCATAGTCGAACAACTGCGCGTGGCACTCCCCTATTCGCTGACCATGTCGCAGGAAATGGCGCTTGCCGAAATCAACGCCGATCTCGGTGACCCCGAACGCATGCTGCGCCTTTTGCAGGGCGATGTCGGCTCCGGCAAGACGGTGGTCGCGCTGCTTGCCATGGCGCGTGCCGTCGAGGCCGGCGGCCAGGCGGCATTGATGGCGCCGACCGAAATCCTGGCGCGCCAGCATCTGGCAACGATTGCGCCGTTGGCGGAACGGGCCGGCCTGCGTGTCGCCGTCCTCACAGGTCGCGAAAAGGGCCGCGAGCGTGCCGACACGCTGACCGGGCTGGCCAATGGTGACATCGACATCGTCGTCGGCACCCATGCGCTGTTCCAGGAAACGGTGACGTTCCGTGACCTCGTGTTCGCCGTCGTCGACGAGCAGCACCGTTTCGGCGTCCATCAGCGCCTTGCCATTACCGCCAAGGGCGATGCGCCCGACATGCTGGTGATGACGGCAACGCCGATACCGCGGACGCTGGTGCTGACTGCATTCGGCGACATGGATGTGTCGAAGCTGACGGAAAAGCCGGCCGGCCGCCAGCCGATCCGCACCGTCACCTTGCCGCTTGAACGGCTCGACGAACTGATCGGACGCATGCTCGACGCCGTCGCCGATGGCCAGAAAATCTACTGGATCTGTCCGCTGGTTGAGGAATCCGAGGAGATCAAGCTGATGTCGGCCGAGGACCGTTTTGCCTCGCTGAAGCCGCTGTTCGGCGACCGCGTCGGCCTGGTGCATGGTCGCATGAAAGGCGCCGACAAGGACGAGGCGATGCGCGCCTTTAAGCAGGGCGACACCCGTATCCTGATCGCCACCACCGTCATCGAGGTCGGCGTCGATGTGCCGGACGCGACAATCATGGTCATCGAGCATGCCGAGCGTTTTGGCCTCGCCCAACTGCACCAATTGCGCGGCCGGGTCGGGCGTGGCGACAAGCCTTCATCGTGCGTGCTGCTCTACAAGGATCCGCTCGGCGAGACGGCAAAACGCCGTTTATCGGTAATGCGCGAGACCGAGGACGGCTTCCGTATCGCCGAAGAGGATCTGAAGCTGCGCGGCGAAGGCGAGTTGCTCGGCACCCGCCAGTCCGGCACGCCGGGCTTCCAGGTGGCGCGCATCGAGGCGCATGCCGACCTGCTCGAGGCCGCTCGCGACGATGCGCGGCTGATCCTGTCGCGTGATCCGGAACTGCAGTCCGAACGCGGCACGGCGCTGCGCCTGTTGCTCTATCTGTTCGGCCGCGACGAGGCCGTGCGGCTCCTGCGTGCCGGCTGAGGCATCGTGTCGAGCGGCGGATTGGCAAGCGCGCCGTGGATCTGCTCGCCGTTCACCGTCACCATTTTGACCGCCGGCGCCACCAAGCCGGCCGACACGATCAGCTTGGCTCCGTCCTCGATTGTCATGTCGAGCAGCACAATGTCGGATTTCGGCACATACATCAGAAAGCCCGTCGTCGGGTTGGGCGTACATGGCATGAATACGGCAATCAGCGGATCGCCTTCCCGGTCGAGCTTCTGGTTGATCTCGGTTTCCTTCTCGCTGGCGACGAAGACCAGCGACCAGACCCCTTTGCGCGGATATTCGACCAACCCGACCTGGCGGAACATGTCGCCCTTGTTCGACAGCACGGTCTCGAAAATCTGCTTCAGCGAACGGTAGATGCCGCGCACCAGCGGCATGCGGCCAAGCAGGCGCTCGCCGAAATTGACGATGGCGCGGCCAACGATATTGGCGGTCATAAAGCCGATGAAGGTGATGAGGATCAAGGCAACGATCAGCCCAAAACCCGGCACTGGAAACGGCAGGTAGGTGTCCGGATTGTAGCGTACCGGAATGTAGGGTTTCACCCAGGAATCGACCCAGCCGATCAGCGACCAAGCAATGTAGGCAGTAATCGCCAGCGGCGCGCAAACGACGAAGCCGGTCAGGAAATAGTTTCTCAGCCGGGTCATGCCTGAGGTCTTGAGAGCATCCGACATGGTTCACCGCAGCGTGTGTTTGCAGCGCGACACTACTGAACCCCAAGCCGCTTTGGAATGGCGAAGTTTTTAAACGAGACCTATTCCACCGTTACCGATTTCGCCAGGTTGCGAGGCTGGTCGACATCCGTGCCCATGAACACGGCGGTGAAATAGGCGAGCATCTGGATCGGCAGCGCGTAGATGATCGGCGAGATGATTTCCGGCACGTCCGGCAAAACGATCGTCTCCATCGTCTTCACCGTAGCGTGTGCGGCGCCCTTGCTGTCGGTGATCAGGATGATCTTGCCGCCGCGTGCCGCGACCTCCTGCATGTTCGACACGGTCTTTTCGAAGATGCGGTCATGCGGGGCGATGACGATGACGGGCATGTTCTCGTCGATCAGCGCGATCGGGCCGTGTTTCAACTCGCCGGCAGCATAGCCTTCGGCATGGATATAGGAAATTTCCTTGAGCTTCAGCGCGCCTTCCATGGCCAGCGGAAAATTGGTGTCGCGGCCGAGATAAAGCACGTTTTTGTAGTGCGAGAGGTCGCGCGCGACCTTTTCAATCTGCCCGTCGAGCTTTAGCACCTGGTTGGCATAACGCGGCGCTTCCGACAGCTCGCGTATCAGCGTTTTCTCCTGCTCCTGCGAAATCGTTCCGCGCGCCACGCCCGCCCGCACCGCCAGCGAGGCCAGCACGGAAAGCTGGCAGGTGAACGCCTTGGTCGAAGCGACGCCGATTTCCGGGCCGGCCAATGTCGGCAGGATGACGTCGGATTCGCGCGCCATGGTCGATTCGCGCACATTGACGACCGCGCCGATCTTCATGCCAGCCTTGCGGCAGTAGCGCAGCGATGCCAGCGTGTCGGCGGTTTCACCCGATTGCGAGATGAAGAAAGCGGCATCGTTCTTCGACAGCGGCATCTCGCGATAGCGGAACTCCGAAGCGACATCGATGTCGACCGGCAGCCGCGCATAGCGCTCGAACCAGTATTTGCTGATCAGCCCGGCGAGATAGGCGGTGCCGCAGGCCGAGATCGCCAGCCGGTCGATCTTGGCGAAATCGAACGGCAGGTCGAGCGGCTTCGAGACGCCGCTGACGAAATCAACATAATGCGCCAGCGTGTGCGAGATCACTTCCGGCTGCTCATGGATTTCCTTTTCCATGAAATGGCGGCGGTTGCCTTTGTCGACCATGAAGCTCGTGCTGAGCGACTGTTGGCGTTTGCGGTCGACCTTGTTGCCGCCCATGTCGAAGATATCGACCTCGTTGCGGCGCACCACCGCCCAGTCGCCGTCTTCCAGATAGGTGATCGAATTGGTGAAAGGGGCAAGCGCAATGGCGTCGGAGCCAAGGAACATCTGGCCGTCGCCATGACCGACCGCGAGCGGCGGGCCATTGCGCGCGCCGACGATCAGATCCTCGTCGCCCTTGAACATGATGGCGAGCGCAAAGGCGCCTTCCAGCCGCTTCAGCGCCTTGTGCGCCGCCTCAACCGGCTTCAGCCCCCTGGCCAGTTCGCGCGCCACCAGATGCGCGACGACTTCGGTATCGGTCTGCGAGGTGAAGCTGTAGCCGTCGCGCATCAGCTCGTCGCGCAATTCGGCGAAATTCTCGATGATGCCGTTATGGACGATGGCGACGCCGTCGGAAAAATGCGGATGCGCATTACTCTCGTTCGGAACGCCATGCGTGGCCCAGCGCGTGTGGCCGATGCCGATCATGCCGTCGAGCGGTTCGTCCTTCAGCAGGCGCTCGAGATTGACCAGCTTGCCCTCGGCGCGGCGGCGGTCAAGCCTGCCGTGCTCGATCGTGGCGACGCCGGCCGAGTCATAGCCGCGATATTCGAGCCTTTTCAGCGCATCGACGATAAGCGGCGCGACCGGCGAGTCACCGACAATTCCAACGATACCGCACATGGCGCTTGCCCCCGATTCCGACCTCAAACCCGGCGCTATTTAGAGACTGCCGGGCTGTCGCGAAAAATCACATTCCATTTCGTCCGGTATCAGCCGGACTATCCTGCACAGATGCACCATGACAGGGCGCACTTGCAATCCGGTTACTGCAATTGCTCAGTTTCTCCGCTTATGTATCCTATCTCGGCTCAACGGCTCCAGAAATCAGTCAAAGACATGATGCGGCTATGAACGAACGAATTGACACGGTGACGCTTTGGCGTCCGGTTGGTCCCCGCGAACTGGAGTTGATCCAGAGGGCAGGGATGCGCGCCTTTCCTCCTCGACTTGCCGATCAGCCGATCTTCTATCCGGTTACCAGCGAGGCCTATGCCACCCAGATCGCCCGAGACTGGAACGTGCCCGCGAGCGGATCAGGTTTCGTGACGCGTTTCGAGGTGAGTCGCAGCTTTCTGGACCGTTACAGCGTCCAGCATGCCGGCAGCCGGGCGCATCTGGAATACTGGATTCCGGCCGAAGACCTGTCGGCCTTCAACGATGCAATTGTTGGCGAAATCCAGCTTGTCGCCGAGTTCCGCTAGTCTACCCTTTTTTGCGGGCCGCCGCGGCCTGAGAAAAACGCTCTCGCAACTCCTTGCCCTTGCCGGGTAGAGTCCGCTGGCGGGCGCGGCCGAAAGCCAGCGCATCGTCGGGTACGCTTTCGGTAATGACGCTGCCCGAGGCGATGTAGCCGCCCTTGCCGATGGACACCGGCGCCACCAGCGAGGAGTTCGAGCCTATGAAGGCGCCCTCGCCGATATCGGTGAAGAATTTCGAATAGCCGTCATAATTGCAGGTGATGGTGCCGGCGCCGATATTGGCGCCGGCACCGATGCGGGCATCGCCGATATAGGTCAGATGGTTGACCTTCGCGCCCTCCTCGACGATCGCCTGCTTGACCTCGCAGAAATTGCCGACCTTGGCCTTGGTTCTCAGATCGGCCCCGGGCCGCAGCCGCGCGAACGGCCCGACATCGCAATTCGACGCGATGGTGGCGCCTTCGATATGGCTGAAGGCATGGATCTTGGCCCCCGTCGCGATTTTCACGCCCGGCCCGAACCAGACATTGGGTTCGACGACCGTATCGGCGCCGATCTCGGTGTCGTGCGAGAAGAACACAGTTTCGGGCGCGATCAGCGTAACGCCAGAAAGCATCGCCTCGCGCCGCCGGCGCTGCTGCCAGATACCTTCCGCCTGGGCAAGCTCGGCACGGTTGTTGATGCCGAGCGCGTTCTCGAAACTGGCTTCGGTGGCGACGACATCAAATCCCTGGGCAGCGGCGATCTCGACGATGTCGGTGAGATAATACTCGCCCTTGGCGTTCTTGCTGCCGACTTGATCGAGCAGCTTCAGCGCGTGCCTGCCGGCGACCGCCATCAGCCCGCCATTGCAGAAGGTGATCTTTTTCTCCTCGTCCGAGCAGTCCTTCTCCTCGCGGATGGCCACGAGCTTGCCGGCCTTTTCGATAAGCCGGCCGTAGCCCGAAGGATTTTCCGTACGGAAGCCGACCACGACGACGGCCGCACCTTCCGCCAGCTTCAGCCTCGCCGCCGCGAGCGCTTGCGGATCGATCAACGGCGTGTCGCCAAACATCACCAAGATATCGTCATAACCTTTTGATATTGCTGCACGTGCGGCAAGCACGGCGTGCGCGGTGCCGAGACGTTTTTCCTGAACGAAAGCCTCGGCCCTCGGCGCAAACTTGAGTGCAGCCTTGCGCATCTCATCGGCGCCATGGCCGATCACCAGCGCCAATTCGCCGCTGCCGGCGGCTTCGGCCGCCTTGACGACATGGGCAACCATCGGCAGGCCCGCGATTGTGTGCAGCACTTTCGGCACTGCACTCTTCATGCGCGTGCCTTCACCGGCGGCGAGGATGATGGACAGGCAGGATCTCTGGCTCATGGGGACAGCAACCGTTGAAAGGGTCTGGAATCGAAGCGTTAGTAGCACCGGCGCCATGCTGCACCAATGCGGTTAAATTCCGGTGAGACGGTGGAACCTCCAACCCGCGACACGCTCAAGCCGATCGGCTCAGGCGGCTTCCGCCTCGTTGCGTGATGCGAAGCTGGGGGCTCGGCCACGGCCGTATTGCCGTGGCGAACAGTTCATGACCCGCTTGAAGGCTGTGCTGAAGGCGCTTTCGGATTCGTAGCCGAGCGAAAGCGCTATGACGGCGACGGGATCGCTGGAATTCGTCAGCCGGTCGCCAGCCAGCAGCATTCGCCAGCGCGTCAAATAGTCCATCGGCGACGCGCCAACCGTCTCCTTGAATCTGAGCGCAAAGGTCGATCGCGACATGCCGGCCCGTTCCGCCAGTTCCTGTAGCGTCCAGCCATGCGCCGGATCGTCATGCATGGCGCTGATCGCCGCGCCGATCTGTTTGTCCGCGAGGGCAAAGAGCCAGCCGATGCCACCTTTCAATCCTTCCGAAAGATGCAGCCGCAGCGCCTGAACCAGCATCATGTGGGCGAGGTGCTGGATCATCAGAAAGCCGCCCGGCTGCGGCTCGCGCAGCTCCTGCATCATCCGCTCCACAGACCAGCGCAGCGCCGACTGGTCCGACTCTTTGCGGATATGCACAATGGCTGGCAGCATCCGCAACAGCATGCCGGCA
This sequence comes from Mesorhizobium sp. M0601, assembly GCF_040320845.1. Classification (NCBI taxonomy): domain Bacteria; kingdom Pseudomonadati; phylum Pseudomonadota; class Alphaproteobacteria; order Hyphomicrobiales; family Phyllobacteriaceae; genus Mesorhizobium; species Mesorhizobium sp. M0601. The sequence continues at coordinate 138,677 of NZ_JAMYQK010000008.1, forward strand.
TGATTGCCGCCAAGCGCGAAGCGGCTGCTGACCAGAAAGAAATCACCACCGCCATTGTGGGTCACGACACCGCCGGCTCGCGCAGGCGGAAAAATCTTGACGGCTTCAACAGGCGTCAAGCTCATGTCGCTTGCAAGGCGGAAAGGCCGTCCACTCGGCAGCAGGAAGCAGTCTCCCGTCTCAAGGCGCACTGCGTCAGCAACGCCCTCCACAGACAGCCAGCACCGGCCGGAGACCACCGCTCCGGTCTTGATGCTTTGCTGCTGGTCGGGGAACTGGATCGACCATTCACCACCAGCATCGAAACCGGCCGACATATAGTTTCGCGGCTTCAGCAGCGAGAGCACATCTGAAAGGGGATCCACAGGTCATTCCGGACGATTGCGAAGATAATACGGACTTTACCGCATAGATCGTATTTTCTCAAGCGCCTATCACGACACAACTGAGCCGCGAAAATGGTCGTGGTCAGAAACGAACAAGGAGAAGTCGTGATGCGTGTCTTCGTTACCGGAGCGACCGGATTCGTCGGTTCTGCCGTCGTTCAAGAACTCATCGGCGCCGGCCATCAGGTGCTCGGCCTCGCCCGCTCGGCGGCGTCGGCCAAGTCGCTTGCAGCCACCGGAGCCGAGGTGCATCGAGGTGACCTCGACGACCTCGAAAGCCTCAGCAGGGGCGCAGCCGCAGCTGATGGAGTGATCCATACCGGCTTCAACCACGACTTCTCGAAATTCGCGCAAAATTGCGAGATGGACCGGCGCGCCATCGAGGCCTTGGGCGGTGCACTCGAAGGCTCCGAGCGGCCCCTGCTCGTCACCTCCGGAACCGCGCTCCAGGCGCGGGGCCATATCGCGACCGAGGAAGATGCGCCTGTCCCCTCTTCCGCTTCGTATCCCCGCGCCTCCGAAGCGACAGCCGCCGCGCTGGCGGCACGCGGGGTGCGCGCGTCGGTTGTGCGCCTTCCTCCGTCGGTCCATGGCAAGGGCGACCACGCCTTCGTTCCTATTCTCATCGACCTCGCTCGCAACAAGGGCGTGTCGGCCTATATCGGCGAAGGGCTCAATCGCTGGCCTGCCGTGCATCGGTTCGATGCCGCCCGCGTTTACCGGCTTGCGCTCGAGCATGGAGCCGATGGCGGGCGATATCACGCGATCGCCGAAGAAGGCGTGCCGTTCAAGGACATCGCCGGCGTGATCGGCCGGCGCCTGAATGTGCCGGTCGTCGCCAAGTCCGCGGAAGAAGCCGCCGATCATTTTGGCTGGTTCGCTATGTTCGCGGCGATGGATGTTCCGACCTCGAGCGAACGGACCCAGGCGCTGCTGGGGTGGCAGCCGAGCGGACCCGGGCTGATCGCTGATATCGACCAGCCGGGCTATTTCGAAGGCTGAACAGACCCATGTCGGGCGGCAAACCTATCCCAATTGCCCCAGCACCGGAAAATTCTCGAGCAACCAATAGGACACCGCCTGCACGCCGCCGGTCAGGAAAAACACGCCGGCGACCACCAGCAACGCGCCGATGGCCTTTTCGACGCGGCCGAGATGGACGCGGAATTTCCCGAGAAAGCGCATGAAGGCGCCTGAAAACAGCGCCGCAACGAGGAAGGGAATACCGAGGCCGAGCGAATAGGCGGCGAGCAGCAGCGCGCCCTCGCCCACCGTCTCGCGGCCGCCGGCAAGCGTCAGGATCGGCCCCAGCACCGGGCCGATACAGGGCGTCCAGCCAAAGGCGAAGGCCAGGCCCATGACGTAAGCGGCGATCAGGCTGGCCGGCTTGCCTTGTGACTGGAAGCGCGCCTCGCGTGAAAGCAAAGGGATGCGCAGTACGCCGAGGAAATTCAGCCCCATCAGGATGATCAGCACGCCTGCCGCCATTGCCAGCGGCTCCTGCCAGACTCGCAGCAAATGGCCGATGGTCGAGGCGCCGGCGCCGAGCGCGACGAAGACGGTCGAGAAGCCGAGCACGAAGGCGATTGAGGAATTAATCAGCGCGCCTCGCGCGCCGGCCTTTGCCGTAATGCCGGCCTCGCCGCGGAAATCGTCGACCGACACGCCGGCCATATAGCACAGGTAAGGCGGCACCAGCGGCAGCACGCAGGGGGACAGGAAGGAAATTGCTCCCGCCCCGATCGCACTGACATAGCCGACGTCCAATGCCATTTCCGTCTCCCGATGACTGCGCAGCCATATAGCCGCGACAACAGCCGTCCGCCAATCACCATCGCGTGGCCCCATCACATTGGGTAGCAAGTCGGCGCCCGCCCGGGAAGAAAGGGCAGCCAGGCAGCGTTGATCAAACGAAACTGCGTTGTTCCGCACGCTTTTCGAAATGACCCAGGGAGAAGTCCATGAAAACGATCGCAATTGGCATGGCCGCGCTTTTGCTCGGCACTGCCGCATCCTTCGCTGCCGAGGCGTGGAAGGAAGCGGAGGTCGGCGGCACCAAGATCTACACCGACGCCAGCGGCATGACGCTCTACACCTACGACAAGGACGAGGCGGGCAAGTCGAACTGCTACGACAAATGCGCCGCCAATTGGCCGCCGCTGAAGGCTGACGCCAACGCCAAGGCCGAGGGCGAGTGGACGATCGTCGACCGCACCGACGGCACCAGGATGTGGGCCTACGAAGGTAAGCCGCTCTACACGTTCATCAAGGACAAGAAGGCCGGCGACGTGACCGGCGAGGGTGTCGGCGGCGTCTGGCATATCGCCAAGGCCGACTAGGCCTTGAGCTTCTAATCGGCTGTAACAGGCAGCAACACGGCTGGTCGCTGGGAACTCGACCCAACCGCCCCGGCGGCCAGCTTTTCAGCACGGTACTTCCTTGCGACTGTCCGAGCAAAATGCCGGGCTACCGATTGCGCGCTTCACAGCATCTGTTCAAGCAGGGCTGGCGCGTGCTCGATGTTTCTCTTATATCCGCGGGAGAGTTTGTCCCGTTCTCCAGGATCAATTGCCGGGTTTGTCCAGCGATAGGCTGCTCATTTCCCTCGTCCAGGATTGCGGAAATCGCATGGCGCGCCGTTGGGTTGCGCATTCGGTACAGGGCCGCATTTTGACTGCTTGGCCTTGACCGGATGCAAAAGCGCGGCCATGTGAGCGACACATTGAACGAGATTTCGTCGCGCGCAGCGGAATTCTTCTGCCGCATCACAACTGATATGAGACCGTATGGACGTCGTCGTCGTCGAATCGCCGGCCAAGGCGAAGACAATCAACAAGTACCTCGGCAAGAACTACAAGGTTCTGGCCTCGTTCGGCCATGTCCGCGATCTGCCGGCCAAAGATGGCTCGGTGCGTCCGGATGAGGACTTTGCCATGTCCTGGGCCGTCGACACCGCGTCTGGAAAGCGTCTCGCCGATATCGCCAAGGCGGTCAAGGACGCCGACGGGCTGATCCTCGCCACCGATCCGGACCGCGAGGGCGAAGCGATCTCCTGGCATGTCCTGGAAGTGCTGAAGCAAAAGCGCGCGTTGAAGGACAAGCCGGTCAGCCGCGTCGTCTTCAACGCCATCACCAAGGCGTCCGTGCTGGAGGCGATGGCCAATCCGCGCCAGATCGACGCGCCGCTGGTCGATGCCTATCTCGCTCGCCGTGCGCTCGACTATCTGGTCGGCTTCACGCTGTCGCCCGTGCTGTGGCGCAAGCTGCCCGGCGCCCGCTCCGCCGGCCGCGTCCAGTCGGTGGCGCTGCGTCTGGTCTGCGACCGCGAATCCGAGATCGAGCGCTTCATCCGCGAGGAATACTGGCAGGTCGCCGCCATTCTCGGTACGCCGCGCAAGGATAATTTCGAGGCGCGGCTGACCGCCTTCGAGCGCAAGAAGCTGCAAAAGCTCGACATTTCCAACAAGGCGCAGGCCGACGACATCAAAGCGATGCTCGAAGGCGCCAGCTTCAAGGCGGCGTCGGTCGAAGCCAAGCCGACCAAGCGCAATCCCGGGCCGCCCTTCACCACCTCGACGCTGCAGCAGGCAGCCTCATCGGGCCTCGGCTTTTCGGCCAACCGCACCATGCAGGTGGCTCAGCGGCTCTATGAGGGCATGGAGATCGGCGGTGAGACCACCGGCCTGATCACCTACATGCGAACCGACGGCGTGCAGATGGCGCCGGAGGCGATCTCTGCCGCGCGCGATGCGATTGCCAAGGAATTCGGCCCTAAATACCTGCCTGAAAAGCCGCGCTACTATTCCGCCAAGGCCAAGAATGCCCAGGAGGCGCACGAAGCGATCCGTCCGACCGATTTCATGCGCACGCCGGCTTCCGTCAGGCAGTATCTCGACGCTGACCAGGCGCGGCTTTACGAGATGATCTGGAAACGCGCCATCGCCAGCCAGATGCAGCCGGCCGAGATAGAGCGCACCACGGTCGAGGTCGAGGCCATCAACGGCCCGCGCACCGCCGAGCTTCGTGCTGTAGGCTCGGTTGTTCGCTTCGACGGCTTCCTTGCCGCTTACATCGAGCACAAGGAAGAAGATTCGGAAGACGAGGAAAGCCGCCGCCTGCCCGAGATTCGTGCCGGCGAGCAGCTCACACGCGAGGCGATCAACGCCACCCAGCACACCACCGAGCCGCCGCCGCGTTATTCGGAAGCTTCGCTGATCAAGAAGCTGGAAGAGTTGGGCATCGGCCGGCCGTCGACTTATACGGCGATCCTGAAGACGCTCGAGGATCGTGACTATGTCACCATCGACAAGCGCAAGCTGGTGCCGCAGGCCAAGGGCCGGCTATTGTCGGCCTTCCTCGAAAGCTTCTTCGAGCGTTATGTCGAGTACGACTTCACCGCTTCGCTGGAGGAAAAGCTCGATGAGATTTCCGACGGCAAGCTCGCATGGAAGGACGTGCTGCGCGATTTCTGGAAGGATTTTTCCGGCGCCGTCGCCGACATCAAGGAGTTGCGCGTCACCGACGTCCTCGATGCATTGAATGAGGAACTGGCGCCGCTGGTCTTTCCCGCGCGGGAAGACGGTTCGAACCCGCGCATCTGTCCGAAATGCGGCACCGGCAACCTGTCGCTGAAGCTCGGCAAGTTCGGCGCCTTCGTCGGCTGTTCGAACTATCCCGAATGCTCCTTCACCCGCCAGCTCGGCGACGCCGCCAATCCCAATGGCGAGAACGGCGGTGGTGAAGACGGCACCAAAGTGCTCGGCAAGGACCCCTATACCGCCGAGGAGATCACGCTGCGCAATGGCCGGTTCGGCCCCTATATCCAGCGCGGCGACGGCAAGGATGCCAAGCGCTCCAGCCTGCCCAAGGGCTGGACGGTCGATTCGATCGATCACGAAAAGGCGCTCGCCTTGTTGTCGCTGCCGCGCGACGTCGGCAAGCATCCGGAATCCGGCAAGATGATTTCGGCCGGGCTGGGGCGCTACGGGCCGTTCGTGCTGCATGACGGCACCTACGCCAATCTCGACAGCATCGAGGACGTGTTCTCGATCGGCCTCAATCGCGCCGTCTCGGTGATCGCCGAGAAGCAATTGAAGGGCAAAGGCGGCCGCAATGGCGGCACAGCCGCTGCGCTCAAGGAACTAGGCGAGCATCCTGCCGGCGGCGGCAACATAGTCGTGCGCGACGGCAAATACGGGCCTTATGTGAATTTCGGCAAGGTCAATGCGACGCTGCCGAAGGGCAAGGATCCGCAATCGGTGACGATCGAGGATGCGGTGGCGCTCATTGCGGAAAAGGAAGCCAAGGGCGGCAACGGCGCCAGGAAGCCCTTCCGCAAAGCGGCCGCGCCTGCCAAGAAACCGGCTGCGGCCAAAAAACCGGCGGCCAGGAAAAAGGGATAGGACGGGTTGGCGCGCAAAGTCTCCGGAAGAAGCCACGGCGATCTGCGCACCGCCGATACCCGTGCCAAGGTCAGGGACAATTACCGGCCTTCACGCGACGAGATACTGCGTTACATCGCCGAAAATCCGGACCGCGCCGGAAAACGCGACATCGCCAAGGCGTTTGCGCTGCGCGGCGAAGACCGTATCTGGCTGAAGGACGTCTTGCGCGACCTGCAGGATGAAGGCCTGCTGACCAAGGAGCGCAAGCGGCTTGCCCGTGTCGGCGCCCTGCCCCACGTCGCGGTGCTCGACATCTTCGGCCGTGACGCCGACGGTGTGCTGCTGGCGCACCCGACCGAAGCGATTGGCAATGGCGAACCTCCGGTCATAGCGATCCGCGTGTCGCGCGGCGGCAATGGCCCGACGCCGGGCATCGGCGACCGCGTGCTGGCCAAGACCTTTCCGACCGACGATCCGGCAGGCCCGGCCTATACGGGCCGGGTGATGAAGATATTCGAGAAGCGCACCGATGCGGTTCTCGGCGTTTTCCGTGTGCTGAAGGACGGCACGTTCCGCATCGAACCGGTGGAAAGGCGTCAGCCGGAGCTGGTCGTCGACAAGGAATTCCAGAACGGCGCCAAGAATGGCGACCTGGTCGAGGTCGAGCCGGCACGGGCCTCGCGCTACGGGCTGCCGCGAGCCAAGGTTCTGGCGGTGTTGGGGTCGCTGACCAGCGAAAAGGCGGTCTCGATGATCGCCATCCACGCACACGACATTCCGCATATTTTCCCCGCCGACGTAATCGCCCAGGCGGAGGCAGTCAAGCCGGCGACGCTTGCCGGCCGCGAGGATTGGCGCGAGCTGCCGCTGCTCACCATCGATCCGGCCGACGCCAAGGATCATGACGACGCGGTGTTTGCCATGCCCGACACCGACGAGAAGAACGCCGGCGGCGTGATTGTCACCGTCGCCATTGCCGATGTCGCTGCATACGTGCGCTATGGCACGGCGCTCGATCGCGAAGCGCTGAAGCGCGGCAATTCGGTCTATTTTCCCGACCGAGTCGTACCGATGCTGCCGGAGCGCATCTCGAACGACCTCTGTTCACTGCGCGAGGGCCAGGATCGTCCGGCGATAGCGGTGCGTATGACTTTCTCGGCCGATGGCCACAAACTCAGACATTCCTTCCATCGCGTCATGATGAAGTCGGCGGCGAAACTCGCCTATCAGCAGGCGCAAGCGGCGATCGACGGCGCACCGGACGACACGACTGGCCCGATCCTCGATACGGTGCTGAAGCCGCTATGGGACGCCTACGCGATCCTGAAGCGCGGCCGCGACACCCGCCAGCCGCTCGAACTCGATCTGCCCGAGCGCAAGATCCTGCTCAAGCAGGACGGCACCGTCGACAAGGTCGTCGTGCCGGAGCGGCTCGACGCGCACAAACTGATCGAAGAGTTCATGATCCAGGCCAATGTCGCCGCCGCCGAGACACTCGAGGCGAAGCGCCAGGCGCTGGTCTACCGCATCCACGATGCGCCCTCGCTCGCCAAGCAGGAATCGCTGCGTGAATTCCTGCAGACGCTCGGCCTGTCGCTGGCGCGCGGCGCGCAAATGCTGCCGAACCAGTTCAACGGCATCCTCGCTCGCGTGCGCGGCGCCGATAATGAGGGGCTGGTCAACGAAGTGGTGCTGCGCTCGCAGAGCCAGGCCGAATATTCGCCCGCCAATATCGGCCATTTCGGCCTCAACCTGAAGCGCTACGCGCATTTCACCTCGCCGATCCGTCGCTATGCCGACCTGATCGTGCATCGTGGGCTGATTGCCGCACTCGGCCTTGGTCCGGGGGGCCTGACGCAGGACGAGGCGGAGCGGCTGGAAGAGGTCTCGGCGCTGATTTCGGCGACCGAGCGGCGCGCGATGGCCGCCGAGCGCGACACGGTCGACCGGCTGATCGCCGCCTATCTCGCCGAGCGCATCGACGACCGTTTCGACGCCCGCATCTCGGGCGTCACCAAATCGGGCCTGTTTGTCCAATTGCCGCAGTACGGCGCGGATGGCTTCATTCCGGTTTCAACCCTGGGCGGCGACTACTATATATACGACGAAACTGCTCGATCGCTTTTCGGAGAACGCACCGGCAAGGGCTATCAGCTTGCTGATCGCGTCGAGGTTCGCCTGATCGAGGTGGCGCCGATGGCCGGCGCGATGCGTTTCGAGATGCTGACCGAGCCCAAGCCGCTGCCCGGCTCCAAACGGTCGTTCCACAAGGCCAAAGGCCGCGCCCGGGCGTCGCAATCGCGTCCAGGCTCGCGCGGCAGGAGACGGTAATGCCAACAGAACTGCAGGTGGAAGAACGGATTTTCGGTGGCGAACATCACTCGGGCCGGACCGCCCGGCCGCTATGGACGGCAATGAAGCGCGGCATGCTCGGCCGCTGCCCGCATTGCGGCGAGGGCAAGCTGTTTCGCGCCTTCGTCAAGACCGTTGACAAATGCGATCATTGCGGCGAGGAGCTCCACCACCATCGCGCCGACGACCTGCCGGCCTATCTCGTGGTCGTCATTGTCGGCCACATCGTGCTCGGGGCCTTCATGGGTGTCGAGGCGACCTCGACGCTGTCTACCTGGCAGCACATCGCCATCTGGGTGCCATTGACCATCATTCTGGCCGTCGTCCTGCTGCAGCCGGTCAAGGGCGCTGTCATCGGCCTGCAATGGGCGTTTTATATGCACGGCTTTGGCGGTGAAGAAGATCTGATCGAGTCGCATCCCGAGGCTTGAAATCGAGGCTGGCGCAATCGGCATGGCTGGACGCCACTTTCGCATCGGAGAAGATTCCGCTAGGTCGACCGCATGGACGTTATGACCAAGGCGGAAGTCGACAAGGTTGAGCGGATCGCGCTCGAGGCCAAGCCTATACGCCCGCGCGACGCCGCGACGCTGATCCTGCTTGACCGCAAAGGCGACGAATTCCTGGTGCTGATGGGCCGCCGCCACGCCGGTCATGCCTTCATGCCGGGAAAATTCGTGTTTCCCGGCGGCCGCACCGATCCGGCCGACAGCCGCATCTCGACAGCCACCGCACTTCATCCCGAGGAAGAAGCGAGATTGACCGCTGGCATCGGTCGCACCAGCCCGGCTCGCGCCCGCGCCATTGCCTTGTCGGCAATCCGCGAAACCTATGAGGAGGCCGGCCTGCTGATCGGTCAAAAAGGCGTGTTCGCAACCGCCAGGCGCGACTGGCAGGGCTTTGTCGAACACGGGGTCATCCCATCACTGCAAGCGCTGCGCTTCGTCGCACGCGCCATCACCCCGCCCAACCGGGTGCGCCGCTTCGATACGCGCTTTCTCGCCGCATGGCGCGACGATGTCGCCGTTGAACTGCCGGGTGGCGGTCCGACCAACGAGTTGGAGGACGTCGTTTGGCTGCCGCTGGCCAAGGCCAGGCAAGCCGATATTCCAGACATCACGCGCACGGTCCTGGAGGAACTGGAAATGCGGCTCGCCTGGGATCCGTTGCTGAGCCCCGGCAGTCCCGTGCCGTTCTACCGGCTTGTCCGCAATCGCTTCGTCCGCGAAATTCTCTAGAGCAGCCAGGCATTCCATGACAGTCGATACCCAGCCGCAGGGCAAGGAACGCGTACACTGGCTGCCGATGGTCGCGGCGATCTCGTCGATCAGCGTCGTCGGCATTGCCATCGGCCTTGGCATGCCGCTGCTCAGCGTGATCCTGGAAACGCGTGGCCATTCCGCGTCGATGATCGGTCTCAACACCGCGGTCGCCGGCCTCGCCTCTATCGCCGGCGCGCCGCTCGCCACCCCGCTTGCCATGCGGTTCGGGGTCGCCTGGACGATGCTTGCCATGATCGCCGCCGGGGCGCTGGCCTTTGTCGGTTTCCATTTCGCGCCAGCTTTCTGGATGTGGTTTCCGCTGCGCGTGCTGCTGCATATCGCGCTGACGGTGCTGTTCATCCTGTCGGAATTCTGGATCAGCACCTCGGCGCCGCCACACCGGCGCGGACTGGTCCTCGGCATCTATGCCACCGTGCTGTCTCTCGGCTTTGCCGCCGGGCCTTGGCTGTTCGCCCATCTCGGCAGCAGTGGCTTCCTGCCCTTCGGCGTTACCATCGCCTTGGTTACGCTCGCTGCCATACCGGTCCTGGCGGCACGCAACGAGAGCCCGACGATCGTCTCGGACGGCGAAACCAGCAATTTCCTGCGTTACATCTGGCTGGTGCCGACGGCGACCGCGGCCGTGCTGGTGTTCGGCGCGGTCGAGACCGGCGGCTTTGCACTGTTCCCGGTCTACGGTAGCCGCATCGGCTACTCAGAGGCGGACGCCGCCCTTTTGCTCACCATGATCGGGCTTGGCAACGTGCTGTTGCAGATCCCGATCGGCATGATCAGCGACCGCGTAAGCGACCGTCGCTATCTGCTGATGGCCTGTGCCACCGTCGGGCTTGCCGGCACGGTCTTCATGCCGTACTTCGCGCAGAACTGGCATTTGATGGCAGCGCTTCTGTTCGTCTGGGGCGGTGTGGTCGCTGCCATGTACACAATCGGCCTGGCGCATCTCGGCTCGCAGCTTTCCGGCCACGAATTGGCCTCCGCCAACGCCGCCTTCGTGCTCTGCTACGGCGTCGGCATGGTGCTTGGCCCGCAGGCGATCGGCATCGGCATGGACGCTTTCGGTCCGTCGGGCTTCGGTTGGGCGCTCGGCCTGTTCTTCGCCTGCTATATCGTGCTGGTCGGCACCAGGCTGCTCCGCAAAATCCTCTGAGTCGGCCCAGCTGCCGACATCGCTCCCACTGCTGACCAACTCCTGACACAACCATGTCAGGAGGGCTCGAGTATATGCTCCCCCAAAGTGCATAAGCAGGGAGACCTCGGATGATCGATAGTGGCTTTGAAACGAAATCGCTGCGGATGGAATTGCTGCTGCTGGTGACCTTTCAGGCACCGGCAGCCGATGTCGACCGCATCATGGAGGCGGTGGTCGCGATCGCGCCGCTCGAAATGGGCAAATATGACAGCAATGCCTTTCAGTCGGCGGACGGCATCGAACGTTACCGGCCGCTTGAAGGTGCCGCCGCCGGCGCCGAGACGGAATTGCGCAGGCGGTCGGGGACTGTCGAGGTGTCGTTCGAACTGCCTGATGACCAGAAGCTCGCCGCACGCGTCGTCGAGGCGATTTATCAGGTTCACAGCTATCAGGAACCGGTGATCCGCATTCAGCCACTGCTTGCCAGCCGCTCCAAGGGTCTCGACGACCGCACCAACCCGAACCGCTGGTGGAACACGACGGGAGACTGGAAGAAGGCGTTACAACCGGAAACCGTCGCGGCGGAGTGACCGGAACCTGGTCGTATCTCGGTTTGAATCTGGCTGTCAGGAAGCCTGCCGATGAATGATGAAGCAAACCGCAAACCGGCAAGCGATCCCCAGGACCTGGCGCGGCTATTGGTTTCTCGCGAGCAAGCGGGAGACGCGGAAGGAATGGCTGCTCTTTACGAACCCGGTGCCATCCTCGATACCGGCAACGGACAGTTGGCCTGCGGCAGAGATGCCATCCGCCGATTTTACGCCAAGTTGGTGGCAGCGGGACGAAAGTTTGATCTCGGAGATCAGCGTCCGGCTATCATCAACAGGGATTTGGCGCTCACTTCCACGCGCCTTGCCGACGGCACCGTTACTGCGGAAATCGCTCGCCGGCAAGGTGACGGGAACTGGCTTTGGGTGATCGATCAGCCGTCCATCGCTCGATATTCATAGCCAGCATTCAAACTGAGACGCCACCCAGAGGACGGCCGGAGGCACACAGGAGCCTCCCGCGGCTGTCGGCACCCAATCAACTTGTCGGGTTTTGGTAGCACTCAATGTCCGCTTCGTCCCCAGCCTCCATCGGCTGGCATAAACCCGGACAACTCATGTGCTACCTAATCCGGACAACTCATCTGCTTACGACACAGAACCTGGACAAGGGTTGACTTTCCGGGCGCGTTCTTTATGTGTCGCGGCAAGTTTCCCGCGTCCGGGTGTTTCCCGTGCTCCAGCGGCCAAAACTCCAGGAACATTCAACGGACGAACATCATGGCCAAAGCCGCAAACATCAAAATCAAGCTTCTGTCGACCGCCGACACCGGTTTCTTCTACGTGACCAGCAAAAACAGCCGCACCAAGACGGACAAGCTGTCGTTCCGCAAATACGACCCGGTCGCCAAGAAGCACGTCGAATTCAAGGAAACCAAGATCAAGTAATCGGGTTTTTTCTCGCAGTACCGAAACGCCGCCTTCCGGGCGGCGTTTTTCATTTCGGGGATACAGGGCTAGCCGATGCGATCGCCGCTTGCCGGATCGAACAGATGGAGCGATGCCGGATCAGCCGACAGGCGCACGGCCTCACCCGGCTTCACGCTGGCCCGGCCCATGGCAAACACGCAGACCTGCTGGCCGGCAAGCCTGGCATAGAACTGGGTGGACAGGCCGAGCGGCTCCACGACACCCACCTCGCCCTTCAGCGCGCCATTGTCGGCGAGCCGGATATGCTCGGGCCGCAAGCCGACGGTGATCGCATCGCCATCCCTGAGCGGCAGGCCGTCCGGCAGCCTCAGCTTCTGGCCGTCGGCCAGGATGGCATCCGGCTTGGCGCCCTTTTCAACCACGGCAGACAGAAAATTCATGCCGGGCGAGCCGATGAACCCGGCGACGAACATGTTGACCGGCCGGTCGTACAGATCGAGCGGCACACCGACCTGCTGGACGAGGCCGTCATGCATGACGACAATGCGGTCGGCCATTGTCATCGCTTCGGTCTGGTCGTGGGTGACATAGACCGAAGTGGTCTTCAATTGCTGGTGCAGCGCCTTGATCTCGGCACGCATGTGAACGCGCAGCTTGGCATCGAGGTTCGAAAGCGGCTCGTCGAAGAGAAAGACCTTCGGGTCGCGTACGATGGCACGGCCCATGGCGACGCGCTGACGCTGGCCGCCGGACAATTGCCGAGGCAGGCGCTGCAGAAGCGCATCGAGCCCGAGCCGCTTGGCGGCACTGTCCACCCTTGCATCGATCGCCGGCTTCCCGGCCTTTCTCAGCATCAGGCTGAAGCCCATGTTCTTCGACACGTCCATGTGCGGATAGAGCGCGTAGGACTGGAATACCATGGCAATGTCGCGGTCCTTTGGCGCAATATCGTTGACCAGGCGCTCACCAATATGGATTTCGCCGTCGGAGACCTCCTCCAGCCCGGCGATCATACGCAGCAGTGTCGACTTCCCGCAGCCGGACGGACCGACCAGAACGACGAACTCGCCGTCGGCGATTTCGAGATCGACTGCGTGCAGAACGCGCACCGCTCCATAGTCTTTGCGGACTTTGTCGAGTGTAACGGAGGCCATCGATCTATCCCTTGACGGCGCCGGCGGTAAGGCCGGTGACGAGGTAGCGTTGCAGGAAGGCAAAGAAGACGCAGACCGGGATCAGCGCCAGGATGGAAGCCGCCATCATCTGTCCCCAGTCGACCGCGAATTTGCCGATATAGGTGAGCAGGCCGACCGCGAAGGTCTTCTGGTCGTCGCTGGAAATCAGCATCAGCGCAAACAGCAACTCGCTCCAGGCGGCGGTAAAGACGAAGCCGAGCGTCGCGCCCATGCCGGGCAGCGTCAGCGGCACGATCACCTTGCGCATCGCCTGCAGGCGCGTGCAGCCGTCGATCATCGCTGCCTCTTCCAGGTCTCGCGGGATGCCGTCGAAGAAAGATTGCATCAGGAAGGTCGCAAAGGCCGTATTGAACGCGGTGTAGATGATGACGAGGCCGGTCAGGCTGTTGATGAGGCCGATCTGCCCCATGATGCGGTAGATCGGCGGAATGACCATCACCAGCGGAAAAGTCTGGGTGAGCAAAAGCAGGATGGCCAGGGTCGCCTTGCCGCGGAAGGAAAATCGCGACATGGCGTAGCCGGCCAGCGTGGCAATGACCGTTACGAAGGCTGCCGTCGACACCGAAACGATAACGCTGTTCAGGAAATAGCGTGGAAAATCGGTGGCTTCGAGCACGGTGACGAAGTTCTGCAGCGTCGCTTGCGACGGCCAGAAAGTGATGCCTTCGGAATAGAGCAGCCGCTCCGGCGTAACCGAGATCTTCAACGTCCAGAAGATCGGGAACAGCGCGAAGGCCATATAGGCGGCGATGGCGCCGTAAAGGCCGATACCGCCGAGGACGCGCGAGGAAGCGGAGCGTCCGGCAATCATCAGACGTGCCTCACCAGCGAACGGCGGATGCCGATAAGCGCAACCGCGTAGACGATGAGCAGCACAAGCAGCAGGACCGCCACTGCGGAGGCATAGCCTTTGTCCAGCGACTTGAACGCGCTGACATAGATATAGACCGGCACTGTGGCGGTCGAACCGGCAGGCCCGCCTTCGGTCATGACGAAGATCAGGTCGGCGAATGTGGCGATCCATATCGTGCGCAGCATGACGGTAATGACGATGGTCGGCGCCAGGAACGGCAGCGTCACCTTGGTGAAGCGCTGCCACGGCGAGGCGCCGTCGATCGCCGCCGCCTCATGCAGTTCTGACGGGATCGACTTCAACGCCGCCAAAAGGGTGATGGCAAAAAAGGGAATGCCGAACCAGACATTGGCGACGATCGGCCCCCACATGGCTGTCGAGGGATCGGAGAGCACGTTGGTTGGCTCGGCTTTCAGCCCCAAGGCGTAGAGCCAATGCGGCAGCGGCCCGATGATCGGGTTGAACAGCCAGGCCCAGGTCAGGCCCGAGAGGAAGGACGGTACCGCCCAAGGCAGGAACACCACGGCCTGCACGATCTTTCTGCCCCGGAACGGCGTATCGAGCAGCAGCGCCAGGCCAAGTCCAAGGAAAAATTGGAAGAACAGGCTGGCTGCCGTCCACCATAGCGTGTTGACGAGCGCCTGCCCGAGCACAGGATCCGACAGCATCGCCTGATACTGCCCAAGCCCGACATATTCGGATTTGAAAGCGGAGAATTTGCGGAACGAGTAGCCGACACCGATAACCAGCGGCACCAGGAGCACGACGACCAGCAGCGCGATCGCCGGGCTGAGATAGAGCCAAGGCTCGATCACGGCGTGGGATAGCCGCTTCTTTCGCGGCCTGCCGGCGGATCGGATTTCGGACACGGCATAGGTCATTGGTACTGGATCGTCTCCTGGGTAAGCACGGGCTGGCGACAGCGCCTTCCCCGTTTACGGGGAGATGCCGGTCCACCCTCCGCAGCTGCAGCGCAGCTGCTGCGGAGGACGGGCAGGCAGATGAGAGGCAACACGAGCCACGACGGGTTGGCGCCGCCCTCATCCGTCACTTCGTGACACCTTCTCCCCGTGAACGGGAGAAGGAAGAAGAGCTATTTCTTGTTCTTGGCCAGCCAGTCCTGCTGTTCTTTGGTCAGGAACTTGGCCCATTCGTCAGCCACGTCCTTGGCCGCTTTCTGGCCAAGCAGCACTTCCTGAAAATTCTTGATCGCCACCTGGTCTACGAAATTGCCAAGGTTTTCCAGGTGAGTCGGCGGCGTCACCATCTCGTATTTGTCGCCGTTGTTCAGTTCCTCGAACCAGCCTTTGAACTGCTCGGTCCTGAAGTGGGCGTCCTGGTCGGCGCCGTTGTGGATTGGAATGACGCCGACTTCCTTTGCCCATTCCAGATTGTCCTTGGGCGACAACAGCGTCGCCATCAGCTTCCATGCATCGTCCTTGTGCTGGGAATTGGCGAACATCGCCCAGCCGGCATAACCGAGCGTCGGATAGGATTTGCCGCTCGGCCCGACCGGCATCGGCGCCACGGCGAAATCGTCGGCGCTCATCTTGTCGGCGATGCCGAGCAGCGCGTCGGGATCCTGGTTCAGCATGGCGCAGGTGCCGCTGTAGAAGCCGGTGACGGTCTCGTTAAAACCCCAGCTCACCGCATCTTTCGGCGCCAGGCCGTTCTTGTACATGTCGGCGAGCATCTGCAGGCCCTTGACCGAGCCTTCCTCGTTGATGGTCGAGGTGCCGTCCTCGTTGAAATACCCGCCCTTGCCGGCGGCGATGTTCATGAACATATGCATGCCGTTGAAGGCGCCCGGGCCGCCGCGCAGGCAGTAGCCGTATTTGCCCGGTATCGCCGAGATTTTTTTGGAGTCCTCGACGAATTCATCGAGCGTCGCCGGCGGACCGTCCAGACCGGCCTCCTTGAACAGCTTCTTGTTCCAGAACAGCGCGTTCAGGTAATAGCCGTAAGGGATCATGTACTGCTTGTTATCGACCGTCGAGCCGAACTGCTTGGCACGCTCGCCAAGCGTTTTGGCATCGTCCCATTTGGCCATGTATGGCCCGAGATCCTCGAGCTGGCCGTTGGTCGCATAGAGGCCCATCCAGCGCTCCGGCATCTCGACGATGTCGGGCGTGTCGCCGGCCTGCACCATGGTGAGGAACTTCTCGAACGCCTGGCCCCAGGGCAGCGATACCAGCTCGACCTTGACACCCGGATTGGCCGCCTCGAATTCGGCGATCTGCTTCTTGAGGAATTCGGTACGCGGCGGACTGGTGATGACCTCGACCATCTTGACCGTGGAATCGGCCAGCACACTGCCGGCGGAAATCGCCAGACCCGCGACGGCACCAAGAAGGATGCTCAGTTTTTTCATGTTCAGCACTCCCATTTTGAACGGCTCCTTTATCTTTTTGCTCTGTCGAAGGCCTGGGCAACATCCGCCCACAGGTCTTCGACACTTTCCAATCCGACACTGAAGCGGATGGTTCGTGGGCTGACGCCGAAGCGCGCCATCGAATTCAGGCCCGGCGTCTGCTCGAGCGAGGCCTTTGCCGGAACGACCAAGCTCTCATGGCCGCCCCAGCTGACGCCGATGCGAAAGAGTTTCAGCGCATCGACGAAAGCCGGGATGTCGACGTCTTCCGTCACTTCGAACGAGAACAGCCCGGCATAGCCGGCAAGCGTCGCCTTGCCTGGATGGTTGGAATAGGCCGGGTGGTTGACCCGCTCGACATGGTCATGCGCTTTCAGCCGTTCGGCGATGGTCAGCCCGCTCTTCATATGGTGCGGCAACCGCAGCGGCAATGTGCGCAGGCCACGCAGCAACAGCCAGGCCTCGAAAGGCGAAAGTTTCCCGCCGAGATAGGAATAGGTCTGCTCGTTGATATGTCGGATATGGGCGGCCGAACCGGCCACCACACCGGCGACGGTGTCGCTGTGGCCGCCGAGATATTTCGAGGCCGAATGCAGCACCAGGTCGACACCGTGCGAAATCGGCTTCTGGAACACCGGCGTCGCCCAGGAATTGTCGATCGAGGTGATGATGCCCTGCTCTTTGGCCAGCCGCGCCAGCTGGGTTATGTCCTGGAGCTCGAACATCATCGACGTCGGGCTTTCCAGGTAGAGCAGCTTCGCGCCGGGAAGTGCTGCCGCGACCGCGTCCGGATCGGAACCGTCGACATAGTCGACCTTGATGTTGAGCCGTGGCAAAAGCCGTTCGAACAGCCGGTAGGCATCGCCGTAGCAATTGCGCACGACAACCATGCGCTCACCGGCACCGACGAAAGCAAGCACCGTGGCGCTGATCGCCGCCATGCCGCTGGAAAAGCCGCGCGCGGCCTCCGCGCCTTCGAGAGCGGCGACACGCGCCTCGAACTCCATGACCGTCGGGTTGTCGCCGCGCGAATAGATCGGCTGACGTCGCCTGCCGGCGAATGTGTCGGCCATCTCGGAATAGTTGGCGAAGGTGAAGAGCGAAGTCTGGTAGATCGGCGGGACCACCGCGCCGCCGGGGAAAGGCTCGTCATGGGCGAGAAGCGTCGCTGCCTCGGCGAGATAGTCGTTTTCGAAACCGGCGGGATGATCGCTCATTTCTGGCCTGAAAGTTCGAGTTTGGCCGCGCCGCGCTTCAGATCGTCCTCGACGGTGGCGATCAGCTTGAGCGCCTCGGCCCGGGCCCCCTCCGGATCGTGCGCGGCGATGCGTTCGTAGATGGTGCGGTGGTAAGGAAAGCTGGCGTGGCCGAAATCACGCACGCCGAGCGGATGCTCCCAGAAACGATGGAAAAGTTCGTGCATGGCGGCGATGATCTGCTCGAACAGCGGATTGCCGGAACTGCGGTAGATCGACTGGTGGAATTCCCAGTCCTCCTCCGCCGACATCCCGGCGCGAGTGTGGAAGGCCTGCTCCATAATGTCGAGCTTGCGCCCGATCTCGACGAGATCTGCCTGGCCCGCGCGGACGGCGCACAGGGCGGCGGCTTCCGCCTCCAGCGCGCGGCGGATTTCCAGCGTCTGCATCAGGCTGGTGAAATCATTGCCGCCGGCCAGCGTCAGCGGCATGTGCAGCATGTCCAGCGAGACCACTCCCTTGAGATAGGTGCCGCTGCCTTGCCGCCGTTCGACCAGGCCGAGCCCTTCCCAGCGCGTCAACGCCTCGCGCACGGTGTTGCGGCTCACCTTGAGGCGCTCGGCGAGGATGCGTTCGGTCGGCAGTCTCTGGCCGGGCCCGAGAGCTTCCCGCATCACAAAGCCGGCCAGCGCCTTGAGCACCGCGTCGTCGCGAGCAGTTGCCTGTATGGGGGAAAGGCCGAATTCGGTCATGCCAACGGTCACCAAATGGCTCAATGGTCCAACCAATTTCTGCATAGAAGACCGGCCCTGTCAATCGACTGCGGGCGCATACGCCCTGCCCAGCCGGCTATTTCAAAGGTCGCTGTCGCTGCCGCAACAAAAACCAAGCGTTTTCCGGGTCTTGGCGTAGAATCCTGATGTGTTTTGAAAATTGGGGGCCGGCCGGCGTTTGGCAGCGGTACGAGGAGGCCACTATGTGCCAGCGCCGGCCGGCCGACCCCACGGACCCAGGAGATGCGGCGGACCTGAGCATCATGGGGTATTCTTCGGGTCGAACCGGCGATCTAGCCTCGTGCCGGTTACGTCTAAGGGCTGCACATTTGCGCAACAACTTATGGAAATCAACCGTTTCTTAACCAAGCCTCGCAAATCGCTTGGATTAAGGTAAATTCGTAACCTTGTCGCGTTGACCCGGCAATTGGTGTTCGGTGCTAAGCCGCCTTGGCGACGACGCGATTGCGGCCGCCGCTCTTGGCTTCGTAGAGCGCAAGGTCGGCGCGTTTCATCAGCGCGGAGACCGTGTCTACCCCCTTCAGCACCGACGACACGCCGACGCTGACGGTGACTTCGACGGCTTTGCCTTCGGCGCCGACGGGAAACGGCAGCTGGGCGATTTCGGCGCGAATGCGCTCGGCGACCTTTTCGGCCACCGCGCCGTCGGTGTCCGGCATCACCACGACGAACTCCTCGCCGCCAAAGCGGCAGGCCAGGTCGATGCCGCGCACATTCTTGCGCAGCCGCCGCGCAAATTCGCGCAGCACGTCGTCGCCGCCGTCATGGCCATGCGCGTCGTTGATGCTCTTGAAGCGGTCCAGATCGGTGATCATCACCGACAGCGGCCGGCGCCGTGCCACGGCGCGGTCGAACAGCGTCTGCAGATGGCTGTCGAGATAGCGCCGGTTGTGCAGGCCGGTCAGGGCATCGGTCACCGCCATCTCGATGGTCTGGGTGACGCTGGCGCGAAGCTGGTCGTTGTAGCGCTTGCGGCGCACCTGCGTACGCAGCCGCGCGGTCAGCTCCTGCTGGTCGATCGGCCGCATCAGATAATCATTGATGCCGAGTTCGAGGCCGCGGATGATACGCCCCTCCTCGCCCTCGTCCGCCAGAAGGATGATCGGCAGGAAACGGGTGCGATCGAGCGAGCGCAATTGCGAGCAGAGCCTCAGCGGGTCGAAATCGGCGAAGGCCGTCGAGATCATCACGCATTCATACGGCTGCTCGGCGGCCTGGAAGAAGCCTGCATGCGGATCGTTGGCGACGTCGAGATCGGCACTGCCGCGCAGCATCTTCTGGATGCGCTCGAACGAGGATTTGCGCTCGTCGACCAGCAGCACCTTCGGCACCGCATCGTCGGTAGCGAAGTTGCGGCTCAAAAGCTCCTCGATGCCGATATTGCGTGTCGTCGAGGCGCGCAGCCGCAGCTCGTCGGTCAGCGATTTCAGCCTGACCAGGCTCTTGACGCGCGTCATCAACTGCAGATCGTTGACCGGCTTGGTCAAAAAATCGTCGGCGCCGGCCTCGAGGCCGCGCACCCGGTCCGAAACCTGGTCGAGCGCGGTGATCATCACGACAGGGATGTGCGATGTCGCCGGGTCGCCCTTCAGCCGCCGGCAGACCTCGAACCCGTCCATGTCGGGCATCATCACGTCGAGCAGCACGACGTCGACCTTGCCGTTCTCGCAGATCTCGATCGCGTCCGGCCCGTTGGTGGCGGTCAGGACCTCGAAATATTCGGCGAGCAGCCGAACCTCCAGCAGCCTGACATTGGCTGGGATGTCGTCGACGACGAGGATCCGCGCGGTCATTTCACAAAGCTCCGGCTCGGCTGGAAAGGGACATCAGGCATCGCCCAGGTAGGATTTGATGGTTTCGATGAAACGCGGCACCGAGATCGGCTTGGAGATATATGCCTCGCAGCCGCCCTGGCGAATGCGCTCCTCGTCCCCCTTCATCGCGAAGGCGGTGACGGCGATGACCGGGATGACGTGGAGATCATCGTCCTCCTTCAGCCATTTGGTGACCTCGAGGCCCGACACTTCCGGCAGCTGGATGTCCATCAGGATGAGGTCCGGCCTGTGCTGCCGCGCCAGATCCAGCGCTTCCAGGCCGTTGCGTGTGCGCACCGTCTCGTAGCCGCTCGCTTCGATGAGGTCGCGAAAGAGCTTCATGTTGAGCTCGTTGTCTTCGACGATCATAACCTTCTTTGGCATCGATTTCCCGTCCCGGCTGACCTTCCACTCGAAGGGTGCCGTCATGCGCCCCTTGTCGGCACGCACCAAACCTGTTCCCACTATACGGCAATATGATTGACGAAACGCAAACCGGCCGCCCTAAAAGCGTTCGGATTCCAGATCGGCGAGCTTGCTGCCGGCGACACTTGCCACTACTGCGAAAACAGAACGATTCCGCCCATGAAGGAAGGTAGCGATGGCAAACGCAGCGTCAATGCGCGAGGAAGCGGAAACCCTTGCCGTAAAGGCGTTGGGCTTCGTCGCCGCCGATCCGGAACTTCTGCCCCGCTTCCTGGCGATCACCGGCATCGAAGCCCATTCCATCCGCCGGGCGGCGGGCGAGCCTGGATTCCTGGCCGGCGTGCTGCAGTTCATCCTTGCCCACGAGCCGACGCTGATGCGTTTTTCCGAGGAGACCGGAACGCCGCCCGCCGCAGTCGGCAAGGCATTGCGGGCGCTGCCGCTCGGCGACGACAATCATGAGCATTCGGTATGAGCGACGATCCCGAGACGGCGCGGCAGATCGAGGAGCTGGCCGACGACGACCGGCCGCTGATGGTGCTCGACGTCGACGACGTCGTGCTCGAATTCATCCGGCCGTTTCCGCATTTCCTCAAATCGCGCGGCTTCGGCCTGACGCTGGCTTCCTTCCGCCTCACCGGCAACATCACCGAAACGGCGAGCGGCCGTTTGATCGAACAGCCCGAGGTTACGGCACTTCTGGGGGAATTCTTTGACGCCCAGGCCGCTTGGCAAAGCATCACCGACGGTGCCGAGGATGCTCTTGCAGCGCTTAGCGACAGCGCCGAGATCGTTCTGCTAACCGCCATGCCGCACAAGCACCGCGTGGTGCGCCGTGCGCATCTCGACGCGCTCGGATTGCCCTACCCGCTTTTGACCACCGAAATGGCCAAGGGACCGGCGGTGGCCAAATTGCGCGGCAACAAGGGCCGCCCGGTCGCTTTCGTCGACGATCAGCCGTCCAATCTTGTGTCGGTGCAGAACTCGGTCGCCGATGCGTATCTCTTCCATCTGATGGCCGACAATTCGCTGCGCGCTTTCCTGCCGCCGCCGCCGGACGGCGTCAGAGTCGTCGAAGACTGGCGCGACGCCGCGCCGAAGATCGCGAGCGCTCTGGGGCTTTAATGGGAGCGCTCAGGGCTGCAGCTTCGGTCCTGCCCCGCCATTGTCGCCGCCGTCCGAATCCTCGCCCCCGGTCGAATTGTCCGTTCCATTCGCGCCATCATCGCCCGAGTTGTCATCCTGGCCGGCGCTGTCGTCCTGGACTTCATCCGGCCCCTTCAGCATGGCGCCGTTGACCGCAACGGAGCCATCGGCCTTGGTGTTGATCACCCATTCCAGCCGGCCATCCGGCAGCGTCTTGCCAAAACCTTTGACGGCCAGCGCAAAGGGGAAGGCCTGCGCCATCTGCTCATCGCTCTTGGCGCCTTCCTTCAAGGCATCGACGATCCTGTCGTAGCCGGCCACAGCGACGGTCACGGTCGCATCAGGCTTTTCGCCGCCCGGGAAAGTCATCTCGCCTTCCATGGCGACTTCGACGTCGCCATTCTTCACGGTCGAGTGGCCGAGGATTACTTTGGGTTTCTTGGCCTTGAAATCGGCGACCAAAACCTTGCCGAATTCCCCCGGCAACGGCGGATTCTTATTGAGATCAAAGGCTTCGATCGCCTTCTTCGCCATCGTGTCGAGATCGATATTGGCACCGCCGAAGTTGAGGTCGATATCCGTCGGCACCAGTGGACCAGTCCAGGCGGGCAGCAATTGCCGGGGGATCGTCAGACCGGAGGCCTTGATCCCATAGTTGATCTTGCCGTTCTGGGAGACGCCATCCATGCCGCTGGCCAAATCCAACTGCTTCGCACCCCACTTGCCGACTGGGCTCTCAATTGCGAAATCCTTGAAGGCGTACGTTCCGTCGATTCTTTCCCAGACAGGCAACGCCGCAAGGAGACGTGACTTAAGTTCCGCCTGATTTACTTTCAGTTTCGCCTCGTCTTCATTAGCGACGGCAAAAGCAAGCAGATCCATCAACGGCTTTGTCCGAACACCCTTGCCGTTTGCATGCACCGAAAATTCCGGCGCATTGAGGGTGACCGGGAAATTCAACCCTCGCTCGGGATCGTTGATTTTGAGGACTTCAGCAAAATTCAAGATCTTTTCCGCGACAGTGAAATCGATGCCGCCGTTCGCCGATTTCGTCGAATTTAGCGTGGCGGTGCCGGCACCGGCAGAGACATCGGCCTCTTGCTTCGGCTCCCGGGTTTTCATCGTCATAGCGTCCATTGACCCCGTGGCGCTGACGAAGGCCACCAGGGCCGGATCATACACACCGGTGAACTTGTTGTTCGACACCGAAAAGTCGATGTGCTGCGGCCCTTGAGGCCCCTTGAAATCGAACGATCCGGTCAGCGACGTATCCGCCGACACGTCCCACTGCCCGTCCTGGCGCGGCTTGACCCGCATGTCGTAAGGCGTGACGTCGAACTTGAAGGAATCCTGTTTCGACAGCAAAGCGACGAGCGGCTTGAAATCGACGGCGAGTTTGTACGCATCGCCGTCGGCAGTGATTTTCACCAGCCCGATATCGAAACCCTGCCTGCCGAAATAATGTGCCAGATCATCGGTAAGCTTCTTCGCGCCTTGGGTGTCGACGGTCTGGGCGAAAGCGGGCGCGCTAAACGCGACGGCGAGAACAAGTGGCAATACACGCTTCACGTCGATTCTCCGTTGTCTCGGGCCAAATCATTGCTTGTATTAGTGAAACAGCGTTACAGCCGCAAGACGCCGACTGTAGGCCAAAAGCGCATCCGGCTAAAGCACCAGCCGCACCAGCGGTCGGCCTGGCTTACGTTCGACCAATCGCTGGAACCCGGCCTTCTCGAAGACCCGCGACGAGCCTACGAACAGCCCGATCGAGCGCGAATCCTTCGACAGGTCGATCGGGCAGGCCTCGATCAGCCGCGCGCCGTTCTCGCGGGCGAACTCGATGCCGCCTTGGACCAGGCGGTGCGACAGGCCCTTGCCGCGTGCTTTGGTGCGGATGAAGAAGCAGGAGATCGCCCAGACGCCCGGATCGCTGGCGTCGGCGGGGTCGATCGGCGCCGACCCCCTGCCCTGGTTGTTCCATTCGGGCACGTCGGCACGCGGGCCGATCTGCATCCAGCCGACCGCCTGGCCACCCTCGAAGGCCAACAGGCCCGGCGGCGGCCCGGCCTCGATCCGCGCCTTGATGTGGTCCTTGTTGCGCTCCCGGTTGCTCGCGCGGCGCGCTGCGGGCGACAGCCGGAAATGTGTGCACCAGCAGCCGTAGCAGGCGCCTTGCCTACCGAAAAGATCTTCGAAATCCGCCCAAAGCTCGGGCACTAGCGGCGCTATGGTCGTATTCATGAGCTCTCTCCCGGCCCACCGCCTTGTCGTGGCATCCGTCCTGACGTACCATTGCATTTGTTCTCTTTATGTTCGCAGCGATGGCGGCCCCTGTCAACAATCCCGAACACGGTTTTTGCCGCGACTGCCTGAGTTTTCAGCGCAGCGAGGCACGCCGTTGCGAGCGCTGCGGCAGTCCACGGCTCGCCCGCCATCCGGAGCTCTACCGGCTGCGCCTTGCCCATATCGATTGCGACGCGTTCTACGCGGCGGTCGAAAAGCGCGACAACCCGGCGTTGAAGGACCGGCCATTGATCATCGGCGGCGGCAAGCGCGGCGTCGTCTCCACCGCATGCTACATTGCCCGCATCCACGGCGTGCGCTCGGCAATGCCGATGTTCAAGGCGCTCGAAGCCTGCCCGGAAGCGGTGGTCCTGCCGCCGGACATGGAAAAATACGTCCGCGTCGGCCGTGAGGTGCGCGCCATGATGCAGGCGCTGACGCCGCTGGTCGAGCCGCTCTCGATCGACGAGGCCTTTCTCGACCTCGCCGGCACCGAGCGCCTGCATGGCCTGCCGCCTGCGGTGGTGCTGGCGCGCTTCGCACTCGGCGTGGAAAAGGAGATCGGCATCACCGTTTCGGCCGGCCTTTCCTACTGCAAGTTCCTGGCCAAGGTGGCGTCGGACTTCCGCAAGCCGCGCGGCTTTTCGGTGATCGGCGAGGCCGAGGCTATCGGCTTCCTGGCCGAGCAGCCGGTGACGCTGATCTGGGGGGTCGGCAAGGCCTTTGCCGCCACCCTCGAGCGCGACGGCATCCGCACCATCGGCCAGTTGCAGCGCATGGAACGTAGCGATCTGATGCGCCGCTACGGCGTCATGGGCGACCGGCTCTACCGGCTTTCGCGCGGCGAGGACGACCGTCGCGTCGTTCCCGACCAGGACGCGAAAAGCGTCTCGGCGGAAACCACTTTCGATACCGACATCGCCTCCGTCGACGAACTGGTTTCGGTGCTGAGGGCGCTGTCGGAAAAAGTCTCGGCCCGGCTGAAGAAATCCGGCATTGCCGGACGCACCGTCGTCCTCAAGCTGAAGACCCAGGATTTCAAGATCCGCACGCGCAATCGCCAGCTCGGCGATCCGACCCGGCTGGCCGACCGCATCTTTCAGACCGGGCTCGAGCTGCTGCGCAAGGAAGCGGATGGCACGAAATACCGGCTGCTCGGCATTGGCGTCAGCGATCTCTCCGACGATGACCGGGCGGACCCGCCCGACCTGGTCGACGTCCAGTCACGCAAGCGCGCCATGGCCGAAGGCGCCATCGACACGCTGCGCGGCAAGTTCGGCCGCAGGGCGGTGGAAACCGGCTATACCTTCGGCAAGGGCCGCGATGCCCATCCGCCCGAACCGGTCGAGGAATGATACCGGCATGTTTGAGATTCAGGTCAGGCCGAGTCGAGAAGGGTGGTTTCCGAGAACCGGAGCGGAGCGCACTTGTGAGTACGTGAGCACTGGATGCGCAGGAAACCGCCTTTCGCAGGCCGGCCTCACCTGAATATCAACTTGCCCCAGTCACGTGCGCTGCAGATCGATCCGGGTGGTCACCACACTCTTCCCGGTTTTCGGATCGGTATCGACGACGATCAGCCGCATGCCATTCTCGCCGTTCTTCTCGACCGTCATTTGCGCCTTGCGATCGCCATTGACCTCCTTGGCCCAACGGATGCCGAGATTGATTGCGTTGCCGGAGCGGCTGCCGCTCAATTGCGCCGGCCCGGTGCGCGATCCCACATAGGTGCCGGTGTATTTCGTCCCGCTCGATTTGAGATCGGCGCTGATGGCGCGCGTTACCACGATAAGACCGCGGCAGCTGCCGTCGAGCGACAGCGAGCTCGACGTTGCGTCGGAATTGAAATGACAGGAGACATTCACCGTCGGCGCATCGGTGGTCACCTTGACGATGCCTTTGCCGGCGAAATTCCCCTGGAATGAGCGAAGAAAATCCGGATCGTCGGCATGCGCTGCCCCGGCCGTCAGGCAGCCGGCAAGTACAAATCGTGCAAGTGATTTCATCGGACCGCTCCTCGTTGGTATCCAAAACACAGCACGCAAACACTGAGGGACCAACGCTCCCCTCAGCGGCGGGTTCCGGCTTCAACATCACTGTTTGCAACGCTGCGCGGCTGGCCCAGTAGAATGCGTCGGCTAGCGGTTGCGATGAGCGCTCCGGCTTGCGACATAGCCGCATGGCACCCGCACCCTCGATCCCCAAGGCCGCGTTCTGGATGGCGCTGTCGATCGCCTCGTTCCTGGCGATGTCGGTGGCCGGCCGCGCCACGACGGCCGAACTAAACGTCTTCCAGGTGCTCGAGCTGCGCTCGGTGATCGGCTTTTTCATCCTGTTGCCGCTGGTCATGATGTCAGGCGGTTTTGCGGCGATGCGCACCGGACGCCCGCTGGCTCATATCGCCCGCAACGTCGTCCACTATACCGGCCAGGCTGCCTGGCTCTACGCCCTGACGCTGATCCCGCTTGCGGTACTGATCTCGATCGAATTCACGACGCCGATCTGGACCGCTTTGCTGGCCGTCGGTTTCCTCGGCGAAAGGCTGTCCCGGCCACGGCTCGCGGCGATCGTGCTCGGGCTGATCGGCGTTGTGATCATCGTGCGTCCGGGCGTCGGCGCGGTCAATCCGGGACATGTCATCGTGCTGGGAGCCGCGGTCTGCTTCGGCGTCTCGGTGGTCCTCGTCAAATCGCTGACGCGGACGGACAGCGTCGTGCGCATCATCTTCTGGATGCTGATCATCCAGTCGCTGCTTGGCCTCGTCCCGGCGCTTTACGAATGGCGCAACCCGCCGCTTGAGCTCTGGCCGTGGATCCTGCTCATCGCCTTCACCGGCATGTCGTCGCATTTCTGCATGGCCCGCGCACTTGTCTATGCCGATGCGACGGTCATCTCGCCAATGGACTTTTTGCGCGTGCCGCTGTCGGCGGTGATCGGATGGCTGCTCTATCACGAGCAGATCGACGCCTTCACCGCCGGTGGCGCCCTGCTGATCCTGCTCGGCAATCTGCTCAATCTGCAGCGGAGAGCACCGCAACCGGCGGAGATCGCCGCTTCATAAGCGTGCGCTAACTCTTAGACCAGTTCCACCTCGACCACGCCCGGCACCGCCCGCATCGCCGACGCGATCTGCGGCGATACGCGGTAGCGGTTGGGCAACTCGATCTCGACCTCGCCCTCGCCGCCTTCCTTGATGACGATGATGCTCACCTGACTGTCGCCACGCTGGCCAAGCTGCGATTGGATTGTCGATGCCGGTGCGTCATTTCTGACGAAGATGCGCAACGCTTTCTGGATACGGCTTGCCTCTTCCTCCAACGACTGCACGGTCTGGATGCGCAGATTGACGCCTTCAGGCCTGTCCTCGGCCGAAACGGTGATCACCACCGAGCGGCCGGGTTCGAGCAGGTCGCGGTATTGCGCCAGCCCCTCGGAAAACAGCACCGCTTCATACTGGCCGGACGTGTCGGAGAACTGCACGACGCCCATCTTGTTGCCGGTGCGCGTCTTGCGCTCCTGCTTGGTGGTCACCGTGCCGGCGAGCCGGCCGGCGGCAGCACCGCGTTTGACGGCGGCCGAAAACTCGCCCCAGGTCTGCACCCGCATTTTCTGCAGCGCCGCCTTGTATTCGTCGAGCGGATGCGCCGAGAGATAGAACCCGACCACCTGGAATTCACGGTGCAGGCGGTCGGCGGCGAGCCAGGGATCGGTCGCCGGCAAGTTGAGCGCCTGCGACTGTGCGCCGAGCGAGGCGCCAAAGATGTCATGCTGGCCGGTGACGGCATTCTGCTGCGCCAGCGACGCCAGCCCCATCATCCGCTCGACGCCGGCCATCATCGCCGCGCGGTCATGACCGAAGCAGTCGAGCGCGCCGGCCATGATCAGGCTTTCGAAGACGCGCTTGCCGACGATCTTCGGATCGACCCTTTCACAGAAATCGGCGAGGCTCTTGAAGGGTTTTTCGCCGCGCGTGGCGACGATGTGCTCGACCGCCGCATCGCCGACGCCCTTGAGCGCGGCCAGCGAATAGAAGATGCGGTTCTCGCCGACCTCGAAATCCCGGAACGACGTCATGACCGACGGCGCCACCACCTCGATGCCGAGGCGCAGCGCATCCTGGCGGAAATCGGCGAGCTTGTCCGTATTGCCCATGTCGAGCGTCATCGATGCCGCCAGGAATTCGACGGGGTAATGCGCCTTCAGATAGGCGGTCTGGTAGGAGACGACGGCATAGGCGGCGGCATGCGATTTGTTGAAACCGTAGTCGGCAAACTTTGCCAGCAGGTCGAAGATGAAGTCGGCTTGCGGCTTGCCGACGCCGCGCTCGACCGCGCCCGAAACAAAGCGCTCGCGCTGCTTGTCCATCTCGGCGCGGATCTTCTTGCCCATGGCGCGGCGCAGCAGATCGGCTTCGCCCAGCGAATAGCCGGAGAGCTCCTGCGCGATCTGCATCACCTGTTCCTGGTAGACGATGACGCCTTGCGTCTCCTTGACGAGATGGTCGATCTTCGGGTGGATCGACGCCATCTCCTCCTCGCCGTGCTTTCTGGCGTTGTAGGTCGGTATGTTCTCCATCGGCCCCGGCCGGTAGAGCGCGACCAGCGCGATAATGTCCTCGATACAGTCGGGCCGCATGCCGATCAGCGCCTTGCGCATGCCGGCACTTTCCACCTGGAACACGCCGACCACTTCGCCGCGCGACAGCATGGCGTAGGTTTCGGGGTCGTCGAGCGGAATGTGGGCAAGATCGATCTCGATGCCGCGGCGGCGGATCAGCTTGACGGCCCTGTCCAGCACCGTCAGCGTCTTCAGGCCAAGGAAGTCGAATTTCACCAGCCCGGCCTGCTCGACATATTTCATGTTGAACTGCGTGACCGGCATGTCCGAGCGCGGATCGCGGTACATCGGCACCAGCTCCGACAGCGGCCGGTCGCCGATGACGATGCCGGCGGCGTGCGTCGAGGCGTGCCGATAAAGACCTTCCAGTTTCTGCGCCGTATCGAGCAGCGTCTGCACGATCGGCTCACGCTCCGCCTCTTCGGCAAAGCGCGGCTCGTTGGCGATGGCGTCGGCGAGCTTGACCGGATTGGCCGGGTTCGACGGCACCATCTTGCTCAGCTTGTCGACCTGCCCGTAAGGCATCTGCAGCACGCGGCCGACGTCGCGCAGCACCGCGCGCGCCTGCAACGTGCCGAAGGTGATGATCTGGCCAACCTGGTCGCGGCCGTATTTCTGCTGGACGTAGCGGATGACTTCCTCGCGCCGGTCCTGGCAGAAGTCGATGTCGAAGTCGGGCATAGACACGCGGTCGGGATTGAGGAAGCGCTCGAACAGCAGCGAAAAACGCAGTGGATCGATGTCGGTGATGGTCGTGGCATAGGCGACCAGCGAGCCGGCGCCCGAACCGCGGCCCGGGCCGACCGGAATGCCTTGTGCCTTGGCCCATTTGATGAAGTCGGCAACGATCAGGAAATAGCCCGGATATTTCATCTTCTCGATGACGCCGAGCTCGAAATCCAGCCTTTCGCGATATTGCTCGACGGTATAGCCGGGCATCGGGCCGTGCGCCGCCAGCCGCGCCTCCAGCCCTTCATGCGCCTGCCTGGCAAGCTCCTGCGCCTCCGCCTTGACCGCAGCATCGGCGTCGGCGACATCGCGGCCGGCAAAGCGCGGCAGAATCGGATTGCGGGTCTTCGGGTAATACGAGCAGCGCAGCGCGATCTCGACGGTGTTGTCGATTGCTTCCGGCAGGTCGGCGAACAGCCTCGCCATATCGGCCTGGCCTCTCAGGAAGTGGTCGGGCGAAAGGCGGCGGCGATTGTCGGCCGCAACCACGGAACCTTCGGCGATGGCGATCAGGGCGTCATGCGCCTCATAGTCTTCACGAGAGAAGAAAAACGCCTCGTTGGTGGCAACCAGCGGCAGATCGTGGCGGTAGGCGAGATCGACCGACGACTGCTCGATGGCGCGGTCATAGCCGGACACGCGCTCAAGCTCGACATAGAGCCGGTCGCCGAACAGGCTCTTGAGCGCCGAGAGCCGGGTCTCGGCGAGTTCGCGGCGATCCTGTTTCAATGCAGTGCCGATCGGACCGCGCGGCCCGCCCGTAAGGCAGATCAATCCGTCGGTGTGGCCCTGCAGCATCTCGCTCGTCAGATGCACCGCTTCGCCGGGCGGTGTCTCGAGGTAGACGCGGCTGACCAGCCTGACCAGATTGCCGTAGCCGGCCTCGGTTGCGGCGATCAGGACGACCGGCCGCATCTCCGGTCCTTGCCGCCTGCGGTCGCGCTGGCTGTCGCTCGCCTCGCCGGAAAAGGCGAGGTCGATCTGGCAGCCGATGATCGGCTGGATGCCATCCTTTACCGCCTTCTGGGCGAATTCCAGCGCGCCGAACAGATTGTTGGTGTCGGTGACGGCGATTGCCGGGCATTCGTCCTGCACCGCATGGCCGACGATCTTGCCGAGCTGCAAGGCACCTTCGAGCAGCGAATAGGCCGAATGCACGCGCAGATGAATGAATCGACGCGCCGCCGCCTCCGCCCGCGACGCCTTTGCATAGGCCTCGCGCAGCAAGGGATCGCGTGGAAGTCTTTCATCCGCCATGGTTTTTTCGCGCCGCCTGAAGGGACTCAGTCGATGAAGTTGTATTGTCGAGCGCCGGGTAGCACGAGTCCAGCGCTAGTGATTAGAGCTTTGGAGGTTTAGAGCAACCGCCGAAGCTGCCAATTTCCCCCCTTGTGGGGGAGATGTCCGGCAGGACAGAGAGGGGCGCTGTCCCGCCAACCTCAGGCTACAAACAAAACCCGCCTCGGCGGGCGGGTCGTTGGAGCCAATTAGCACCATAGCCAAATTAATAGCATAGCTGCCGGCACAAAGCAAGAACAAAATACGGCGCGACGGGGAAAAATTCGAGTTGTCCGTCTCCCGAGGGCGTATCCAGAGGATTGCAGGTCGCGTTCCTTCGCGCCCCCCTCTGTCCTGCCGGACATCTCCCCCATGAGGGGGGAGATTGGCCATCATCTCGGCTTTCGCCAATTTCCAACGTTGCAGGAGCGAGCTAGGCCCCGAAGCTGCCAATCTCCCCACTTTAGGGACACTTTAGGGGGAGATGTCCGGCAGGACAGAGGGGCGCGCTGTCCCGCCAACTTCAGACAGAGCGTCGAGGGCGGGTCCAACCTCACGCGAATTCCATGATCACAGCATCGACGGCAAGGCTGTCGCCGGGCTTGGCGTTGAGCTTCGAGACGATGAGGTCGCGCTCGGCGCGCAGGACGTTTTCCATCTTCATCGCCTCGACCACGGCCAGCGTCTCGCCGGCCTTGACTTCCTGCCCCTCGGCAACGGCAATCGACACGACGAGGCCGGGCATCGGGCATAGCAGCATCTTCGAGGTATCCGGCGCCACTTTTTCCGGCATCAGCCTTTCGAGTTCGGCGGTGCGCGGCAGCATGGCGCGGGCTGTCACCGAGATGCCTTTCCAGGCGATGCGGAACCCGTTCAGCACCGGCCTGACTTGCGCCGCGACCTTGCGGCCGCCGACCGTGCCGCGCCAGATGAGATCGCCCGGCCGCCAGTCGGATGCCACCGTCAGCGGTTTGCCGCCGTCGATTGTGAGGTCGAGCTCCATCGGAATGGAAATCATGCCTTCGACGATGGCAACCGAAAGATAATCCCGGCCGATCTTCACCACCCAATCGCGTTTCAAGGCGCCCGAATGCGGCGCCAGCCGCCCGCCCAGCCGGTCGAGCCGGTCGCGGCGCAGCAGTTCGACCGCGGTTGCGATCGCGGCCAGCACCGCGTTTTCTTCGCTGTTCGGCACAATGGGCGCGAAGCCGTCGGGATATTCCTCGGCGATGAACGCCGTCGATAGCCGCCCTTCCCGCCAGCGCGGATGCTGCATCAGCGCCGCCAGGAACGGTATGTTGTGCTCGATGCCGTCGACGACGAAACTGTCCAGCGCTTCCGACATCGCGTCGATTGCCGCCAGCCGTGTCGGCGCCCAGGTGCACAGCTTGGCGACCATCGGGTCGTAGAACATCGAGATTTCCGAGCCTTCGGTAACGCCGGTATCGTTGCGGATGACGATTTCGCCGAATTTTCCCTCTTCCGGCGGCCGGTATTTCGTCAGCCTGCCGATCGACGGCAGAAAGTTGCGATACGGATCTTCGGCATAGAGGCGGCTTTCCACCGCCCAGCCGTTCAGCTTGACGTCGCTCTGCTTGATGGCGAGCTTTTCGCCGGCCGCCACGCGGATCATCTGCTCGACCAGGTCGATGCCGGTGACGAGTTCCGTCACCGGATGCTCGACCTGCAGCCGCGTGTTCATTTCCAGGAAATAGAAGTTCTTGTCGCTGTCGACGATGAACTCGACCGTGCCGGCGCTCTGGTAGTCGACGGCCTTGGCCAGCGCCACCGACTGCTCGCCCATGGCTTTGCGGGTCTTGGCGTCGAGGAACGGCGACGGCGCCTCCTCCACGACTTTCTGGTTGCGGCGCTGGATCGAGCATTCGCGCTCGCCGAGATAGAGCGTGTTGCCATGCGCGTCGGCGAGCACCTGGATTTCGATATGGCGCGGATCGACGATGAATTTTTCGATGAAGACGCGGTCATCGCCGAACGAGCTTTTCGCCTCCGACCGCGCCCGGTCGAAGCCGTCGCGCACCTCTGCCTTGCTCCAGGCGATGCGCATGCCCTTGCCGCCGCCGCCGGCTGAAGCCTTGATCATCACGGGATAGCCGATTTCGCCGGCTATTCTTTCGGCATGGGCGGCGTTTTCGACGACGCCGAGCCAGCCGGGCACCGTCGACACCTTGGCCGCGTTGGCGAACTTTTTCGATTCGATCTTGTCGCCCATCGCCTTGATGGCCTTGGGCTTCGGGCCAATGAAGACGATGCCTTCCTGCTCCAGCGCTTCGCAGAAGGATGCCCGCTCGGACAGGAAACCGTAGCCGGGATGCACGGCCTCTGCTCCTGTGGCCTTGCAGGCGGCGATGATCTTTTCCGCGACCAGATAACTTTGCGCAGCCGGCGAAGGCCCGATATGCACCGCCTCGTCGGCCATTTCGACATGCACGGCGTCGCGGTCGGCGTCGGAATGGACCGCGACGGTGGCGATGCCCATCTTGCGCGCCGTCTTGATCACGCGGCAGGCGATCTCGCCACGGTTGGCGACCAGGATCTTTGTGAACATGCAGGCCTCGTCCCTCGGCTGCCCTTCTTGTACGGGCTTCCCGTTTTATGGGCTTCAGGGGGCCGGTCAAGGCAAAGTCGGAGCCTATCCCGCATGCAAATCGGCGGGCGCTGACGAAAATCCGGGGTCAGAACGTCGCTTCGTGCATAGCGCAGAGCTGAATGGTAAGTTAAATCTAACCTGGATTGCAGACTGCCTTGGGAGGATTGCCTGATGAAAACGCGCGCCGCTGTCGCCGTTGCCGCCGGAAAGCCGCTGCAGATCATGGAGGTCGACCTCGAAG
>NZ_JAMYQK010000009.1:0-169091 GCF_040320845.1 Mesorhizobium sp. M0601
CCCCGACTCATCCCCCCCCCCCCCTCCTCCCCCGCGCTTCCGCGGCCGCCGCGTGTCACCACCCCGCCCCCGGCCCCCCCCCTAAGCGCCCGCCCCCCCCCCCGCCCGCCCCCCCCGCGACAGCGGCGATACCACCAGCGCCATGCCGAGCCCCATCAATGCCATCAGCGGGAATACCCCGATCCAGAAATTGTGGATGCCCCAATAGGCCAGCAAGGCAAGTCCGGCAAAGGCAAGAGCCACAACCAGACTGCCGCTGGAGATCGGAAAGCGAGGCCCGATGCGGTCGGACCACTGGCCGACCGGTCCGGACAACACTGCGATCAATGCCGAAAGCGGCAAGAAGATGAAACCGACCTCGGCCGCGCTCAGCCCCCATCCGGCGATCATGAGCATCGGCAGATAGAACAGATTGGCCGACAGCGCAAAATAAAGGAAGAAGGTCGCCACATTGGCGCCCGCGAACGCGCCGATCCGAAACAACGACAGATCGATCATCGGCTCGCGCCGCCGGCGCTCGAAGACGATGAACACGACGAGCAAAACCGCACCGGCGGCAATACTCGGGCCGGACATCAGCCCCTCCCCGTCGCCACTGATCGAGGTCAGACCGTAAGCGAGAGCTCCGAACGCCAATATGGCGAGTGCAGCGCCGCCGAGATCGAGGCTGCGCTTTTCCACCGGCGCGTCGGCAGGGACCTTGGCCAGCAGAAGATAGACCGAGATAAGGCCGAGCGGCAGATTGATGGCGAAGATCGCCCGCCAGATGCCGTCGCCGAACGCCGACAGCACGAAGCCGCCCAGCACCGGGCCGAGCGCCGTCGTCAGTGCTGATGCTGCGGCCCAGATGCCGATCGCCCGGCCGCGTTCCTTTTTCGGATAGGCTTTGGCGATAATGGCCAGGCTGCCCGGCACCATGATGGCCGCTCCGACACCCTGGATAGCCCGAAACGCAATAAGCACCGCCGGGTCAGGCGCCAGCGCGCAGGCAAGCGAGGCGGCAATGAACAGGACGATGCCGGCGACGAAGGAGTGGCGCAGGCCGAAGCGATCGCCGGCGGCGCCGCCGACGAGAATGAGGGCTGAGAGTGTCAATGCGTAGGCATTGGAAATCCATTGTGCCTCGGCGAGGCTGGCGCCGAGGTCGACGCGGATCGCCGGCGTCGCAATGGCCAGGACCGACCCGTCGATGAAGCCTAGTGCAGAAGCCAGGATCGCGGCGATCAGCACGAACCGCCGCTGCGCCTGTGGACAGAACGTATCGGCGGGAAGTGAGCCGGTCAGGGGAACGGCGCCGGTACCGACTTTGGTTGGCGTGTGCATGCCGCCTTACCTAGATCGCCGGCGCGCCGGCGACAACCGGCCAGCAGACTGTTCTCGTTGAAACCAGGTCCAACCTGGCCACACAGGCAGGATCACGCCGCTCAGGGTGCAAACGGCAAGTGCCGTGCTAAGCTTCTCGCGGCGCTACAGACAAGGGAGAAATACCGCATGAAACGGCCGCTCGAACCCTCGGCGGAAGGACGCGGGCGCGTCGTCGGCATCACCGACGGCGTGTTCGCCATCGCGCTCACCCTGATCGTCCTCGAGATCAGGGTGCCGGCGCATGAAACGGTGCATTCCGAACGCGAGTTGATCACAGCGATCACAGCACTGGCGCCGCGCTTCCTGACCTATGCGCTCAGCTTCCTGACGCTGACCATCTTCTGGTTCGGCCAGCAGGCGCAACACGGGCTGATTGCAAAATCCGACCGGCGGCTTGCCACGCTGAACCTCTGCTTCCTCGGCTTCATCGCCTTGCTGCCGTTCTCGACCGACCTTCTCGCCGACTTCCTCGAATTCAGGACTGCGGTGCTCGCCTACTGGTTCAATCTTTTGATGCTCGGACTGACGCTGCTCGCCAGTTGGCGCTACGCGGACAAAAACGGATTTCTGGCCGAAGGTGTCGACGCGGAGACCACCCGAACGGTCTATCTGCGCATCGTCAAGGCACAGATCCTGTGGGCCGTCGGCGCTGCTCTCTGCCTGATCAGCCCGTTGCTCAGCGTCGGCTTCATCCTGGTGGTGCAGCTGATCTATGCCGCAGCGCCGCGCGCGCCACTGCTGCGCAAGGTCATCGGGTGAATGGAGCGACGCCTGTCCGCCTTAGGTGTGTTGAGATTCAGGTCAGGCCGAGCCGAAAATGGTGGCTTCCGAGAACCGGAGCGGAGCGTACTTTTGAGTACGTGAGCACCGGAAGCGGAGGAAGCCGCCGTTTGCAGGCCGGCATCACCTGAATATCAACATGCCCTACTCGACGAACTCCACCGTAACGCCGGGCGTCACGATCTTGGCAAGCTCGCGCGCGTCCCAATTGGTCAGCCGCACGCAGCCATGGCTTTCGGTCTTGCCGATCTTGGACGGATCCGGCGTGCCGTGGATTCCGTAGGTCGGCTTGTCCAGCGCAATCCAGACCGAGCCGACCGGGCCGTTCGGCCCCGGCGGGATGGTCAGGATCCTGTCGTTTTCGCCCTGCTTGAAATTGATGTTCGGGTTGTAGGTGTAGTTCGGGTCCAATGCGACACGCGACACCGCATGCGTGCCGGACGGCGACGGCGTGTCGGACGAGCCGATAGTCGCCGGATAGGCTGCGACCAGCTTGCCCGCCGCATCATAGGCGCGGACCTGCTTATTGGACTTATCGGCGATGATGCGCGCCACCGGCGTCGCCACCAGCCTGCCGAAATTGGCGACCTTGATGATGGTGCCCGGACGATTGAAATTGGCGTCCGGATTGAGCTTGTTCAGATAGGTTTCATCCATATGGAAGCGCTCGGCCAACGCTTCGGGTACCGACGTGTAGCCCATCCGATCGAGCTGGGCCTTTTGGCTGTAGTCCTCCGGTATCGAGGCGACATAGGGACCGGCCGCATCCTCGGGCGTGATCGTATATGAGGCGAAGGCATCGCCGCCGGATTGCGCCAGGGCCGCCTGGATGCCGATTGCGTCGGTCGATTTCAGATTGCTGCCGGTGATCTCATTATAGGCGGCGAGCGCCTTGTCGACATTCGAGCCGAAGCGTCCGTCGATGACGCCGGGCGATGCACCGGCACGGTCGAGCAGCACCTGCAGTGCCGCCACGTCCTCGCGGGCGCCGAGCGCAAGCGACGGGTCGACCGCCGTCTTGCCGCCAGTGCTTGGCGGCCGGGCTGTATCTGGCGGTAAGGCCGCCTGCTCGTTCGGCCCCGTCGGCTCGACCGGCTCGATCGAGGCCTCGTTGAGCGGCTGGCGCTCGATGGTGCGCGGCTTTGCCTCCGGATAACCATTGCCGTAGCCGTCATCCCGTGGCGCTTCGGGGAAGGCTTCCACCGAATTGTCGCCATTAAGATCGTAGTCGTCGGCCGGCGGCACGATGATCCTGCCCTCGTCTTCCAACTGCCTGCGGCGGTAGCGCGCCATGTCCTGCGGGTCGTCGAGATAATAGCGGTCGTCCTCGACCGGTCCGAGATTGCGCAAGCGCTCGCGGCGCAAGGCACGGCGGTCGAGCCTGGTCTGCGGCGGCTGGATGGCGATAACCTTGCCGGTCTCCGCATCGACGATGACGCGGTTTCCCCTGGCGTCGTAATAGATGTCGAGATTGCCGTTCTGGGCAATCAGAACGCCGCCGCCATTGGCGGCACGAACCACCCGTGGCGCGGTATCCACTATTGGCGAGGCCATCGCATTCGACGCCAGCAGCCCGGCAGCAAGCGCTGAAAGGGTGAAGATGGTGCGCAACATGATGGCCAAATTCTCCGGTCCGTAATTGCCGCCGCCGGCATTGTCTCTTCAAAGCGCCGCACGTCTTTTTCGACGCGCAAAGGACGCTCTAACGCTTTAAATCTCCGCATCGTGCTTTGCGAAAATCAAAACTCGATTTCGGGCCGATGTGGTAGGCGAACCCCTTCGCCAGCAAATCAGTTGCCAACGATAAGGTTCCAATATGAACCGGGCATGAAGATGGCGGATTTCTGACCGATTAACCGGCAGCGAGTCCCAATTCCTTGCGCGCCTGCTTTGTCAGCTTCAGCGCGACAAGACGGTGGCTTTCGCGCAAATAATCCTTCAGCGCCTCATCATCCATGCTTTCGCCGGTCTGGCGCTGGATCCATTTCATGCCGCGCGAGGCGAGATACGGCGCCGGCCGAAGGCCCGGCTGTTCCCTCAGCACATCATAGGCGATATCGGAGCATTTGAAGGTGACGAACGGCTCCTTGCCTTCACTCCAGCCGCCGATTGCGAAGACTTTGCCGCCGACTTTCCAGACATGCGCGCCGCCCCACTGCACGACATGGGTCGTCGAAGGCAGCGAGGCGCAGAAACTGTTGTAGTCGTCCAACGTCATCTGCGCCCCACCAAGTGTTAGACCATGAACCGAAGGCCGGCGTAACAAAAGGGTATGCCGGTTTTTCGGAAAGGATCATGGTCGAGATTGAAGATAGGAATTCCATCCCGATTCGATCGGGATGGAACAGGTCCTTGGCTTGAGCTCAGGCGGCCGCCTCGGTTGCCACGACCGCGGGCTTCGAGCGGAAGTTCAAGCGGTCGGAGCCGGCGGTGACCTTGACGGTTGAGCCGTCGAGGATCTCGCCGAGCAGGATCTTTTCCGCCAGGGGGTCCTGCAATTCCTTCTGCATCACCCGCTTCAGCGGCCGCGCGCCATAGGCCGGGTCGTAACCCTTGGCCGCCAGCCAGTCGATCGCCTCCTGATCGAGCGAAAGCGATATCTTGCGGTCAACAAGCAGGTTTTCCAGCCGCTTGAGCTGGATTTGGACGATCTGGCCCATATCCTGGCGGCGCAGCCGGTGGAACAGGATCACCTCGTCGATGCGGTTGAGGAATTCCGGCCGGAACGAAGCCCTGACGACATTCATCACCTCGTCGCGCACGACGTCGACATCCTGGTCCTCGCCGAGATTGACCAGATATTCGCCGCCGAGATTGGACGTCATGATGATCAGCGTGTTGCGGAAGTCGACCGTGCGGCCCTGCCCGTCGGTCAGCCGGCCGTCGTCGAGCACCTGCAGCAGCACGTTGAAGACATCAGGATGCGCCTTCTCGATCTCGTCGAACAACACGACCTGATAGGGCCGGCGCCGCACCGCTTCGGTCAGCGCGCCGCCTTCCTCATAGCCGACATAGCCGGGAGGCGCGCCGATCAGCCGGGCGACCGAGTGCTTCTCCATGAACTCCGACATGTCGATGCGCACCATGGCGCTCTCGTCGTCGAACAGGAAGCTGGCCAGCGCCTTGGTCAATTCGGTCTTGCCGACGCCCGTCGGCCCGAGGAACATGAACGAGCCGAGCGGCCGGTTCGGGTCCTGCAGACCCGCGCGGGCCCGGCGCACCGCTTTCGACACTGCCTGCACCGCCTCGCCCTGGCCGACGACGCGCCTGCCGATCTCGTCTTCCATGCGCAACAGCTTGTCGCGCTCGCCTTCCAGCATCTTGTCGACCGGGATGCCCGTCCAGCGCGAGACGATATGGGCGACGTGATCGGGGCCGACCACTTCTTCGACCATGCCGGCCTTGCCATCCCTGGCTTCGGCCTGCTTCAGCTGCTTTTCGAGTTCCGGGATCTTGCCGTAAGCAAGTTCACCGGCGCGCTGGAATTCACCTTGGCGCTGGGCGATGGCAAGTTCGTTGCGCGCCTCGTCGAGCTGTTTCTTGAGGTCGGCGGCAAGCCCGAGCTTCTGCTTCTCGGCCTGCCATTTCGAGGTCAGCTCGGTCGATTCCTCCTCGAGGTTCGAGAGTTCCTTCTCGAGCCGCGCGAGCCGGTCCTTCGAGGCATCGTCCTTCTCGACCTTCAGCGCCTCGCGCTCGATCTTGAGCTGCATGATGCGGCGATCGATCTCGTCCAGCGCCTCGGGCTTCGAATCGACCTGCATGCGGAGCCGCGAGGCGGCCTCGTCGACGAGATCGATCGCCTTGTCCGGCAAGAAGCGGTCGGCGATGTAGCGGTTTGACAGTGTAGCGGCCGCGACCAGTGCCGAATCCGAGATGCGCACCTTGTGGTGCTGCTCGTATTTCTCTTTCAGGCCGCGCAGGATCGAGACAGTGTCTTCGACCGTCGGCTCATTGACGAAGACCGGCTGGAAGCGGCGGGCAAGGGCCGCATCCTTCTCGACATGCTTGCGGTATTCGTCGAGCGTGGTTGCGCCGACACAATGCAGTTCGCCGCGGGCGAGCGCCGGCTTCAGCAGGTTCGACGCGTCCATGGCGCCATCCGCCTTGCCGGCACCGACAAGCGTGTGCATCTCGTCGATGAACAGAATGATGCCGCCGGCGGCAGACGTGACTTCGGAAAGCACCGCCTTCAGCCGCTCCTCGAACTCGCCGCGGTACTTGGCGCCGGCGATCAGCGACCCCATGTCGAGCGCCATCAGTTGCTTGTCCTTGAGCGATTCCGGCACATCGCCATTGACGATGCGCAGCGCCAGCCCTTCGGCGATCGCCGTCTTGCCGACGCCGGGTTCGCCGATCAGCACTGGGTTGTTCTTGGTGCGGCGCGACAGCACCTGGATGGTGCGGCGGATTTCGTCGTCGCGGCCGATGACCGGATCGAGCTTGCCCGCGCGGGCGTCCGCCGTCAGGTCGCGCGCGTATTTCTTCAGCGCGTCGTAGCCCTGCTCGGCGCTCGCCGAATCGGCGGTGCGACCTTTGCGTACGTCGTTGATGACCTGGTTCAGCGCCTGCGGCGTGACACCGGCCTTGGACAGGATGTCGGCGGTCTTGGCCGATTTTTCCATGGCCAGCGCCTGCAAAAGCCGTTCGACGGTGACGAAGCTGTCACCGGCCTTCTTGGCCAGTTCCTCGGCGGTCGAGAACACCTTTGCCAGCGGCTGCGCCAAATAGAGCTGGCCATTGCCGCCCTCGACCTTGGGCATTGCTTCCAGTGCCGTTTCGACGCCGAGCTTGACGTCACGGACATTGCCGCCGGCGCGCTCGATCAGCGACGCAGCCAGGCCCTCGTCGTCATCGACAAGGACCTTGAGAATATGCTCGGGGGTGAATTGCTGGTGGCTGCGGGAAAGCGCCATGGTTTGCGCGGACTGGATAAAGCCGCGCACGCGCTCGGAATATTTTTCAAGATTCATGCCTGTCTCCTTCCGTCACCGGCCCGCTTCGCGGCACCGGATCAGATTGCGGTGACGGACCCGCCCGTTCGAGCCGGATCCTGTTCACGCAAGATATGGGACGCAAACCACGGACCCTCAAGACGCCTCGACACTGGCGAATGCATAATATTCCGAGCGCGCAAAGCAAAAACGGCGGAGATTTCTCTCCGCCGCCTGGGGTAAAGGATGCGCTAAGATCGACTGAACGTTTTTCCGATCAATTCTCGACGTCTGCGATCACAGCTTGACCGTCGGGGCCTTCAGCCGGCGCTGCATCGACATTGCCAGCGTCGGTATTGCCAGTCTCGGCATTGCTTGTCTCGGCACTGCTTGTCTCGGCACTGCCAGTCTCGGCACTGTCAGGGCCGGCGTTGTCGTTGCCGCCATTTGCCTGTTCGACATCGAGGCGCGGGCGACGCGGACGCCTGGGGCGGCGGGCCGGGCTGTTTTCGGCCGCGGCTTCGTTGAGCTCGGCCTGGGCGGCGAGACCCGCCGGCGAAAGGTTGTCGAATTGCGGTGCGGGCTCGCTCACAAAGACCGGCCCAGCGGCCGGCACGGGCTCCGCCTGCGCCGGCGTCTCGTCGCGCCGTGGCTGTTCGGCGCGCTGGCCACCCTGCTCGCCGCGCGCGCCATACTCGCCGCGCTGGCCGTTCTGGCCGTAACCGCCATTGGGGCGACGGTCGCGGTGGCGTCCGCCATTGTTGTCGCGGCCGTCACGGTTGTCGCGGCCGCCCCGATTGTCGCGGCTGTTTTCCTGGTTCAGAGCCAGCTCGGCCGGCGTGCCATCGATGACCGGCTGCGGGCCGGCACCGTGATTGGCCGCCGAACCCGACGTCTCGTTGGCATTGTTGTTGCCGGCATTGTCGAACTCGTCGCGATCCTCGTCGCCGTCATCGTCGAAATCATCGCGATTCTGCTGCGCGTTCTGGATCGGCATCTGCGCCTGAGCGGCTGCGATGATGCGGTTATAGTGCTCTGCATGCTGGAGATAGTTTTCCGCCATCACCCGGTCGCCGGAGCTTTGCGCGTCACGGGCAAGGGTTGCGTACTTCTCGGCAATCTGCTGAGCCGATCCGCGGATCTTCACGTCCGGGCCGTTGCTCTCGTAGTTGCGCGTCAGGGGATTAGGCCCCTTACGGTTGTTGTTGTTATTGTTGTTGCCGCCGCCGCCATTGTTGTTGCGACCGCGCATGCGCCTGTTTTGCTGTTGTGGCCTCATTAGACTCTCTTCACTTTGAAATTTTCGAAAAACTCTTCACGAACGGAGGCGCTCATGCGGCCAGCCGTTTCGTTCCTTCACCGGCGTTCGCCCGCATCAATTGCGTTGGCGCCACGTGCCATCCTGTTCCGGTTACTTCACTTGCCGGACGATTCCCGCACGAAGCTTGGGCGTCGTTTGCGCAAGAAGGCAGCTATTTCCAAGGAAAACCGAATCGCTAAGAGCACTGCCTGCTTCGTCTCATCCGGTTAAGGCGACCCTAGCCGCATTCCCCGGTATTGCCAAGCGCTTTTTTCGCACTGCATCACGGCTTTCACCGTTCGAACACAAGAACTCTGTCGTTTCCGCCGAGATCACGAAACACCCCGACCGAACGGTACCCGGCCGCGGAGAATATCTCCGTAACCTGTTGGTGCTGCGTATGGCCGATCTCGACCGCAATCCTGCCTTGGACTTCCAAATACGCTGCCGCTCCCGCGGCGATCTTCCTGTAGGGGCTCAGACCGTCCACACCGCCATCGAGGGCCTGGCGTGGATCGAAACCGCGGACCTCGTCCTGCAGATTTCCAATGTCGTCTGAGGGTATATAGGGAGGGTTTGCGACAATTACATGGTACCGGCCAGAAACTTTTTCAAACCAGTCGGATTTGAGCGGCGTGAACCGGCCGGCGAGCCCCAATTCCCCGGCATTACGCATGGCTGTGGCCAGCGCCTCCTGCGAAATGTCAACGCCGGTGGCGGTCGCGGCCGGAACGGCGCTGAGCAGCGCCAGCGCGATGGCACCGGTACCGGTCCCTAGATCGAGGATGCGGCAGCAGCCCTCGCGTGCCGCCATTGCCTTGACGAAGGGCAGTATAGCCTCGACCAGCGTTTCGGTATCCGGCCGCGGCTCCAGCGTTTGCGGCGAAAGCGAAAGGCGCAAGCCGTAGAATTCGCGGTAGCCAAGGATTCGGTGTACCGGCTCGCCGGCGATGCGCCGCCGCAAGGCGGCTTCGATTACCGCCGTCACGTCCGTATCGACAGCGCGCCCGGGATCGGCGATGGCCTGCGTGCGACTGGTGCCGGAAAAATGCTCGACGATCAGCCTGGCATCGAGCGCCGGATCCGCGATTCCGGCTGCGGCGAGCCGGTTTCGCGCCTCCCGCAGCAGTGGCGCCAGCGTGGCGGGCAGGCTGTCAGCCATCGATGCCGATATCGGCGAGCAGCTTCGACTGGTGATCGGCTATCAGCGCGTCGATGACCTCGTCGAGTTCGCCCATCATCACCCGGTCGAGCTTGTAGAGCGTCAGGTTGATGCGATGATCGGTGACGCGACCTTGCGGAAAATTATAGGTGCGGATGCGTTCCGAGCGGTCGCCCGAGCCGACCTGCGACTTGCGCGATTCGGAACGTTCCTCGTCCGCCTTGCTGCGCTCGAGGTCGTAGAGCCTGGCGCGCAGGATCTGCATGGCCTTCGCCCGGTTCTGGTGCTGCGACTTTTCCGCCTGCACCACCATGATGCCGGTCGGAAGATGGGTGATGCGCACGGCCGAATCGGTGGTGTTGACGTGCTGGCCGCCGGAACCCGAGGCGCGCATCGTGTCGATGCGGATGTCTTCGGCCCTGATGTCGATGTCGACTTCTTCGGCTTCCGGCAGCACCGCGACCGTCGCCGCCGAGGTATGAATGCGTCCGCCCGCCTCGGTCGTCGGCACGCGCTGCACCCGGTGCACGCCGGATTCGAACTTCAGATGGGCAAAGACGCCCTTGCCCGAAACGGTGGCGATGATTTCCTTGTAGCCGCCGACCTCACCCTCGCTGGCCGACACCGTCTCGAAACGCCAGCCATGCGCCGCGGCATAGCGCTCGTACATGCGAAACAGGTCGCCGGCGAAAAGCGCCGCCTCGTCGCCGCCGGTGCCGGCGCGGATCTCGAGGATGGCGTTCTTGTCGTCGGCGGCATCCTTGGGCAACAGCAGTATCTGGATGTCCTTCTGCAGCGCCTCGATGCGATGCTTGACCTCCGGCAGGTCGGCCTCGGCCAAGGCGCGCATCTCGGCGTCGGTGCCCTTGTCGGCGAGCATCGCCTCCAGATCGCCCTGTTCGTGCTCCGCGGCGCGCAGTGCCCTGATCTTTGCCACCATCTCCTGGATGTCGGCATATTCGGAGGCCATCCTGACATAGGCGTCCGGCGCTGGCCCGGCCGACATCTGCGCTTCGAGCATGTCGAAACGCTTGACGACTTGATCCATACGGTCGCGGGGCAGGTTGATCATGGCGAAGTCTATAGCGGTATAGAGCGGTCGTCGGCAAAGGCTTGCAGCAGCGCCCGCATCGGCAGGCCATGCGCCGGCGCCATCAGATTATCGTCGAAGAACGCTTCCAGTTCGCTGAGCGGCAGTTCCGTCAGCATCGCCTTGACCGGGCCGATCGATGCCGGAGACATCGAGATCGAGCGATAGCCAAGGCCGATCAGCGCCATCGCCGAGATCGGCTTGCCGGCAAGTTCGCCGCACAAGGTCACCGGCGTCTGGTTGCGCGCCCCGGCGTCGGCAATCTGCTTCAGGACGCGCAGGAACGGCGTCGAGAGCGGGTCGAAGCGGTCGGACAATTGGGTGTTGCCGCGATCCACCGCCATGACGAACTGGAACAGGTCGTTCGAGCCGACCGAGACGAAATC
Source organism: Mesorhizobium sp. M0601 (assembly GCF_040320845.1). Lineage (NCBI taxonomy): Bacteria > Pseudomonadati > Pseudomonadota > Alphaproteobacteria > Hyphomicrobiales > Phyllobacteriaceae > Mesorhizobium > Mesorhizobium sp. M0601. The sequence continues at coordinate 11,015 of NZ_JAMYQK010000009.1, forward strand.
GACCGCCTTCATCAGTTCGTCGAGCTGGAACAGCAACGACGGCACCTCCAGCATCGCCCCAAGCTTCAGGCTGGTCGGCAAATGATGGGCAAAGCGCGACAGATGCCGCACCTCGCGATCGATGATCTCGCGCGCCTGCGCGATCTCGCCGAGTTCCGTCACCATTGGCAGCATCAGCTTCAGTTCGCGCCCGCCGCACGCCTTGAGCAGCGCGCGGATCTGGGTGCGCAGCAATCCAGGCCGGTCGAGCGTCAGGCGGATGGCCCGCCAGCCGAGCGCCGGATTTTCCTCCTGGATCGAGCCCTTGAAATAGGGCAGCACCTTGTCGCCGCCGATATCGATGGTGCGGAACGTCACCGGCTTGTCGCGCGCCGCCTCGAGCACGTCACGATAGAGCCGCTCTTGGGCTTCGGCGCGCGGAAAGGTCGAAGCGACCATGAATTGCAGCTCTGTGCGGAACAGGCCGATGCCGGCCGCACCCGCTTCGGCCAGTTGCGGCAGATCGACCGCCAGCCCGGCATTCATCAGAAGATCGACCTGGACCCCGTCCTTGGTCACCGACGGCTTCTTGCGCAGTTCGCGGTAGACCTCCTGCCGCCGCGCCCTGAAGCGCACTTTCTCGGCATAGGCCGCCTCGAGGTCGGGCTGCGGGCGCAGATGGATCGCGCCTTCCTCGCCGTCAACGATGATGGCATCGCCGTTTTCCGCCATGGAAACGGCGCCCTTCATCTGGCCGGCGACCGGTATGCCCATGGCCCGCGCCACAATGACGACATGGCTGGTCGCCGCGCCGTCCTCCAGCACCAGCCCGCGCAGCTTGTCCCTGGGATAATCGAGCAGCTCCGCAGCACCCATCGAGCGGGCGACGATGATGGCGTCCTTGGGCAGCGAGGCCGCGACGTCCTCCGGTCCGCGCCCCATCAGCTGCCGCAGCAGCCGATTGGCGAGATCGTCGAAATCGCTCATCCGTTCGCGCAGATACGGATCGGTCATGTGCAGCATGCGGGCACGCATGTCGCTCTGCACCTTTTCGACCGCCGCTTCGGCCGTCAGGCCGTTGCGGATCGCCTCCTCGAGCCGGCGCACCCAGCCGCGGTCGTTGGCGAACATGCGATAGGCTTCGAGCACCTGGCGATGCTCGCCCTCGAAGGCGACGTCGCGGCGCTCCAGCATGTCGTCGATGGAGAGCCTGAGCGAGCCGAGCGACGCGTCGAGCCGCCTGACCTCTTCCTCGCTGTCCTCGTTGAAAAGATTGGTGACGACGATGCGCGGCTCGTGCAGCACCACATGGCCGAGACCGACGCCTTCGTTGAAGGACAGGCCGGTAAAGCTTACCGGGCGGCGCAGATCGAGCTCGAGGCCGGGCCTTGTCAGCCGCTCCAGATCGCCGGTGGCGATCATCTCGGCGATCACCATCGCCGTTGTTTCCAGCGCCTCGACCTCGTCGTCGCGATAATGGCGCATGGTCTTGTTCTGCACGACCAGGACGCCGAGTGTCCGCCCTGCCCGCAGCACCGGCACGCCGAGGAAGGAATTATAGATTTCTTCCCCTGTCTCCGGCAGGTAGGCGAAGGCAGGATGCTCCTGCGCGTTGGAGAGGTTGAGCGGCCGCGCCGAGGCCGCGATCGTGCCGACCAGGCCTTGGCCCAGCCTGAGCTGCGCCAGGTGGACGGCGTTCGGGTTCAGGCCTTCGGTGGCGTAGAGTTCGAGCACCGAATCGGCGCGCAGCACATAGAGCGAGCAGACCTCGGCAACCATGTTGGAGGCGATATCGCGCACGATTCGGTCAAGCCGCTCCTGCGGCTCCAGCGGCTCTTGCATGAGCTCGCGGAGCCGTTTCAGCAAAACGCGCGGGCCACTGGCCGAATCACGCATCGCGGCTTCTTCCTCCAATAGCATTTCAACCGGTGCAGGTTGCCCTGCACAGCGGCACAAACGCAACAACTCAATTAGAGCGCTGTCGTCCAATTGGACGCATAAAGACCGCTCCAAGATTTTCGATCCGCTGCATCCTGCCTTCCGAAAATCGATTCCGATTTTCGGGCCGATGCAGTCTGCTACTGCTTATCCAGACCGTACACGGAATGCAAAGTGCGAACTGCTAGTTCCGTATAGGGACCGTCGATCAGGATCGAAATCTTGATTTCGGACGTCGTGATGGCGCGGATGTTGATCGCGCGGTCGGCCAGCGCCTTGAAGGCGGTAGCGGCGACGCCGGCATGGCTGCGCATGCCGATGCCGATTACCGAGACCTTCGACATGCCGGCTTCCGACTGCACCACGTCGTAGCCGATCGTCGCCTTCAGCCGCTCGAGCACGGCGAGCGCCTTGTCGACGTCGCCGGATGGCACGGTGAAGGTCATGTCGGTGAACTTGCCGTCCTCGGAAATGTTCTGGACGATCATGTCGACGTTGATATTGGCCTCGGCCAGCGGCCCGAAAATGCCGGCGGCGACGCCCGGCCGGTCGCCGACGCGGCGCAGCGAAATCTGCGCCTCGTCCTTGGCATAGGCAATTCCGGTGACGACCTGCTGTTCCACGATCTCTTCCTCGTCGCAAATAAGCGTTCCCGGCGGATTGAGCAAATCCCCCATTCCGGGTGCATCGGGATCGTCGAAGGACGACCGCACGAAAGTACGCACCCTGTGCACCATGGCAAGCTCGACCGAGCGTACCTGCAGGACCTTGGCCCCCAGCGAGGCCATTTCGAGCATTTCCTCGAACGAAATCTTGGCCAGCCGCCGCGCTTTCGGCTCGATGCGCGGATCGGTCGTATAGACCCCGTCGACGTCGGTGTAGATGTCGCAGCGGTCGGCCTTGACCGCTGCCGCGATGGCGACAGCGCTGGTATCGGAACCGCCGCGGCCGAGCGTTGCGATCCGGTTGTCCGGCCCGATGCCTTGGAAACCGGCGACCACCGCCACCTGGCCTTCGCCGAAGCGCTTGATCAGGAATCCGCCGTCGATATCGAGAATGCGCGCCGCGCCATGCGCGTTGTCGGTCTTGATCGGGATCTGCCAGCCTTGCCAGGAGCGGGCATGCACGCCGATATTCTGCAGGGCGATCGCCAGCAAGCCGGCGGTGACCTGCTCGCCGGACGCGACCACGGCGTCATATTCGCGCGCATCGTGCATCGGCGAGGCCTCGCGCGTCCATTGCACGAGCTCGTTGGTCTTGCCGGACATCGCCGAGACCACGACGGCGACCTCATGGCCGGCGTCGACCTCGCGTTTGACATGACGCGCCACATTGCGGATGCGGGCGATGTCGGCGACGGAGGTTCCGCCGAATTTCATCACGATGCGCGCCATAGAAGCGAAATGCCTTTGACTGGATGCCGGACCGAAGGCCGAAAAGCGGAAAAATACGCCAAGCTGTGGCCGGGCGCTCAATGCGCGGCCTCCTTAGCCAAATGATCGCGGTTTCGCAAGGCGGTGAGGATTCCGTCGCCTTGCCCCGTCCATCAACCAGATTTCAAGCCACGCTCTTGGTGAGCTTTGGCTTTTGCTGCTCGACACGGGCGAGACCCGCTCCGGCGATGACGCGGTCACGGCCCTCAGCCTTTGCCTGATACAAAGCGCGATCCGCGGCATTGACGATCTCCGCCCATGAGGCGCCGAGCTCCGGGAAGGCGGCGACCCCGAACGACGCGGTGATGGTGCCGAGCGTGCGGCCGCGGTGCGTGACGTGCAGCTGCTTGATCGCCTTTCGCAGAGCTTCGGCGCGATCGGCGCCATCGGCCAGTGACGTTCCAGGCATCATCAAGGCAAATTCCTCGCCGCCGTAGCGCGAAACCACGTCGCTTTCCCTGACATGGTCGACCAGCGTGGCGGCCACCTGCTTGAGGACGAGATCCCCCGCTTCGTGGCCGAACGTATCGTTGAACTGCTTGAAATGATCGACGTCGAGCATGATCAACGTCAGCGGCTGCTCGGCACGTTCCAGGCGCCTGAGCTCGCGGCTGCTGGTCTCCTCAAGGTAGCGGCGATTGTAGAGCCCGGTGTTGGGATCCCGGATCGACTGCTGCCGCAACGTCTCGCGCAGACGCAGATTGGCAAGCGCCAACGCCAGCGTATCGACGACGCCACGCAGTATCTGCTGCCGTTCGGCAAGCCACTCCGGCTTGTCAACGGCATTCGGCTCGCACAGATGCAGGATGCCAAGCGTCTCTCCCTGCGCTGCTAGAGGCATACAGACATAACCGCGGCCGCCATTTTCGGTGATGTGGTTGCAGCGCGGCGTCAGCATGCCTGGACCGGCGACGTGCTCCTGGCCGCGCCGCAGCGCCCAACAATCTTCCGGTCCGAACTGGCCGACGCTCGACCGGATGGTGCCCCAATGCGCCATCTCCTCCACCAGGTTGCGCGACGCACTGGTCAGATGAACGGTTCCGCTCAATCCGCCGAAGAAATCAGGCATGGCGGAGCCGACGACGGAAAATGCCTCGTGAAAAGTGACGCAGGCCTGAAGCAGTTCGCCGAGCTTGACCAGGCGGGTCGTGGCCTCCGATGTCTCTTTCAGTTCACGATTGAGCCTCGCCAGTTCTTCGGCACGATCGTGCACCGCCCGCTCGGCACTGCGCAGGTCGCTGATGTCGCTGAGCGTCAGCACGATGCCGCCATCGGCGCGGTTGAGCGGATTGCAGCTGACGACCACGGGCAAGGAGGTCCCATCCGGCTTTGCCAGCCTCACCTCATTCTGGTGGCGGCGGCCGGTGGTCATGGCCAGTTCGACCGGAGATGTTCCCGACGCGGGCTTGTCTCCCGACGGCCCCCTGATATCCAGGGCCGACTGCCAGTCCTGCCCCACGACCTTGTCGCTGCGCCGCCCGATGATCTCGGCTGCCGCCGGATTGACGGACACGACCTGACCCTTGCCGTCGATGACGGCGATGCCTTCGGCAACGGTCTGGACGATGTCTTCGATGTAGGCCTTCTGATCGACAAGTTGAGCGCGCGAGGCTTCGATTTCGGAGGCCATGGTGTCGAACCCTTGCGCCAACTGTCCGAACTCGTCATCGGAGGTGCGGCCGATACGGGCCCCGGCGTCGCCGCGCGCCAGCGATTCGATGCCGCGGTTGAGCCCAGCAAGGCCTTTACTGAAGCCTCGCAACAACAGGAAAGCGGAGGCCGCCGCGATCAGCACGGCTGCAGCGGTACACAGGCCCACAAGCCACAGCATATCGTTCGTGCGCTGCTGCGCGGCACGCAGCAGCGGCGTATACTCGAACAGAACGGCGCCGACGATCTTGCCGGGTGCATCCTCGATCGGCACCGCAACCAGGTCAATCGGATCGGCCACGTCGGCACTGGCCTCGACGAAGTTGCGCGGCACGCCGTCGTCAATCGTCCGGGCGATTTCATTGCCGGGATCGTAGTCGAACGTCGTGCCGATATTTTGCTCTTCTCCCGGAACGTCGGCGAAAATAACCTTGTTTTTGTCTACGATGACGAGATCGCGTTTCGAGCGGCCGTGCTGCAAAGTCACGAATTCGCGGAGCGCATCGGGTCTCTCGAATAATGAACGCGGCGCGTCCGATGCCCTGAAGGCAATAGTTTCGGCCAACTGCCGTGCGACGCTTGTCGCCTCGGCCAGCGCCACGGATTTGGTCAGCGATATCTGCGAGACGATCGCAACGCCGCCAACCAGGCCGATCAAGGCCACGGCGCTGAACAATGTCGCGACTATCTGGGTTCTTATGCGCACCGGGCTGCCCTACTCGGACAGCAATCTAAATGCCAAACACTGACCCAACGTTAAGAAACCGCCAATATCGTAAATTTGCCGTTAAGCCACACCGGCCAGCTGCACTCCCAACGCGGGCGGTTCAGCCCGTCCGCACGATGGCCTGCCACAGGCGCGGATAGTCGAGGACGAAACCGAGCGGCGAGACCTCCAGTGTCTCGTGGTAGCCGAACATCGGGGCGGCATAGGCGTAATGTGCAGCATCGACGCGCTGATAGGTTTGCTCGAGGCGAACGAGCCTGAGTTCGGGAAATGTCAGATAGGCTGCCGGCGCGGGCGTCGCCATACCGACATCGAGGGCAAAACGGCGAAGCGCCAAAAGGTTCGTGGCGGGCGTGAAGCCGAGATCGACATCGATGAGACCGTCGACTTCCGCTTGATGCTCGCCGTTCAGCGTCCATTGGCGCTCGGTCAGCCGGTCGATCCTGTAATGCAGCTCTTGCGTGCCGAGAAAGCCGTCGGCGCGCGCCGATCGTGTATGCCAATCGGCGTCGCAGTCCGCCTCGTAGGCGATGCTGCACGGCTCGCCGTCCTGGACGAAAAGCGCGTGTCCCCTGAGCTTCCACCCGGAACTCGCTTCCGACAGAAGGCAAGCGTCGTGGCCTTCCTGGTCAAGCCGGCGCCAAAGAATGGAAGCAACCGCTCGCATCATTGCGCACTCCTCCGAACCCGATGTCTCTGCTTCGTCCGCCAAAGCCTAGGCGTTTCCTTCCGGCACACCATCAACTGACACGTGCTGACACAAATGCAGCCGGCAAAAGGCGGCGCCGGAAGGCATCGCGCCCATCGCACCACCGGCGGTGAATTTCGCGCCTTGACATTCGCAGCCTCGCGCCCGACTTCCTAGCGTCCGAGGAGACCACGCCATGCCAGAGCCCCGACGATCGACGATCGATGCCGGAGAGGTGGAACGCTTTTCCGCCCTTGCCGCCGAATGGTGGAACCCGAACGGCAAGTTCCGCCCGTTGCACAAGTTCAACCCGATCCGGCTTGCCTATGTCCGCGACCAGGTGGCGGCCCGCTTCGGCCGCGATCCGCGTGCGGCACGGCCGTTCGAAGGCCTGCGCTTCCTTGACATCGGCTGCGGCGGCGGGCTTTTGTGCGAGCCGATGGCGCGGCTTGGCGCCGAAGTGGTCGGCGCCGATGCCTCCGCCACCAACATCGAAGTGGCCAAGCTGCATGCGGCGGAAGTCGGCGTGAGCGTGGATTATCGCGCCACGACCGCGGAAGACCTGGCCGATGCCGGCGAAAAATTCGACGTCATCCTCAACATGGAAGTGGTCGAGCATGTCGCCAATGTCGATCTGTTCCTGGCCAAATGCGGCGAGATGGTCGAGCCTGGCGGCATTATGTTCGTCGCCACCATCAACCGCACGCTGAAGGCCCTGGGCCTGGCCATCATCGGCGCCGAATATGTGCTGCGTTGGCTGCCACGCGGCACCCACCAGTTCGGCAAGCTGGTGCGCCCCGAGGAACTGGAAAAGGCGCTTGCCGGCGCCGGTCTGACCGTCATCGACCGCACCGGCGTCACCTACAACCCGCTCGCCGACCGCTGGCAGCGCTCGAAGGACATGGACGTCAACTACATGGTGCTGGCGGAGAAGGCATCCGTCTGAAGCTTACGCCTTCTGGCCCCTATGGCCTCTGGCTTTGCGCCTTGGTGGTGATGAACACGCCGGCGGTGATGATGACGGCACCGGCCCAGGTCAGCAGTTGATAGCGCTCGCCGAGGAAGAGGGTCCCGGCAAACAGCCCGACCGCCGCCGCGACATAGCCGATCTGGCTGAGATAGACCGGGCCGCCGACCGCTTGCAGGCGGAAGAAGAAGGCGAACATCGCCGAGGCTGATGCCACCTGTGCCGCTGCGACCAGCGGCACGCCGCCGAGCGAGCCGAATGCATTGCCGCCAAGCAGGACCAGAATGCCGGCAAACAGCATCAAGGCTGCTGCCAGGTGGCTGCCGACGGCGAGCTCGATCGGGCCGGTGCCTTCGGGCCAGTCGACGGTGCGGTAAATGTTGCCGGCGGCGAGGCTGACCGGGATGAGCAGGCCCATCGCAACCCAGAAAAATTCGGCCGGCTGGCCCGCTTCGCCGCGCGTCACCGCCACCATGACTGCGCCGACGAAACCGACGACTATGCCGACGATGCCCAGCATGGTCGGGCGCCTGACGCCGAGCAGCATCGAGAACACCAGCGTGACGACCGGCGACAGCGTGAACATGATGCCGCTGTAGCCGGCGCCCAGATGCGGAATGGCTGAAAACATCAGCAGATTGGGGATTGCATATGAGACGGCCGCGGTGACGAAGAAATAGCGCAGCCTGTGCGGCGTAAGCCGCATGCGCTTCCCGTTGAGCAGCAATGCGCACAAAAGCACGCCGCCGGCACCAAGCGAGATGACGAAGGCCCAGACCATGGCGGCCACGCCGGCCGCCGTCGCGATCTTGCCGAACGGCAGCGTCAGGCCGAGCAGTCCACCGGTGACGACCAGAAGGCCAAGCGCCGAGTCCCAGAGAAATTTCATCGCACCGTCCCGTCGCCCGTTCGCGGCCCTTGGCCTACACCAGAAGCTGAGGTAAGATAAGGTAAAGATTCTTCACGTCAAGATACATAACGGTGAGAGACATGGATCGCGCAGCAAAAGCGATCGGGCAATGGAAAAAGGAACGGCCGGATCTCGATGTCTCGCCGATGGCCGTGCTCGGACGGTTGAACGAGGCCGCCTCGCTGATCGCACGAGAGCGGCTGGCGCCGCTGTTTGCAAGTTACGGGCTGCAATCCGGAGAATTCGATGTGCTGGCGACGCTGCGTCGTTCCGGGCCGCCATACGCGCTGACGCCGACGGCTCTCTACGAGGCGACGATGGTGACGTCGGGCGCGATGACCAACCGCCTCGATCGGCTCGAGAAATCCGGCCTGATCAAGCGCGGGCCGCACCCCGACGATCGCCGCGGCATTGTCGTGCAGCTGACTAAAAAGGGTCTGGCGCTGATTGACGAGGCGGTTACCGCTCACGTCGCCAACGAGCACCAGATACTTTCCTGCCTGATACGCCCGGAGCAGATCATGCTGGCTCGCCTGCTCGAAAAATTGATAGCGAGCCTAGGCTAACCCAAACGGTAACCACTGGGACTCTGCGATTATTGCATTGGGAGTCGTAACTGCCAGGGGACTTTGCCGATGACAGAACATGCAGTCGTGATTGCCGGAGGAGGTCCGACGGGCCTAACCCTGGCAGGCGAGTTGGCGTTGGCAGGCATCGACGTAGCCATTGTCGAACGCCGCCCGAACCAAGAGCTTGCCGGTTCGCGTGCTGGAGGTCTGAGCTCACGCACTCTCGAAGTTTTCGATCAGCGCGGCATCGCGGACCGGTTCCTCGCGGAAGGACAAATAGCCCAAGTCACGGGATTCGCGGCGATGCGTTTAGACATCAGCGATTTTCCGACCCGCCACAACTACGGGCTGGCGCTGAGACAGAAACACATTGAGCGCATTCTCGCTGGATGGGTCAGCGAGCTGGCAGTGCCGATCTATCGCGCCCGTGAATTGACGTGTTTCGTGCAGGACGACGCCGGCGTCACCATCGAACTGTCCGATGGTGCGTCGCTGCGGGCAAGCTATCTCGTCGGGTGTGATGGAGGCCGCAGTCTGGTCCGCAAAGCTGCTGGCATTGAGTTTCGAGGATGGGATGCGACGACCAGCAGCATCCTCGCCGAGGCCGAGATGGCGGAGGAGCCGCCACTGGGCATTCATCGCACCGCACTTGGCATCCATGCCTTCGGCAGGGAAGAGTACGAAATTCGTGACGGCAAGGTCGTCTTTGCCGATAAAGGTCCCATAGGCGTCATGGTCACTGAAAAGAATGTCGGCGCCACGACCGAGCCCACGCTGCGCGATCTCCGCGAAGCGCTCGTCGCCGCATGCGGAACAGATTACGGAATCCATAGCCCAACCTGGATTTCCAGGTTCACGGACATGTCGCGGCAGGCGGCGGCTTACCGCAAGGGCCGGGTTCTCCTAGCGGGCGATGCCGCCCATGTGCATTCCCCGGTGGGCGGACAGGGCCTCAATATCGGTGTGCAGGATGCGGTGAACCTCGGTTGGAAGTTGGCCCAAGTGGTGAAAGGAACATCGCCTGAACGCTTGCTCGACACTTATCACATCGAGCGGCATCCGGTTGCGGCCCGCGTGTTGCGTACGACAATGGCACAGGTCGCATTGCAACGTACTGATGATCGCACTGAAGCCTTGCGTGAAATCGTATCAGAGCTCCTTGGGATGGAGGAGCCTCGCAAACGGATCGCTGCCGAGATGTCCGGACTTGGTATCCATTACGACCTCGGCCAGGGGCATCCGCTGGTCGGCCGCCGCATGCCCGACCTCGACCTGGCCACGCCTGATGGTCCCATGCGCGTATTTGCGCTCCTCCAAAATGCGCGGCCAGTGCTCTTGAATCTCGACGCGCCGGGCAGCCTCGACATCAAGCCGCTGGTCAGACCGCATCAAGTTGGTTTACGCCAAATGCGACGATCCATGGGAGTTGCCTGCGCTAGGTTTGGTCTCCGCTCCAACCGCAGTTTTAATCCGACCCGACGGATATGTTGCTTGGGTAGGCGACAGGACGCAGGATGGTCTTCAAGACGCGATGAACACCTGGTTCGGACCACCGGGCTAAAAACCGCAAAAACCAGTTAGCTCGAATGGTCAAACGGCTACGGACGGCAAAAACTCAGATCCTGGTCGCCGAGCCTCGTTTGGGCCGGCGAACAGCTCTGATCTTGCCGCTGTTTCCGCCGCCACAGAAAAACTGGTCGCCGCCATCGGATTCGAGCCCCGACACGCCTGTTCCCGGCGGCATATCGAGCTTCTCAAGGACCTTTCCCGTTTCAGGATCGATCCGTCTGACATCGCTCTCCTCACCCTCCCAGGTGCCATGCCACAGCTCGCCGTCGACCCAGCTGACGCCGGTGACGACGCGGTTGGAAACGATGGTGCGAAGGATTGCCCCTGTCTCGGGATCGACCTGATGAATCTTTCGGCCCCGATGCTGGCCGACCCAGAGTGTTCCTTCGGCCCAGGCGAGCCCGGAATCACCGCCATTGCCGGGCGCCGGGATCGTCGCCAGGACCTGGCCATTCTTCGGATCGATCTTCTGGATGCGATCCTCGGCGATCTGATAGAGGTGCTGGCCGTCGAAGGCCGTTCCGGCGTGTGCCGCGACGTCGATCGAGCGCACCACTTTGCCGCTCGCCGGATCGAAGGCGTTCAATCTGTCGCCTGAGGCAAACCAGACATGCTCACCGTCGAAGGTAACGCCGTCCACGTGGTCGACACCCGGAAAGGGTCCATATTCTCGAAGGATTTCGGCTGCGGATCGTTCCATAATTCCATCCTAGTAGCCCGGCAGTGGGCCGGGGAGTAACAAGATTGTCGGGAAACCCGTCAGCGGCGGGGTCATCCAGCGACGCGCCCGTCCGCGGCCGAACGACTGCACCTTGCCGGCCTGGGCGAGCTGCTCGAGCGCTCGCTGCACGGTACGCGAACTGGCTCCAAGCGCAATCGCCAGGGCCGAACTCGACCAAGACTCGCCGTCCGCGAGGAAGGCGAGCACGGCGGCATGCTCTTCTTCGACGGGTGGCGCCAGCACGACGACCTCACCTGCGCGGCGCGGGGCCAGCGCAAAGCCCCGCTTCGTCGCGCTCACATCCGCCAAGCTCCGAAGCTCCGCGCGAAGCCGCCCGACTTCGACGCGCAATCGTGCGCGATGTGATTCGTCCGCGTCCTTTCCGCGGAAAGCGCGCGCAATGAGCGTCGCTCTTGCCACGTCCCCCGGCCAGGCTTCGGCCAGCGCGCGGGCCAGCGCGAACAGCACCGGGCGGGTCGCCAGCGAGACGACGGTGTCTGCGACACGCACGACATTGCGGCATGCATCCACCACGAGCGCCCCCGACGCCAGGAGCGCTTCGACTTCATCGAGCAGGAGGGGCCGTTCCCCGCCACGCGCGACACGGCGCGCGGCCGGCGTGTCCAGCACCAGCGATGCGCTCTCCACCTCCGCGATCAGCGCGGGGATGCCCGCCGCGCGCGCCGCCCGCGCCGCCAGCCCGAGCGCGGCGCGCGCAGGACCGGTCCGCAAGCGGCGGATGGCGATGCCGGCGACAGCCAGCTCGTGGGCGGCCCGCGATGCCGGCGGCAGCGGCGACGGATCGAAGCCGTCCAGCCTGCGCTCGGCTTCGTCGAGATGGCCGATCAGCAGCAGGCGCCGAACGTCGAGGTTGCGCGCATGCGCGGCGTTGACGCGGTCGCCATGCTTTTCGAGCGTCGCCCGTGCGGCGTCGAGTGCCTTGGCCGGCCAGGTAAGGTCGCGCGAGACGAGCGCGATCTCGGCCTCGGCGACGATACACCGCGCGCGGGCCACGGCCTCCCTAGGGCTGAATGCGCGCGCCGCCCTCTTGAGAAGAACCTTCGCCCGAACCAGGTCGCCAAGCTGCGCCATCGCGATACCGCGCAACGCCAGCGCCGGCGCATCGTCGCGCAGCGCAACCCGCTTCAAGGCGCCGAGCGGATCGCCCGTCGCAAGCGCATGCGCCGCGGCCGTGATCAGCGAGTCCATCGGAATCCCGTCACACTTGTCACTCCCATGGCTTCGATGCCCGGCGCTAAGTCCATCTCACCAACCAGTCGTATCGACAACGGCGACTGTAGCCAACCTGAGTTGCGGCGCGCCAACGCTCGAACACAACGATAAGCATTAGGAGAGACGCAATGAAGATCGAAGGTACAACCATCCTGGTGACTGGCGCCAATCGGGGCATCGGTCGGGCACTGGTCGAGGAAGCCCTGAGCAGAGGCGTAAAGCGCGTCTATGCCGCAACCCGCCAACCGATGGCTCATCCGGACCGGCGTGTGACGTCCCTGACCATGGATGTGACCAACGCTGCGCAGATCCGGGAGGCCGTCGAGAAGATCGATGCTCTCGATATCCTCATCAACAACGCCGGCGTATCGCCCATCGATGACCTCAGCGACCGTCGTGTGCTCGAACAACAGCTCGCCGTAAACCTCTTCGGCTCGTACGACGTTACCCAGGCTCTGCTGCCGTTGCTCGCCCGGTCGCGGGGAGCCATCGTCAACATTCTGTCGCTGGCCTCGATTGCCGCCGTGCCGTTCAGTCCGGCTTACTCCATCTCGAAGGCGGCCTCGTTCTCGCTGTCGCAGTCGTTGCGCACCCTTTTGGCCGGACGGGGTGTCAGCGTCCACAGGGTCCTTCCCGGCCCGGTGGACACGGACATGACACGGGGCCTGGACATCGCGAAAGCCTCTCCGGAGTCTGTCGCGCGGGCGATCCTGGACGGAGTGGAGAACGGCGAAGAGGAAATCTTCCCCGATCCCATGTCGGAATTCCTGGCGGAGGGCTGGCGCAGCAGTGCAGTCAAGGCGCTTGAACGCCAGTTTGCAGCCTATGCGGAAGCAACTCCGTCAAGTGGTGGGCATGAAAGAAGCAGCGAAACGATTGCCCGCGAGCCCCATCCTTGCTGCTCGGCCTGAAATTGCGGACGCTTGTGCAGGGGGCGGCGGCATCGCCGCTCTGGGCGGAAGCGAATCCCCACAAGCGAAACGGAGCATCATTTTCGCTTGTCGAAATGCGCTTCAGCTTCTTGTCGCCTGATACGCCTCTGATATCGCCGCCGGGCGAAAAAGACGATCAAGTCTGCTAGCCAACCTGGAGCATTGAGATGGAGCAAGGCATCACGCGCGCTATCAATTTGCCGACCATTCATCGCTACATTGGAAAAATCCGAGGGTTCCGTTTGTCGAGCTTCGACCCATTGACGAATACTCGCCCAGTCCGGCAGTTTCGCCGCAAAAGCCAGTTCACGTCTCATGCAAACCCACTCCACCCGGTGGCGCAATTCCTCCTCATAGCCAATGCCTCGCTGATGGAGACGCGCATGCGTCGCCTCATGCACTATCGCGCTGGCGATCTGGTCGCTCAGCGTGTGCTCGCCTAGAACAAATCGCCGATCGAGCTCGCAAGTCGAAGTCGATTTCACAAATTGCGCAGCGGCACCTGGATTGATTGTAATCCAGATCCGTTTGAGATCGCGGACCAGACGGCTGTATCGAACAGGGTCAAATTTCTGAATCAACCGCAGCGCGGCGGCAACCTTATCTGCATCTTTCCCGCCGCTCTCGCCATTATAGAAAACTGGCAACCCATCGATCGTCCTCTTGTCGATCGACTTTATAGCCAACCAGCTGAAAACACGGATCACTACCTCTGAACCACGCCGCTTTTCAGTCTTCTCCGGATGGGGCAAGACTTTCCTCAGTTGCGGTCGTCGGGGAAGCTTGGAATAGGCATGAACTCGACGCCGTCTTCGGCGAGGCTCTTGGCCTCGTCCAGCGTCGCCTCGCCATAGATGCCGCGCGGATCGCTTTCGCCGAAATGGATCTTGCGCGCTTCCTCGGCAAATTTGTCGCCGACATAGTCGGCATTCTCGCGCACCTTGTCGGCCAGCGCCTTGAGCTGCGCCAGCGCCTGCTTCTGCGCCTCGCCCATGGCCAGCGCGATGCTTTCGCGCTTGCGCCCGGTGGAGACGGCAGGCGCCATCAGCGCCTTGTCGACCTTGTGCGAGCCGCAGGCCGGGCAATCGACGAAACCGCGCCTCTTCTGGGTGTCGAAATCGTCGTTGCTGCGGAACCAGGCCTCGAATTCGTGCTCGTGTTCGCAGATCAGGGAAAAGCGGATCAAGAGGCGGCACCCCTGAGCGGCATTGCCTCCGCCGAACCGGCGTTTACGGCAAAATCGCGTGCGTTTTTGAGATTCGGTATCTTCTTGCGCGCAGCGACTGACTGCGCCGGGTCGATCTCGGCGACGATCACCGCCGGCTCGTCATGCGCAGCTTCGGCGACGATGCGGCCCCAGGGATCGACGATCAGCGAATGGCCGTAGGTTTCGCGGCCGTCCTCGTGCACGCCGCCTTGCGCGGCGGCAACCACATAGGCGCCGTTCTCGATGGCGCGCGCCCTGAGCAGCACGTGCCAATGCGCTTCGCCGGTCTGGCGGGTGAAGGCGGCGGGCACCGAAAGCAGATCGGCGCCGGCCAGCGCCTCGGCACGGAACAGCTGCGGAAAGCGCAGATCGTAGCAGACGGCAAAGCCGAGCTTCGCGCCATTGACTTCGGCGACGACGGCCTCGGTGCCAGGCTCATAGGCGGCGGATTCGCGCCAGCTCTCGCCATTGTCGAGATCGACGTCGAACATGTGGATCTTGTCGTAGGTGGCAATCCTGGCGCCGTCCGGCCCGAACAGAAGGGCGCGGTTGGCAAGCTTGCCGTCGGCGCGCAGAATGGCGGTCGAGCCGATATGCAGGAAAATGCCGAGCTCCTTGGCCAGCCGCCGCGACGTCGAGACGACGATGTCCTTGTCTTCGGAGGTGAACGAGGCGGCCCGCGCTTGGCTGTCGCGGATCAGCGCGCCGGTCATTTCCGGCGTCTGGATATAGGTCGCGCCAAGGCCTGCCGCCTCGCGCACCAGCCGTTCCAGATCGACCGCATTGCGCTCCGGGCTGGTTCCCGAACGCATCTGGATCGCCGCCGCCTTGAAACCACCCATCGTCATGTCCTTATCTGGCCGAGCCGTTGGCGAGCAATTTGTCCAGCCGTCCTTCCGCCTCCAATTCGTGGAGATCGTCAGAGCCGCCGACATGCGTGTCGCCGATGAATATCTGCGGAAAGGTGGAACGGCCGTGAGCGCGGGAGATCATCTCCTGACGCAGCTCCGGCGAGAAGGAGGCGTCGTGCTCGGTGTAGGTCACACCCTTCCTGTCGAGCAGCCGCTTGGCCGCGGTGCAATAGCCGCACATCATCCGCGTGTAGATCGTCACATCGACCATCGGTCAGCAATCCTGCCTCGTTCCTAGGCTATATAGGCGCCGATTCGTCGGCCCGAAAGTCCCCCGGCAGCACACGCGCGAAGGTCAGTACGTCGACCGCGCCGGCACCGCCCTTCTTCAACGCCTTGGCGACCGCGCGGACGGTGGCGCCGGTGGTGTAGACATCGTCGATCAGCAGCACCCGGCGGCCGGCGATTTCGATCTCCGCGTCATCAGGCACTTTGAATGCGGCGCGAACATTTTCCTCGCGTTCCCGCCGCTCCAGCCCGACCTGCTGGCGCGTGAGTTTGACGCGCCTGATGGCTGATGGCGCGAAAGGCCGCTCCCCGAGCTGCGCCACCGCCCGCGCCAGTTCCGCCGACTGGTTGAACTGCCGCCTGAAGAAACGCCGCCAGTGCAGCGGCACCGGCACGACCACATCGGCCTCGGCGATGAGCTCGGCACCGGCGCGAAGCATCCAGCGCGCCATCCACGGCGCCAGATCGGTGCGGTCCTGGTATTTCAGCCCTTGCACCATCTGGCGGGCAACGCCGGAATAGGCAACCGCCGCCCGCGCGCGCTCGAACGGCGGCGGGTCGGCTATCGCCTCCGCCGAAAGGAACCCTTCACCCATACTGTGGGTGAACGGCGTGCCCATCACCGGGCACCATGGCCGTTCCAGCAACCTGAGTTTCGGCCAGCAGGCGCCGCACAACACGCCGGGCTGCGAGACATGGCGGCGGCAGCCGGCACAGACCGGCGGGAACAAGAGGCGCGCTGGCCAGCCCACTGCCTTGCGGGCAATGCTCTTGATCGCAATACGCTTGATCTCTGGCATGGGATCGGCCACGTGGTTGGTCCTCCGCATCACTATATCAGAGAGCGAAGCACAAGGACCTGCCCATTGCAGCCTGTAATTGACACCTCGCTCTGGCTGGCGCGCAAGCGCCGGGCACTGACCCGTCCCATCGCCGGCGCGGATTTCCTCATGCGGCGGGCGGCCGAGGATCTTGCCGACCGGCTCGGCGCCGTCGAACGCAGGTTCGGCAAGGCGGCCTCATTGTTTTGCCAGACGCCGGCTGCAGCAGAGGTGCTCGCCGAAAGCGGCAAGGTGACGGAAAACGTGCGCGTCGAGGCCGACGCCGCTTTCCTGGGTGGCCAGCCAGGACTGTTGGCGCCGTTGGAAACCGTGCCATTCGAGCCGGAAAGCCTCGACCTCGCAGTCTCGCTGCTGTCGCTGCAGGCGATGAACGACATTCCCGGCATGCTGGTGCAGGTCCGCCGGGCGCTGAAGCCGGACGGGCTTTTCCTCGGCGCCTTCGCCGGCACAGGCACGCTCTCCGAACTGCGCGAAAGCCTGCTTGCCGCCGAGACCGAGCTCTATGGCGGCGCCAGCCCGCGTGTGATCCCGTTCACCGACGTCCGCGACGCCGGCGCGCTGCTGCAGCGCGCCGGCCTGGCACTGCCGGTTGCCGACGTCGAGACGATCACGGTGCGCTACGATTCGCTATTTGGCCTGGTCGCCGACCTGCGCGCCATGGGCGAGACCAGCGCGCTTGTCGACCGCAGCAGGCGGCCGGGCACGCGAGCGCTGTTCGCGCGCGCCGCCGAAATCTATGCGGAGCGGTTTTCGGATGCCGATGGCCGCGTCAGGGCGAGTTTCTCGGTGGTCTGGATGTCAGGCTGGGCGCCCGATGCCTCTCAGCAAAAGCCGCTGAAGCCGGGCTCCGCAAAAATATCGCTGAAGACAATCCTGGAAAACCCCGGCGGCCCCTGAGCGCATCCTTGCGCAAAAGCTAAGCGTATCCCACGCAAAAGCTAAGCAGGTCACTGTGCAAAAGCGTTGGCAAGCTTGCTGCTGTTATCGCTGAACAACCACTGGATGGCGCCGGCAGCCTGGCCAATACCAGCGACAATGGCAAGCGACAGAACGGCGACGATCAAACCATATTCGATAGCCGTCGCACCCCTCTCGTCTTCTAAAAATCGTTGCAGCAACATTTTCATGGGCGCCTATCCCTCTTGCCCGAACCTAGCGCCGACCCGTTAAGAAAGGTTAATGCGACAGGCTTAACGCGCGGTGAACCAGCTGCATTCTAGGAACCAGCCGAATCCTGGAGATCTGTTGAGGGGTCAGCAGTCGCCGCTGCTTCTGCCATCGGCCCGTATAACGCAGACCGAACTGGGCAGCGGCTGCAGCACGCTCTTGCGTAGCGTATAGCTGTCGCGCTGGCCGATCGAGCCGGTGCTCATCGTATCAAGCCCGTCGCGGGCAAACTGCGAGCGGGTCCGGCTGTCGAGATAGGGTGTCGCGATCAAGGCCAGAGCCACCGCGGCCGAGCCGAACAAGAGGGCGATGCGCAATATTCCCATGCCGGCATTGGCGGCGCCAGGAAGGCGGTCGGGCCAAGGCGAGTCCCAGTCCTTTTCAAGGCTCATGCAAATCGCTCCCCAGCGGTGGAATCGGCGTGACCGCCTAGCGTCAATTTTTCACGGTCAGATAAATCTTTCATTAACGCTGCTGCCGGCGCGTTGCGGCGCTGCCCGATTTACGGCAGGTCGGCCGTTACAGCAGATCGATGAGGAACTGGATCAGCGGGGCATCGGCCGGCGGCATTGGAAAATCGCGCATCTGGCGCGGCCGCACCCATTTCAGCACCTGGCCTTCCTTCGGCTGGGCAATGCCGCGGAACCGACGGCAGACGAACAGCGGCATCAGCAGGTGAAAATCATCGTAGGAATGGCTGGCGAAGGTGAGTGGCGCCAGGCAAGGGATGTCGGTTTCGATGCCGATCTCCTCGTACAATTCGCGGATCAGGCATTGTTCCGGCGTCTCACCGGGCTCGACCTTGCCGCCCGGAAACTCCCACAGGCCGGCGAGTTGCTTGCCTTCGGGCCGCTGCGCCAAAAGCACGCGCCCGTCGGCATCGACCAGCGCGCAGGCCGCGACCAGGAGCAGGCGTTTGCCGATCGTATCCAAGCCGCTCATGCGCCGGGTGGCCGGCGATAGCGATAGCGATAGACTTCGTCGAATCCGAGCGAACGGTAGAGCGCCAGCGCCGGCGCGTTGTCCGCCTCGACCTGCAGCCAGGCTTCCCGCGCCCCGCGCAGCCGCGCCCATTTCAGCGCCGACCGGATGAGATGGCGGCCATGGCCCTGGTTGCGCACCGACCTGTCGGTGGCGATCTCGAACAGGCCGGCAAGGTCGCCGTCATGCACGCAGATCAACGTTGCCAGCGGTTCGCTGCCGGCCTCCAGCGCAAACAGCCCGGCCTCCGGCTGGATGGCGCCGATGATCTCCGACAGGCCTGGCCGCAGCGACACATCCGAGCCGCTCACCTTGAGCGCCGCGCCGATGAAACGGCTGATGTCCTTCAACGGAATCTGGTCCATGGCGTCGTCGAGCGCGGCGTCCGCCAGCGGCAGCCGCATGACCAGCGACTCCGCGAATATGCTCCAGCCCTCGCCGTCGAGGTACTTCGAAAGATCCGGCCCCGACAGCGGCGAGATGCGAAAGGTCAGCGGCCTGCCATAGGCGTCGAAGCGGCGGCTGGCGCGACCGATGCGCTCGGCAATGTGCTGGATGTCGCCCGGATCGAGCGGATTGACCGAGTTCAGCCGCTTGGCCGGGTGGCCGGCCGTCAGCCGAACCACCCAGGTGCCGTCATAATGGACGGCGGCCGCCGGCCAGGCGCGAAAGCCGGCCGCCTCATAGCGGCGCACGATCGCCAACACGCTTGCCGGATGTCTGGAAGCCAACGCCATCAGCTCCGATAATCGCCGTTTATGGCGACATATTCCTTGGTGAGATCGCAGGTCCACACCGTCGCCTTGCCGCGGCCGATGCCGATATCGGCGCGGATGCGGATCTCGTCGCGCTTCATATACGCCGAAGTCGCCTCCTCGGAATAGGCGGCGTCGCGCTCGCCCTGATAGGCCAGGCGGTTGTCGCCGAACCAGATCGACAGAAGGTCGCGGTCGGCCGGTTCGCCGGCCTTGCCGACGGCCATGACGACGCGGCCCCAATTGGCGTCCTCGCCGGCGACTGCCGTCTTGACCAGCGGCGAATTGGCGATCGACAGCGCGATGCGCTTGGCCGAGCGGGCCGATTTGGCCCCGGTGACGGTGACCTCGACCTGCTTGCGGGCGCCCTCGCCGTCGCGCACCACCTGCAGTGCCAGCGATTTCAGCACCTTGCCGAGGGCACGGCGGAAGGCGCCGAGGCGCGCATCCTTGGGGTCGGAAATTGCCGGCGCGCCGCGCCTGGCGGCAGCACCCGTGGCGAACATCAGCAGCGTGTCGCTGGTCGAGGTGTCACTGTCGACGGTAACCGCGTTGAAGGTCTTGGCCGTGCCGCGCGACAGGAGGTCCTGCAGCACGGATGCTGCGATCGGCGCATCGGTGGCGATGAAGGAAAGCATCGTCGCCATGTCGGGCGCGATCATCCCGGCACCCTTGGCGATACCGTTGATGGTGACGTCGGCATCGCCGAGCTTGACCGTCGCGGTCGCCAGTTTGGGATAGGTGTCGGTGGTCATGATCGCCTTGGCGGCTTCGGTCCACAATTCCGGCTTGCCGTCCTTGACCAGACCGGCCAGCAGATGGCTGAACTTGCTGGCGTCGAGCGGTTCGCCGATGACGCCGGTCGAGGCCAGGAACACCTCGCCCGCTGTGCAGCCGGCCGCCTTCGCCGCCACCTCGCCCGTGAGTGCCGTCGAGGCGCGGCCCTTCTGGCCGGTAAAGGCATTGGCATTGCCGGAATTGACGACCAGCACGCGTGCTTTGCCAGCCACGAGGTTCTGCCGGCAGAAATCAACCGGCGCCGACGGGCATTTCGACCTGGTGAACACGCCGGCGACGGTGGTGCCGGCGTCGAACACCATGGCCAGCAAGTCGGTGCGGTTCTTGTATTTTATGCCGGCCTCGGCGGTGGCGATGCGCACGCCCTCGATGGCCGGCATCTTGGCATATTTCTTCGGCGCGAGCGGCGAAACCTGTGTGGACATGGAAGACCCCGGGCGGGAAAAATCGCGAAAGGAACGCCGGTTTGCCCGATAGCACGCGCTGGCGCAAGGCGTTTCACAGCCGTTACGGGTGCCGGAAGCCTGACACCGCCTCATGCAGCAAGCAGGCTGTTGCAAATTTGTTGGCGTCGCTGCGACCGATAGCGCTATGATCCTGCCCCATGGGCAGGCTTGTGGTCTTGGCACTGGCGTTTCTGGGCTTTCTGCTGCTGCGCGCCGATGCGCAGACGGCGCGGCGCGTGGCGCTTGTGGTCGGCAACGGCAGCTACGCCGAAGCCGGCACGCTGGCCAATCCCGTCAACGATGCGCTCGACATCGCCGACAAGCTGCGCGCCATCGGTTTCGAGGTGATCGAAGGCAACGATCTCGGCAAGCGCGAGCTCGAACGCAAGATCGGCGAATTCTCCGATGCGCTGCAGGGTGCCGGTGCCGGGCTGTTCTACTATGCCGGCCACGGCCTGCAGGTCGACGGGCGCAACTTCATCGTGCCGGTCGACGCCCGGCTGGACATGCCGGTCAAGCTGCAGCTCGAGGCGGTGCCGATCGACGAGGTTCTCGACATCATGGAGCAGCAGACCAAGGTCAGCCTGGTCTTCCTCGATGCCTGCCGCAACAACCCGTTTGCCCGAAGTCTCAGCCGCAGCGCCACGACGCGCTCGGCGACGGCTCTCGCCGGTCTTGCCCAGTTCGAGTCGACACGCGGCTCATTCATCGCCTTCTCGACTGCGCCCGGCGCCGTCGCAATGGACGGGACGGGACGCAACTCGCCGTTTGCGGCGGCACTTTTGCGGCATATGGCGGAACCCGGACAGAGCATCAACGACATGATGATTGCGGTGCGCCGCGACGTCGTTTCGGCAACGCGCGAGGCGCAGCGTCCCTGGGAGCAGGGGTCGCTGCTCGAGCGTTTCGAATTCGTTCCGGGCGGAGACACTGCCCAGCAACCGAAACCGGCCGTCAGCCCGGCTCCCGCGTCGCAGGTGGCTGCGCTCGAACGCTCCGTCGGCGACGAGGGTGCCATCGAAAAATTCTTGCGCGAAAACTATCTGGCGCCTGATGCCAGGAGAATGCGCGAAACCGTCAAGCGGCTCTACGGCTCGTCGGCCATCATCTACGGCACGCGCTACGACAGCGAGGCGATCGTCAAGGTCAAGACCGACTGGTTCGCGCAATGGGCATCGTGGTCGTTCGGTCTCGAGCCCGGCAGCCTTGAGGTGACGCCGCACGGCAAGGACCGTGCCGACGTGGTTTTCGCCATGCGCTACGACTATGTGCCGAAAGACAAATCGGCGCAGTGCCTGACCGGCAAGGCGCGGGTGACGCTGGAACTCGTGCTGGCCGATGGCGCGTGGCGCGTTGCGTCGGAAACGTCGCAAGCGCTGGAATGAACATCAGCGGACCGCCGGGTTGATGAACCCGCGAAACGCCCGCTGCACGCCCGGAATCAGTCCCCAGATCATGATCGAGACCATCAGCGGCGCGATGACCAGCGTACGCTGCCAGATTTGCCATTCCTGCGTCAGCGGAAAAACCACATACAGAATGGCAGTGATCAGCGATACACGCCGAGCAGCACAAGCAGGGCGAAGCGCAGGCGCGAAAAGCGGGTCACGGCGGTCGAGTTCATCAAACTCTCCTTATCGTTACGGAACGTTCCGTTACATATAAAACGGATCGTTCCGTTTCGTCAAGAGTTGTATATGATGGCTGCGAAATCGCGGGTAAGGAAGAAGAGATGGGCGAAATCACCGATCCCGGGCGCAAGTCGGCTGGCGCACGGCGCAGCCCGGAAAGCGCCGATGCGATTCTCGATGCCGCCGAGGCGGTACTGGTCGAAGCTGGCTATTCCGGCTTCTCGATCGAGGCGGTGGCGCGCCGCGCACGCGCCGGAAAACCGACGATCTATCGCTGGTGGCCAAGCAAGGCCGCCTTGCTGCTCGACGTTTACCAGCGGCAAAAGCGCGTCGACAATCCCGATACCGGGAACCTTGCGGAGGATCTCGTCGGCTTCCTGAAGAGCTTGTTCGCGCATTGGCGCGACACGTCGTCGGGCAGCGTGTTCAGATCGCTGATTGCCGAGGCGCAGTCGGACGAAAAAGCCGCCGCCGCTCTCGCCGAATACGCAAGAGGGCGTCGTGTCCACACCGGCCAGATGGTCGAACGCGCCAAGGCAAGGGGAGAAATAGCTGCCGACGTCGATGCCATTGTCGTCGCCGACCTGATTGCCTCGTTCGCCTGGACGCATCTTCTGACGAACCGCCTGGACGAGGACGAAGCGACGCTGCGCAGGGCGGTCGGCTATGTCTTGAAAGGCATAGTCGCTGACGATGCCGGCGACGCCGCGCCGATCCGGCGGCGGCGTCGACGCATCATCGCTCGCCCTGCCAAATAGAAGCGACAGGGCGGCAGCGCGCCCTGTCGTAGCCCAATCTGGCCTATTTGGCGCTTTCCAGCGCGTCGACCGTCTTCTTCAGGTTCGCATCGGGGATGTCGACCTTGGCGTTGGCGCGCAGCGACTTGACCAGCGCGAAATACTTGTCGCGGATGACCGCCTGGCGCGCCTGGTCCTTGACCTGGTCGAACGCCGGCGGCTGCTTGGTGCGCTTGTCCTCGACCTTGATGACGTGCCAGCCGAACTGCGACTGCACCGGCTGGTCGGTATATTTGCCGACCGCCAGCGCAAACACCGCCTTGTCGAATTCCGGCACCATCTGGCCAGGTCCGAACCAGCCGAGATCGCCGCCGCTGGTCTTGCCGCTCGGATCGCTGGTGTGCTCGTTGGCAAGCTTCTGGAAGTCGGCGCCGCCGTCGAGCTGCTTGATGATGGCGTCTGCCTCTTCCTTCGTCTTCACGAGGATGTGACGGGCGTGCACCTCGTTGGTGGGCGGCGTGTTGGCGATTTCCTGGTCGTAGCGGGCGCGGACCTCGGCATCGGTAACCTTGTCGACGACGCCCTTCTCGACCATTTCGCCATGCAGCGCGCGCTGCTGCAGGAAGGCCATGCGGCGCTGGAAGTCGGGATCCTTGTCGAGGCCGGTGGTCACCGCCTGAGCCGCCATCACGCGGATTTCGATCGCCGCCGACAGCGCCGCGGCGCGGCGCTGCTCGGGCGGAAGCTGCGCGAACTGCTGTGACAGCTCGCCCTCGGCAAGCCCAAGGTCTGCCTCGGTCAGCGTCTGGCCGTTGATGGTGGCGACCACGGCGTTCGGATCGACCGGCTTGGCCGCCGGAGCGGGTGCTGCCGGCTGGGCAGGGGCGGCCTCCTGTGCCATCAGCGGCGACAGCGAGAGGGCCGATAGCCCGAATGCCAGACCAAGGCTGGCGAGCGACGCGCGGCGGAACAATACTGACATTACGATTATCTCCAAAGCGGGGTAGCTAGAGCGGAATGGCTTCCAGACCAGCAAGATTGTGGCGGAATTTGGCGCGGTCGACAGGGCGAGCGCGGCGTTGACATCGAATGAGCCCCCTCTTATCTGTCCAACGACTTTGCGTCCAGAACCGTTTTCCGGGCGCTTTTTGCGTTTGTCCGCGTTCACGTGGAGTTGATGGGGCCAGCCGGCGCCTGTCGCAACGACTTGGAATGCTATCGAAAGGGCCATTGGATGGTCAGTCTCGGCGGTCTCGCCCGTAAGGTTTTCGGCTCCTCCAACGATCGTCGGGTCAAATCGACCCGGCCGCGCGTCGAGGCGATCAATGCCATGGAAAACGAGATGCGGGCGCTTTCCGACGCCGAGCTTCAGGCCCGCACGGACAAATTCCGCCAGGACATCGCCAACGGCGCCAGTCTCGACGACCTCCTGGTGCCGGCCTTCGCCACCGTGCGTGAGGCCGCCCGCCGCGTGCTCGGCATGCGGCCGTTCGACGTGCAGCTGATCGGCGGCATGGTGCTGCACAATGGCGGCATCGCCGAGATGCGCACCGGCGAAGGCAAGACGCTGGTGGCGACGTTGCCGGTCTACCTCAATGCGCTCGCCGGCAACGGCGTGCATGTCGTCACCGTCAACGACTACCTGGCCACGCGCGACTCCGAATGGATGGGCCGCGTCTACAAATTCCTCGGCCTCAAGGTCGGCGTCATCGTCCATGGCCTGTCCGACGAGGAGCGCCGCGTCGCCTACGCCGCCGACGTCACCTACGCCACCAACAACGAGCTCGGCTTCGACTATCTGCGCGACAACATGAAATACGAGCGCGCCCAGATGGTGCAGCGCGGCCACAGCTATGCCATCGTCGACGAGGTCGATTCCATCCTGGTCGACGAAGCGCGCACGCCGCTGATCATTTCCGGTCCGCTCGAGGACCGTTCGGAAATGTACAACACCATCGATACCTTCATCATCCAGCTGCAGCCGCAGGACTACGAGATCGACGAGAAGCAGAAGACCTCGATCTTCACCGAGGAAGGCACCGAGAAGCTGGAGAACATGCTGCGCGATGCGGGTCTGCTCAAGGGCGAGGCGCTCTACGACGTCGAGAACGTCGCCATCGTCCACCACGTCAACAACGCGCTGAAGGCGCACCGGCTGTTCCAGCGGGACAAGGACTATATCGTGCGCAACGGCGAGATCGTCATCATCGACGAGTTCACCGGCCGCATGATGCCCGGCCGCCGTTATTCGGAGGGCCTCCACCAGGCGCTCGAAGCCAAGGAGCATGTGGCGATCCAGCCGGAGAACCAGACGCTCGCCTCGGTCACCTTCCAGAACTATTTCCGCCTCTACAAGAAGCTCGCCGGCATGACCGGCACGGCGCTGACCGAGGCCGAGGAATTCGCCAACATCTACAATCTCGACGTCACCGAGATCCCGACCAACCTACCGGTCATCCGCATTGACGAAGACGACGAGGTCTACCGGACGGTCGAGGAGAAATACAAGGCGATCGTCAAGGAGATCAAGGAAGCCCGCGCCAAGGGCCAGCCGACGCTGGTCGGCACGACTTCCATCGAGAAGTCCGAGCAGCTGGCCGAACGCCTGCGCAAGGAAGGTTTCAAGGATTTCGAGGTGCTGAACGCCCGCCACCACGAGCGCGAGGCGGCGATCGTCGCCCAGGCCGGCAAGCCCGGCGCCATCACCATCGCCACCAACATGGCCGGCCGCGGCACCGACATCCAGCTCGGCGGCAATGCCGACATGCGCATCGCCGAGGAGCTTGGCGACATGCCGGCCGGCCCCGAGCGCGAAGCCAGGGAAAAGGAAATCCGCGACGACATCGCCCGGCTGAAGGAAAAGGCGCTCGCCGCCGGCGGCCTCTACGTGCTGGCCACCGAACGCCATGAATCGCGCCGCATCGACAACCAGTTGCGCGGCCGCTCGGGCCGCCAGGGCGATCCCGGCCGGTCGAAATTCTTCCTGTCGCTGCAGGACGATTTGATGCGCATCTTCGGTTCCGAGCGCATGGACGGCATGCTGCAGAAGCTCGGCCTCAAGGAAGACGAGGCGATCATCCATCCGTGGATCAACAAGGCGCTGGAAAAGGCGCAGAAGAAGGTCGAGGCGCGCAACTTCGACATCCGCAAGAACCTCTTGAAATACGATGACGTCTCGAACGACCAGCGCAAGGTGGTGTTCGAGCAGCGCATCGAGCTGATGGACGGCGAGGGCCTGTCCGAGACCATCACAGAGATGCGCGAAGGCGTCATCGAGGAGATCGTCGCCAAGAACATTCCCGAAAACGCCTATGCCGAGCAGTGGAACGTCGCCGGGCTCAAGGCCGAGATCGCCGAATTCCTCAATCTCGATCTGCCGGTCGAGGACTGGGTCAAGGAAGAAGGCATCGCCGAGGACGACATCCGCGAGCGCGTCAGCCAGGCCGCCGAGGCCGCCGCCAAGGAACGCGCCGAGCGCTTCGGTCCCGACGTGATGACCTATGTCGAACGCTCCGTGGTGCTGCAGACGCTCGATCATCTGTGGCGCGAGCACATCGTCAATCTCGACCATCTGCGCTCGGTCGTCGGCTTCCGCGGCTATGCGCAGCGCGATCCGCTGCAGGAGTACAAGGGCGAAGCGTTCGAGCTGTTCCAGGCGATGCTGGGCAATCTGCGCCAGGCCGTCACCGCGCAATTGATGCGCGTCGAGCTGGTCCGCCAGGCGGCCGATGCGCCGCCGCCCGAGGCCCCCGACATGTTCGGCAGCCACATCGACGGCTTCACCGGCGAGGACGATTTCGAAGGTGGCGAGACGGCCGTGCTGGTCCGCCAGGAGACCAACGCCGTCGTCGCCCCCGAAGACCGCGACCCGAAGAACCCGGCCACCTGGGGCAAGGTCGGCCGCAACGAGGCTTGCCCGTGCGGGTCAGGGAAAAAATACAAGCATTGTCATGGGGCGTTTGCGTAAGGCACTGCTTTCCTTCGCCCCGTTCACGGGGAGTAGGTGCCCGAAGGGCAGAGCCAGCGTTTGCGATTAGCCAATCTCCCCACCTGAGGGGGAGATGGCCGGCAGGCCAGAGGGGGGCGCGAAGGATCGCGACCCGAAGAAGACAGGCTCAAATCAACCCCGAATCGCGCGCCGCGGCCGTCGCCTCACCCCGCGAAACCGCGTCCAGCTTGCCCAGAACCGCCGAGACGTGGTGATCGACCGTCTTCGGCGAGATGGTCAGGTGCTCGGCGATCCGCTTGTTGGAAAAGCCGCGCTCGATCAGTTGCAGCACCTCCATCTGGCGCTGGGTCAGGCCGGCGCGATTGGCGCGCGTGGTTTGGCGCGGCCCCCTTGCGATGCCGTTGACGCCGTTGCGGCGCATGATGTCGCGCAGGTGAACGGCGACCGGCCTGGCGCCGAGGCTTTCGAAAATCTCCAGCGCCAGGCGCTGCGCGGTCTCGTCGCCCTCTGCCAACGCCAGCCCGCGTTCGTAGGGCGCGTTCATCTCGGCCCATAGTTCTGCCGCCGCCTGCCAGTCGCCGGCGAGCAGCAGCCGGTAGGGCGCGGCCATGCCGATGGTGTCGCCTGGATCCATGTCCGGCGCCAGCTTCTGCCGCCACGTCGCCAGCTCGCCGAAACCCGCCCGCGTTGTCGACAAGCTCTCAGCCAGTGCGATCAGGCCGAGCGCCTCATCCTTGTCAGCCTGGCCGAGCCACGCCCGTTCGGCCATCAGCGCCGCATAGGGCGCCAGCCGCTGCAATTCCAATCCCTTGTCCAGGAACTGCGTCATCTCGGCAAAAAGCGGCTCGGCGGACGGGTCGCCGCGCCGTATCCGCAGCTTTGCCAGGGCGACCACGGCGGGATAGCGGACCAGCATCGTCGCCTGGTCGTTGGCGATCACCTCGAGCGCCTCGCCGGCAGCCTCTTCCCATTGCCCCTGGCGCAGCAGCAACTGGGCCAGCACGCCGCGCATATAGTCGCGCCAGGTGACGAGATCGTTTTCGACGCAATAGTTGATGCCGCGATCGAGGAACGACCGCGCCTCAGCGAAGCCGAGCTGGTTCATCTCGCTGCAGGCGCTGTTGGTGAAGGCGCGCGCCGCATGTTCCTGAAAATTCTGCTCCAGCGCGATCTCCAGGCTGCGGGCAAGGTGCAGCCGTCCGTTTGCCAGATCCAGCCACTGCTCGGCGCTGCCGACATTGTTGAGCGCGTGGCAGACGATGTCGGGCCGGTTCAGTTGTTCGGCGAGCGCAATCGCCTTGTTGCCGAGCCGCAGCGTGTCGTCGAGCCTTTCGGCCAGCATCGCCAGTTGCGAGAGGTTGGAATAGGCCATGGCGAGCTCCGGCCCGGCCGGCGCGGTCTCAAGCAGCTGAACCGCCTGCTCGCCAAGGGCATCGGCAGCCATGCGGTCGCCAAGCAGGTAGGCAAAGCGCGACAGCCATCTGAGGCAATCCCCTTCCTTCGCCGTAT
Source organism: Mesorhizobium sp. M0601 (assembly GCF_040320845.1). Lineage (NCBI taxonomy): Bacteria > Pseudomonadati > Pseudomonadota > Alphaproteobacteria > Hyphomicrobiales > Phyllobacteriaceae > Mesorhizobium > Mesorhizobium sp. M0601. The sequence continues at coordinate 39,492 of NZ_JAMYQK010000009.1, forward strand.
TCCCCTGGGCTTGATGCAGCCGGCGCGCCTGGTTCTGCGCGGCGATGGCCTCGTCGATCTTGCCGATGAGGTGGCACTCGAAGGCATATTTCTCATGGAGCGCCGTGCGCTCCTCCACCGGCAGGCTGTCGGCCTGCCGCAACACGGCTTCATAGAAGCCGGCCGCATCGCGATGGGCGCCGACGCGGGAGGCCTCGCGCGCCGCAACCGGGGCCAGTTCGCGCACTGCCTGCAGATTGTGCGCCTCCACCGCGTGATGCACCAGGCGGCCGGTGGAGACCTCACTGTTTTCGAGAAGGGCGGCCAGGGCGCGCTGGTTGAACTGCCGCCGGTGGCTCGTCGTCAGCATCGCCTCGATGGCGCGGCGGGCGATCTCGTGCCGGAACGCATAGCCGTCGCCCTGATCCTCCAACAGGCCATTGGTGACGCATTCGGCAAGCTGGCCGGCGCTGGCGACGCCGCACAGGCCCTGCAACGCCCAGGCGTCGGCCCGCCGTGGGAACACCGACACCGCGTCGAGCATCGCGCGGGCGCCGGCCGACAGGCGCTCGGCGCGCGCCAGAACCGCGTCGCGCACGCTTGCCGGCAGCGCCGTTTTTTCCTCGCATCCGCTGCACAACAGTTCGGTGACGAAAAAGGCGTTGCCCGCCGTCGCCCGGTAGATGGCGTCGCCATCACGCCCCGCCGCCTCGGCCAGCGACAGCACCGCCGACTCGCTGAGCAGCGGCACGTCGATGCGCGCGACGCTGCCTGCCGGTATCTCGCCGAGCGCGCGGCGCACCCGCATCTGTCCCTCGCTGCGATCGGTGCGCGCCGTCAGCAGCAGCAAGAGATGCCTGTTGGCAATGCGCCGGCCGAGAAAGCGGACGAAATCGAGCGTCGCATCATCGGCCCAGTGCAAGTCCTCGATCACCAGCAGGGTCGGCTGCGCCTTTGTCTCGAAGATGTCGAGCGCATCCGAAAACAGCGGCAGCCTCTGTCCCTGCCGATGATCGATCGCCTGCGGCAGCGCCCATTGCGCGTCCCGCGCCAGATCGTAAAGCGGCCCGAGCGGATCGGGTATCGACAGATCCTCGCAGGCGCTGCGGAATATGCGCGTGGCTTGCGCAGTCCGGTCGATGAAGGCCTCGACAAGCGCGGTCTTGCCGGCCCCGGCCTCGCCAGCAAGCACCGCGACGCAGCCACGGCCGCGCCCGGCATCGGCCAGCAGCCCGTCGAGTCGCTCCAGCTGTTTCTGCCGTTCCAGAAGCATCATTCGCTCACGCAGATCGAGTTCGCCGAAAAGGCGGACCCGCGATGGACCCGCCAACATATCCCCCGCTCATAACGCTGCCAACATAGGGAATCGTCCCGCCAAAAATGGGGAAAGGCTCCGATGTGCGCTCTTGCCGGGCGTGATCAATGTCGAGCCGCGCTCAAACCGGGCGTGACCCACTGGAGAAAGGAAGGCTTCCATGCCTCGCTATCTGATTGAACGCACATTCCCGGACGGCCTCAACGTGCCGATGAACGAAGCCGGCGCCGACGCGCTGGGCGGTGTCGTCATGCGCAATGCCGAAAAGGGCGTTACCTGGCTGCAGTCCTACGTGTCGCCGGACAAGAAGCGCAGCTTCTGCATCTACGACGCGCCCTCGCCCGAGGCGATCCGCAGCACCGCCCAGAAGAATTCGCTGCCTGTCGACAAGATCACGGAGGTGCGGGTTCTTGACCCCTACTTTTACCGTTGATGGCAGGCAAACCCCAAGTGGCGGACAAAAGGATGAGTATCAAACTGCCATTCGCGGCAATTGCGACATGCCTGATGGCATGCCGGTCGGCGAACCGGCGCCTGTCGTGGGAAACCCCGGCGGTTCCCTGCTTGGCCGTCTATGGCGGATCGCGGCGGCGCTGCCTTCGCGTCTGCTGGGCAGGCGGCGCCGGCTGCCCCCGCAAGACGATTATCTGAGGCAGGACATCGGACTGCCCGAACGCGAGCAGCGGCGCGAATACTGGGAATATTATTGGTGGGACTATTAGTACGCCGCGCCGTTTGGACGGGCTGAGACAAGCCGTGCAACCGGCCGCATCATTGCGGCCGACATGAAAACAGGACGAGCGACCTGTTTCGCAAAGTTCCAACGGACGCCGCAGCGTTGAGCAGACCCGATCGGTGCGCGTCCTCAAACAACCGGAGAGAACATGAACATCAATCTTTGCACCGGGCGCCTTGCCGCCCTGGCCATCCTGTCGATCGCCGCCACCGCTGCCCAGGCAAAGGACGGCAATCCGCTGGCCGACAAGGTACGCGCCGCCAACAGCCGCTTCGAGAATGTGGCGGCGGCAACCGCCGAGGGCTATGCGCCCATTCCCTGCGCCAGCGGCATCACCGGCGGCGCCATGGGCATCCACTACGTCAATCCCGGCTACCTCAAGGATGACGCGGTCGATGTCGCCAAGCCCGAAGCCGTGATGTACGAGCCGATGGCCGACGGCAAATTGCAGCTGGTGGCGGTCGAATACATCACCTCGAAAGGCCCGGCCTCGCTCGACGGACATCTGTTCAACTTCAACAGCGCGCCCAACCGCTATGGCCTCGGCCCGTTCTACGAGCTGCATGTCTGGGCCTGGAAGGGCAACCCGACCGGCGCGTTCGCGGACATGAACCCGAATGTTTCATGTGATGCGATGAAGGGGATGTAAACGGGGCTCTTCCTTCTCCCCGTTCTACGGGGAGAAGGTGCCCGACGGGCGGATGAGGGGCAGCGGGGACGTCCGCGGTTGGCCAATCTCCCTACCCACCCGAGCGGAGTGAGAAGCGGTCCGCGCAGCGGACAAAAAGCCAATTGCTTGGCTTGTAGGGCTTCGAAGGCCAGGCCAGAGAGGGGGCGCTGTCCCGCAGGCTTGACCCGCCAAAATCCCGCGAAGGCGGCTTCGTCCACAGTCATTTCCTCAACCATCTTCACCTGCACGCCGATCTTCTGGTCCTTCAGCAGGTCGCATAGTCCGTCGCCATCGATCAGGTCGATGGCCGGGAGTTTCGTCGCGCACAGCCTCGCGCCGGGCGCTCACATCATATGATGCGCAGCGGCGCGAGAATATCGTCGCGGTCTGGTCGAACCACCGGTCCTGCCAAACCCCAAATCAATCCCTCTAGTTCGTCTGGCGGCAGATGCAGCAATGCTGCGATCTCATGTTTCGTCATGCGCTCGCTCCAAAGATGAGCGAGAATCTTTCGCCAAACCGCCGACGTTTCGCGCTCGATGCCGTTCGGCTCACCGGTTCGATAGCCACGGCGGCCTAGTTCAATGCAGGCTGATTTGTATTGCCACTCCGTGAGCAGGCTCAATGAATGAAGCCTATACGCCATCGCCATCGCAGATACGCGCCAGCGGGCTTTCGCACGGAGGATAATATCTACGGTAATGAATCGGGGCACACGTGAACGCACGTCGTGTTCCGGCATCAAGAATGCCGAAGCGAATTGGTTTGCCTCGCGTTCGGCAAGACGTGACCGTTGCGCACCAGCGTGCCTGTGCATCACCAGATGACATAGCTCATGGGCAGAATCGAAAATGCTATGCTCTGGCGTCTTGTAATTGTTCAAAAAGATATAAGGCCTCTCGTCGCGCCAGAACGAAAAGGCATCGACAGAGCTAGTTGCTTCCGACAGAGAGAAAACCCTCACGCCGTGGACCTCTAGCAGGCCAAGCATATTGCCGATTGGTTTCTCGCCGAGATTCCAATACCCGCGCAGAGCGCGGGCGGCCACTTCCGGGTCTGTTTCATAGCTTAAGTCGAGAAGGTTGGTGTCGGGCAGGCTGAATTGCTCTTCAAGCCAATCACTAAGTTCCAAACCCAGGCGTCCTGCGTTGATCGCCGCATCCCGTTCCTTCGCGCTCATTTTTGAAAGACTGCGAAAGCTAACGGCTGTCGTATCAAGCTCGTCAGGGTCATCCAGGTGGAAAAAGGTTGCCGGGTAGTCCAGCGCGGTGGCAAGCTTGCCGATGCTCATCTCGTCGGGTTCGTTTTCTCCGTTTTCGATGCGCGAAACGGTAATCGGGGACAACCCCGCAGCTTCAGCGAGTCCTTTACCTGTCATCCGCCGTCGTTTCCGAGCGAGGACGACCCTTTTCGGATTGAATGCCATGACGATTACTTCTTGCGAGCAACCTTCGGGTCGAAATCATCGGCGACATCATCGCTATCAAACGACAGCTTCGGCTCTGCATCCAGATCACTGCCATCCGAGAGGAAAAGCCGCTCCACAAAATGCGTAAATCGACCGCCCTTCACAACGGGACAACTCAATTCGGCCGCCCCGTCCGGAGCAACCATCAAGTAGTATACAGTCCAGCCTTTCTCGTCGGCTTGATGGACCGGAGCATAGCTAGGCAGGCCACCAAACAGGTCATTGCCCGCGCAAAGACGCTCCGCGCCAGCTCCCTTGCTGGAACGCGGCTTCGGGTCATGGTGATCGCTGCAGGCGATGTCGACGTTCGCAAAGACGATCTTGATGCGCCTTGCCTCATTCCGGATTGTTTCGACACCATTTGTCCGGTCAAGAACCCAATCGGCTCCGACAAACTCATTCCGAAGCGAGAAGGTGCCATAGTGATAAGAGAACGTCCCGGCTGCATTGGCTGGGAAAAATAGGGTCGCATCAGCCGCCGCGCCGACGGCTATGTTCCGAGCAACGAGAAGCTTGGCCCTTTCAAGCTGCAGGTACTCAAGGCGCGGTAGAACCTCCCATTCTTCCCGGAGAACGCGCGTCGGAATCATTTGGGGCATGTGGATAGCTCCGTGTTAACGAATCTTACCATACCGTATGGTTTAAATTATTAACACGCAAGCGCTATTTCTGATTGCCCAACGCTTTTCCGCAGCCTTTTTGGCGATCTCAGCGCGACGCTCTGGCGTCATATTCTCGGCCGCTTCTTTCCGCTCTGCGCCAAGGGCCTTGGCAGTGGGGTCCTTGCCGTCGTCAATCACATCGTCAGCTTTCTCGCCTGTCGCAATGCGCAGGACGCGGACGGCGTTACCGATCACGTCGGCGGGGCGCTTCTGGCCTTAGGTCCGGTGGGCACTCCTAGTTCTCCGCATGGCTAAAAACGACAGCGCCGTTGTCCTTACGAACTTCAACGGACACGATTCCATCGTCACCCTTTCGGGTTTGGAACATGGAGGTTGCATGATCTTTCGCGGTCTTCTCGTCGTCGAAGATCACCTTGTCGACGATGCCCTGTCTTCCATACCAGATGACAGTGTAGACCATTGTTGCTGCCATGCTTTCCGCTAAGCATATAGGCGTTTTCGCATATGGGGCAAACGGGATAGGCGCTTCCGCGTATTTCAAAACTGAGACACTACCGAGCGGGGTAAAGGGTTGCGCGAATGATGAATATGAGCAGCGCGCCGCCCCTCATCCGCCTGCCGGCACCTTCTCCCCGTATAGAGACGGGCCGCCGCCACTCCCACCCAACCGTTTCTTAATGTGTCTCCGCTACACCCAACCCTTGTAAATTGGCGGAAAACGGAGTTTGATCGGGGTGCGCTTTTCCGCGGCGACGACAGCCGGGCGGTTCCTGCCGCAGCGCCTTGCGCTGCGCATAAGGCCGCTGCTTGGCCTGATCGATGCCGTCCTGTTCAGCGCCGGCGCGCGCGGCGAGGCCGGCCGCATGTCGCTGATCGCCTTTTCGGTCCGCATCGTCAGCGCCGTCATCGCCTTCGTCAGCCAGGTTTTGATGGCGCGCTGGATGGGCTCGTTCGAATACGGCATTTTCGTGCTCGTGTGGGTGACGATGGTCATCGTCGGCAATCTCGCCTGCCTCGGCTTTCACACCTCGATCATCCGCTTCATTCCCGAATATCGCGAGCGCGGCATGATGGCCGAATTGCGCGGCATCGTGCGGGCCAGCCGGCTGTTCGTGCTGGTTGCCTCGACGCTGATCGCCGGCCTCGGCGCGCTCGGCGTCTGGCTGCTGTCGCCCTTTATCGAAGACTACTATGTCGTGCCGTTCATCCTCGGCATCATCTGCCTGCCGATGATCGCCATGTCCGACCTGCTGCAAGGGCTGGCGCGGGCCAATTCCTGGGCGCTGTTTGCGCTGTCGCCGACATTCCTGGTGCGGCCGCTGCTGATCCTGGCGTTCATGGCGCTGATGCTGCTGGCGGGCTATGCGCCGGACGCCAGAACGGCGATCTTCGCCGCGATCGCCGCCACCTATGCCACCACGCTCGGCCAGCTCATCGGCGTGACGTCGCGTATCGACAAAAGGATCCCGGCCGGACCGATGAAGCTGCATTTCGGCCAATGGTTCATCGTCTCGCTGCCGATCTTCCTGGTCGAGAGCTTCTTCTTCCTGCTCACCAATGCCGACGTGCTGATGGTCGGAGCCTATCTCGATCCCAACGACGTCGCCGTCTATTTCGCCACCGTCAAGACGCTGGCGCTGGTGCATTTCGTCTATTTCGCGGTCAAGGCCGGCGTTGCCCAGCGCTATGCCCGGTTCACCCATGGCGAGCCACAAAAGCTCGCCGCCTTCGCCCGCGAAACCGTGTCGTGGACCTTCTGGCCGTCGCTGGCGATGGCGCTGCTCGTGCTGGCGCTGGGCGAGCCGATGCTGACCCTGTTCGGCCCGGAATTTTCCGCCGGCTATCCGCTGCTGTTCCTGCTGGTGCTCGGCGTCGTCGCGCGGGCCGCCGTCGGCCCTTGCGAAAGCCTGCTCACCATGAGCGGCAACCAGAACATCTGTGCCGCCGTCTACGCCCTGACGCTGGCCTTCAACATCGCGCTTAGCGTCGTGCTGATCCCGCTCTTCGGTCTGTGGGGCGCGGCGATGGCCACCGTCTTCGCCATGATCTTCGAGGCCGGCGCGCTGTCCTTTACGGTCTGGCGCAAGCTCGGCATCGTCATGGTCATTTTCGTGCCCGCCAAAGGAGCCGCCTGATGGCTGCCGTCCCCTTGCTCGAGGAAACCAGCGGCGGCCCGGCCGGCGCCATGGTGTCCGGCCTTGCCGGGCTTGCCCGCGAAGCCGACCCCGCCCATGTCGAGATCCTCGCCAACAACCGGCCCGAGCGCAAGCTTGCCATCTATCCGGCCTCCGCCGGCTTCGACCTGGTCGAGGAGCTCGACTATCTCTGTACCCGCACGATCGAGTCCAACGTCTTCTTCAATCCGCGCTTCCTGGCGCCGGCCATGCCCAGGCTCGAGGACCGCGAGGTGCGGCTGGCCGTCATCCGGGACGGTGACCAGTATCGCAACCGGCTGCGCCTGCTGGTGCCGTTCTCGGTCGAGCGACCGGTGGCGCCGCTCGGGGTTCCCGTCATGCGCACCTGGTCGAGCCCGTTCGGCCCGATCGGCACGCCCCTGGTCGACCGCGACGATCCGATCGGCGTGATCGAGGATTTCTTCGCGATGCTGTCCAGGCCGCATCTCAAGCTGCCAAAGGTCTTCGTGCTGCCCGACATAAGGCTGGATGGCCCGGTGGCGAGCCTGCTCGCCAGCGTCGCCGAAACGCGCGGCCTGACGCTGGTCACCACCGGCAAGGCCGAGCGCCCGGTGCTCGAAAGCGAGCTCGACGGCGAGGAATATCTGAAAGCTTCGCTGCGCGCGCACCATTATCGCGAGTTCCGCCGCCTGAAGCGCCGCCTCGCCGACCTCGGCCGGCTGGAGCATGTCGTGGCGCGCGGGCCGGACGAGATCCGCCACGCCATCGAAAATTTCCTGACGCTGGAGGCTGCCGGCTGGAAAGGCCGCGAGCGCACCGCCATGGCCATCGACCGCTACCGCGCCGCCTTCGCCCGCGAAGCGGTGCACCGGCTGGCCGAGCAGGATCTCTGCCGCATCCATTCGCTGACGCTCGACGGCCGCACCATCGCCTGCCTGGTCGTCTTTGTGGAGGCCGGCGTCGCCTACACCTGGAAGACCGCCTATGACGAGACGCTCGCTGCCTATTCGCCGGGCACGCTGCTGATGATCGAGGTGACCAGGCAGCATCTCGACGACCCCAACATCATGATGACCGATTCCTGCGCGGTGCCCGACCATCCGGTGATGAGCCGGCTGTGGAGCGAACGCAAGCCGATGGGCACGCTGGTGATCGGTCTGACGCCGGACGCCGACCGCCCCGCCCGCCAGGCGGCGTCGCAGCTTCACCTCTACCGCGAAACCCGCAACATGGCGCGCCTGCTGCGCAACCGGATGAGGAGCCTGCTGCGCCGGCGCTAGTGCATGGGGTCCAAAGTGGGCCCGACCGTCCGTCTCCGCACCGTCGGCCCGCTCGGGCCTAGGTCGTCAGGGTTAATTCTCCCGATCAGCGGAAAGGATTAGCATCGACGCAGTCCCAACCGGGATGAGGCGATCAATTAAGGCCGCGCGTCCAGCATCACTGCCGCCTCGGTCCTGCACGGCCAGAAGAAAAAAATCCGGGAGGAATGCATGATGAAAACAACTCACCTCAGGCGTGTCGGTATCCTCGCCTTGGCAGGTCTCGTTGGCGCGTGTCTGAACGCCGCCACTCCTCGGGCGGCCGAACCCGACAAAGCCGAGATCGATGCCCTGCGTAAATCGCTGTCCAGGTATGAAGACTACAAGGTTGCCATTCGCGAGCTTTATCTATCGACGGTAGGATGCGTCTCCTACAGCGGCGAAAAGGTAGAGGGGGCGATGGACTACCCGAAGGGCGCGATGGGCATCCATTTCGTCAATGTCACGACTGTCGGCCCGACCGCGGATCCGACGCGTCCCAATGTGCTGATCTATGAGCCGGTCGGCGGCGAATTGCGCCTGGTCGGCGTGGAATGGCTCGTGCCCTTGACGCCCGACACCAAGGAGCCGCCGAAGCTTTTCGGCCAGACATTCATGGGGCCCATGGAGGGGCATTATCCGCTCATCCCGAAGGAGTTCCACCACTACGACCTTCACGCCTGGCTGTTCAAGGACAACCCGCTCGGAATGTTCAGCCCGACGAACCCGGACGTGAAATGCGACAATTATGCATTCCCGATGCCGGAGCAGCCGACCAAGATGGTGCCGGGGCCGATGTGAGCGACCTCGTTACCGCCTGAGGCTGTCGGAGGGGCCGGCCGCGGCCTCAATAGCAGTTATCCCAGGAGGGCTCCTGGATAACGCCAGCCGGGCTCGCTTGAGCGGCCGGATATGGCCTATCCTAACTTTTATCCGGCGGTTAGCCAGGACGCTCGTTGCTCTCGGTCGATTCCCGAAAGCCGTGTCATTGGACCTGGCCGCAGCCTCGCTCCGATCGCCGTCGCGAAGCGACATGACATCGCCCTGGCCGACGCTGTCGGCAGGACGTCACGAAGCGGACGCGGTGACTTTGGGGCGTCCGAACTCGACGTCCCAGCTGCGCTCCTGGGGTGCGGCTTCGCCATTCAGGCCGAGTTTGGGGAAAAGCAATTCAGCGACGTTGAACGCCTCTTCCAGATGCGGATAGCCGGACGCGATGATGGTTTCGATGCCGATCTCCTGATACTCGCGAATGCGCGCGGCAACATTGTCGGGATTGCCGACCAGGGCCGTTCCCGCACCACCACGCACCAGCCCCGGTCCCGCCCATAGATTCGGGCCGACGACCAGCCGGTCGCGGCGGCCTTGATGGAGCGCCGACATGCGCTTTTGGCCGACGGATTCCGAAATGTGGACAAATCCCTTCTGGGCTTCGGCGATCAGGTCGTCGGTGACGTGGCTGATCAGCCGGTCGGCCGCCGCCCACGCCTCATCCTCCGTCTCACGTACGATCAGGTGAATGCGAAGGCCGAAGCGCATCATGCGGCCTTGCGCCGCTGCGGCTTCCCTGACGCGGGCGATCTTTTCGGCAAGCTGGTCCACCGGTTCACCCCAGCTCAGATAGGTGTCCACGTGCTTGGCGGCGATCGCGATGCCGGCATCCGAAGAGCCTCCGAACCAGAGTGGCGGATGCGGCCGCTGAACCGGCGGGAAGGAAATGTCGGTGCCGTGGGCGGAAAGGTACTTGCCCTCGAAATCCGCCGGCTCGCCCGAAAGGATCCGCCGCCAGATCGTCAGGAACTCGTCGGTCTGTGCATAGCGCTCGTCATGACCGAGCTTGTTGCCGTCGCCGGCGAGATCGGCCGGGTCGGCACCGGTGACGACATTGAGCAGGACACGACCGCCGGAAATGCGGTCCAGAGTGGCTGCATGACGCGCAAACAGCGCCGGTGTACCGCTGCCCGGCCGAAGTGCCACGAGGAACTTCAGCCGTTCGGTGAGCGGGATCAGCCCGGCCGCCACGATCCAGGCGTCTTCACAACGCGTTCCTGTCGGCAGGAGCACGCCCTTGAAGCCAAGCCGGTCCGCAGCCTGGGCGATCTCCCTGAGATAGCCGAAGGTTGCCGGGCGGTGCCGCTCGTCCGTGCCGAGATACGGTCCATCGCCATGGGTCGGCAGATACCAGTAGAGGTCGAGCGGACGGGTGTTGCTGGACATCGGATTGTTTCCTTCAGCGATTGCGGAATGTCTACGCAAGCGTCAGATCTTGCCCTTCCAGGGGATGAGGCGATGCTCCAGCCAGCGCATGCCGCTGGTAAAGGCGAAGGCAAGGATGGCGATGACGATGAGGCCGACGAAGACGACGTCGGTGGCGAGGAAATTGGCCGCCGACATGATCATGTAGCCAAGGCCCGACTGGGCCGCGATCAGCTCGGCCGCTACCAGCGTGGACAATCCGGCGCCGATGGCAATCTTCAGGCCGGTCATGATTTCCGGCAACGCGGACGGCAGGATGATGCTGGTGAAAAGTTGCAGCCGGCTCGCACCGAGCGACAGCGCGGCATTGATGCGTTCGGCCGGCACCGACCGGACGCCGGCCTGTGCGGCAAAACAGATCGGGGCGAAGGTCGACAGCGACAGGAGCACGATCTTGGACGTTTCGCCGATGCCCAGCCAGATGATCAGCAGCGGCAGGTAGGCCAAAGGCGGCAGACCCCAGTAGAGATCGATCGGAACGCTGAAGATGCCCTTGACCCAGCGATTGAGTCCCATCAGCAGGCCGAGCGGAACGCCCAGGAAAATGCCGACACCGAGCGCCGCGGCGATGCGGCCGAGGCTGGCGAGTGTGTGCTCGAGGAGCGTACCGTTGGCATACCCATCGGCCCAGACGGCGCTGAACTGGGTCAGTACCTCGGCGGGCGACGGCAGGAACAACGGCGACGCCCAGCCGAAGCGCGTGGCCAAAAACCACAAGGCGATGAGCGACGCCAGGGTGACCAGGCTGATGCCGAGCGTGCTTGTCGAAGCGGACCGGCGCGTCTTGGGAGACGGCGCGCGTTGAGCTATCGAAGACGAAAAAGAGGTTCCGGAATTGGCGGCGAGCGTCATTGCAAGGTTCCTGTGCGGGCGCCTTCCGGCTGGTGGATGAGCGAGCGGATTTCCTGCCGCAGTTCGATGAAACGCGGGTGGGACTGGATCGGCCCGATGTCGCCGCTCTCAGCGAAGTCGCGAACGAAGTCGGCGTCGAACCGGGCAACGATGCGGCCTGGTCGAGGCGACATCACAACGATGGTGGTGCCGAGCGTGAGGGCTTCCTCGATCGAATGGGTAATGAACAGGATCTGCTTGCCGGTCTTGGCCCAGACCGAGGCCAGAAGCTGCTGCATCGTCTCGCGCGTCAGGCTGTCGAGGGCGCCGAACGGCTCGTCCATCAGCAGGATCTTCGGATCGGTGGCCAGCGCCCGCGCGATGCCGACGCGCTGGCGCATGCCGCCGGACAGTTCATAGGGCGGCTTTTCGGCGAAATCGGCGAGCCCGACCAGTTCCAGCAGACGCCTCGATCGCTCATGGCGTTCGCCGCGCCGCACGCCCCGGTATTTCAGGCCGAGAGCGACATTGTCCAGCACATTGGCCCAGGGCAGCAAGGTATCTTTCTGGAAGACGACGCCACGATCGCCGCCGGGCGCGACAATTTCTTTTCCGTCCAGTGTGATCGTGCCTTCGGTGAGCGGCAGGAAGCCGGCGATCGCGTTGAGCAATGTCGACTTGCCGCATCCGGAAGCACCAACCGCGACAACGATGGAATCTGGAGCGATATCGAGCGAGACGTGATCAAGCGCGTGTACGTCCTGGCCATCCGAGGCCGGAAAGGTCACGCTGGCATCGCGGATCCGAAGCATGGTGGGCCTCCAAGCAGTCTGGCTGGCGAGAATTCCGCCAGCCAGAACCTGAATTTCGTCAGGTGATTTCTAGTTCGAGGCCTTGGCAGCGTCTGCGTATTCCGGATCGGCGAACGCGGCGTAGCTGTCCTTGATGGCGGTGATCTTGTGCTGGTCCTTCAGGAAGCCTGCGGTGTCCTTGAGGATTTTCGCAACGGCGCTCTTGTCGCCACCGCCCAGCCATTTGTCGGACACCTGCTCGTCGAGCGGCGGAACCACAGTCGTCTTCAACTGCTCCGAATTCTCGGCCGCCGTGCCGCCCTGCAATTTGGCGATCAGCTTGGCGCTCTCTGAGTCCGGTCCCCATGCGGCCGGGTTGCTCAGGTAGGCGGTGTTGTAGCCGTCGATCAGCCGGACATACTGGCCGAGGAAGTCGGGATTGGCCTTGGCGAACTCGCCGGTCACGACCAGCGCGCTGAAGGTCGGCGCGCCACGGTCGGCGACCTGGCCGGCTGTGAGCAGAACCTTGCCGTCCTTTTTGAGTTCAGAGAGTGCCGGATCCCAGACGAAGGCCCCGTCAATGTCGCCGCGCTTCCAGGCAGCGACGATTTCGGGCTGCGGAATGGCGATGACCTGGGTTTCTTTCTCCGAAATGCCTTCCTGCTTGAGGACGGCGAGAAGCTGGTAATGGTCCGTCGATACTGGCGCGGCCGCGAGCTTCTTGCCCCGCAGGTCGGCCGGCGACTTGATATCGGGCCGCACCACCAGGGCTTCTCCGTCACGGGAGACCGAGGAGATGTAGAAGGCCTTCACGTCGATGCCCCTGCTGACGGCTGCGGCGAACGGGCTTGATCCGACATCGCCGATCTGGACGTCGCCGGATGCGATGGCAGCAAAGATGTCAGCACCGGAATTGAAGCGGCGGTATTCGATGTTCCAGCCGGTTTTCTTGGCAAGATCGCCGTTGGCAATACCGAGGTTGTAGGGATTGGCACCGGTCTGGTAGGCGATGACGACTTTCTTGTCGTCGGCATGCGCTGCAGCGGATGTGGCCGCTATGGCAAGCCCGACAAGGGCGGCGGAAATAAGTTTTCGCATGGAGCCTTAATCCTTTTGAACAGAGGGCAAACCCCTCGACCGCCCTATTCAAAGAGCGTTGGATTAAAGTCCACTGATATTATAGACTTAGATAGCAATGGAATTCTTAAAATCAGCTCGCGCTTAAAAAAGAATTCGGATTTAGACGGCACCCTGTCGCCCGCGGGATTATTCAGGCGCAAAATGCGGAGTGCTTACGGGCCGCGCCTTGGCCATATATCGCCTATCAGGCACTTGCCTTGGCACTTTATCCGTCAGCCCGAAGCCGCCCGGACCGGTTGGCTCTTCGGCTGGCGCGCTGAAAGCAGGGCAACGAATTGATCCACGGCCTGCCCGGCCCGCGCCAGAACCAGCGAATCTACGAGCTTGCCGTCGGCAAAGTCGCTGTCACTGCCATAGACGGCGCTCGGCACCGTCAGGGCGGAGTAAAAGCCAAACAGCGGGCGAAGCTGATGTTCGACTACCAGCGCGTGGCGCTGGCCACCACCCGTCGCGCCGATCAGGACCGGCCGGTCGACGAGCGCCAGTGGATCGATGAGGTCGAACAGATGCTTGAACAGGCCAGCATAGGAGCCGTTGTAGACCGGCGTCGTGACGATCAGCGCGTCGGCCTGTTCGACCGCGTTTACCACATTCAGCGCCTCCGGCGTCAATTCCCTTCGCGTAAACGCAGCACCCAGACCACGGCCGGCATCGACAAGATCGAGGAAATTTACTGTGACAGACAATCTTTCGCGCAGCGCCTCGCCGAGATGATGCGCCAGCGTCCGCGACTTCGACGGCCTGTGGGTGTTGCCCGAAAGCACGACGATGTTCTGGCGCAGCCGTTCGACGTGGAAATTCATGGGCTCTCTCATCTGTCCAAAGCAATTGGAAACGCGGGCGGGGCCGCCGGCCCCGCCATTTCGTCGGCGACCGTCAGGCGGCGCGCAGAGGCCGTGTCAGCGGGATCGGCGCGGCCGGCTCCGAACGCGGCACGCGGCCTTCGACCGGATGGCTCGGATCATTGAACCCATGCGTTGAGGCATGACCGGCGGTGACGAGGCGGTCGACAAAGGCCTCGTCCTCGGCGCTCAGCCTGAAGTCCAATGCCTTCGCATAGCTGTCCCACTGTTCCTCGGTACGCGGGCCGGCGATCGCCGCCGTGATCAGCCGGTTGTTCAACACCCAGGCCAGCGCGAAATCGGCGGCCGAGACGCCGCGCGACTTTGCGTGCGCCGCGATCTGCCTGGCGATCTCGATCGATTCCGGGCGCCACTCGGTCTCGGCGATGCGCTTGTCGCCACGGCCGGCCCGCGTGTCGGCGGCAGGCGCCTGGTTCGGCTCGTATTTGCCGGTCAGCACGCCGCGCGCCAGCGGGCTGTAGGAGACGACGCCAAGACCGTAATAGGCAGCCGCCGGCAGCTGTTCGGCCTCGGCGGTGCGGTTGACGATGTTATAGAGCGGCTGGCTGGCCACCGGCCGGTCGATGCCGTGTTCATCGGCCAGATGCGCGACTTCGGCGATGCGCCAGCCACGAAAGTTGGAGACGCCGAAATAGCGCAGCTTGCCCTGGCGGATCAGGTCGGCGATCGCCCGCACCGGCTCTTCCAGCGGCGCATCGAAGACGGCGCGGTGGAAGTAGAACAGGTCGATATAGTCTGTTCCCAGGCGCCGCAGGCTGTTCTCGACCGTCTGGATCACCCATTTGCGCGAATGGCCGCCGAGATTAGGCCCCTTGTCATGCGAGTTGACGAACTTGGTCGCCACGACCCAATGATCGCGCGTCGCCTTGATGCCGCGACCGACGACTTCCTCGGACTTGCCGTTGTGGTAGACGTCGGCGGTGTCGATGAAGTTGATGCCTTGCTCGCGCGCCTTGTCGATGATGCGATGCGCGACCGTCTCCTCGGTCGGCCCGCCGAACATCATCGTGCCCAGGCTGAGCGGCGAAACCTTCAGGGCGCTGCGGCCAAGATAGCGGTAGTCGGACATTTTTCTGCTCCGTTGAATTTCAGTTGATGGTTGGTTCGGCGTAGTGGCAGGCGACATGGTGTCCCGGCGCGATCGCCCGGAACGCCGGTTCCTGCGAACGGCACAGATCGGTCGCCAGCGGGCAGCGGGTATGGAAACGGCAGCCGCTGGGGATGTTCTGCGGGCTTGGCAGATCGCCATGGATCGGCGCGGCCTGACGTCGGCGCGCCGGGTCCGGCACGGCATCCATCAGCGCGCGCGTGTAGGGATGCTTTGGCGAGGTCCACAGCGCCGCATTGTCGGCGCTTTCGACAATGCGTCCGAGATACATCACCAGCACCCGGTCGGCGAAATAGCGAACGACTGATAGATCGTGCGAAATGAAGAGATAGGACAGGCCGAGCTGACGTTTCATGTCGACCAACAGGTTCAGAATCTGCGCCTGGATCGAAAGGTCGAGCGCCGACACCGGCTCGTCGCACACAACCAGTTCCGGATTGAGGATCAGCGCGCGGGCGATGCCGATGCGCTGGCGTTGCCCGCCGGAAAATTCATGCGGGTAGCGGCCAAGCGAATCCCTCGGCAGACCGACACGCTCGATGATGTCCTCGACGATGGTGCGCCGCTCGGCCGTGTTGCCGATGCCATGGACCTTCAGTGGTGCTGTCAGGATGTCGCCGATCGTGTGGCGCGGATTGAGCGATGCGAACGGATCCTGGAAGATCATCTGGATAGTACGGCGCGCCGCCTTCAGCCGGCGCGCGTCGAGAACGGTGATGTCGGTGCCGTTGAACTCGATCCTGCCGCTAGTCGGGTCGACCAGCCGCATGATGGTCTTGCCTAGCGTCGATTTTCCGCAACCGCTTTCGCCGACGAGACCAACCGTCTCGCCGCGTCCGACTTCGAGGGATACGCCATCGACGGCCCGCAGCGTGCCGCCCTGGGCGTGGAAATGGGTGGAAAGGTCAGAGACCGAGAGCAGCGCCATGCGCAACCTCCGGAATGAAGCTGTAGGGGCAGGCGACTAGACGATCCTCGCTCACCTCGACGAGGTCGGGTACGAAATGGGCGCAGCTGTCGCGCGCCACCGCGCAGCGCGGCCGGAACGGGCAGCCCTTTTCGCCGGCGGCCGAGACGATACTGCCGGGAATTTCCGTCAACCTGGCGTCGCGGTAGTGGAGATTGGTCTTCAGCCGCGGCGACGCCGCCAGCAGGCCGCGCGTATAGGGGTGAAGGGGTGTTCTGAACAGTGCGTCCGGCAGCGCCTGCTCAACCTTGCGGCCGGCATACATGACGACGACCTTGTCGGCCCATTGTGCGACGACACCAAGATCGTGGGTGATGAGCATGACAGCCATCGACAGTTCGCGGCGCAGCGTATCGAGCAGGTCGAGCACCTGCGCCTGGATGGTCACGTCGAGCGCCGTCGTCGGTTCGTCGGCAATCAGCAGGCGCGGCCGGCAGGCGACGGCGATGGCAATCATGATGCGCTGGCGCATGCCGCCGGAAAGCTGGTGCGGATAGTCATCGATGCGCCGCTGCGGATCGGGAATGCGAACCAGATTGAGAAGCTCGATGGCACGGTTCCGCGCTGCCTTGCCGCGTATGCCTTCGTGCAGCGTCAGCACCTCGGTGATCTGCCGGCCGATGGTCAGCACCGGATTGAGCGACGTCATCGGCTCCTGGAAGATCATGGCGATCTCGCGTCCGCGCAGGCTCCGCATAGCCTTCTGGTCGAGACCGAGCAGATCCTTGCCGGCGAATTCGATCCTGCCATTGGGTATTTTCGCCGAGCGCGGCAGAAGCTGCATCAGGGCGAGCGCGGTCAGCGACTTGCCGGAGCCTGATTCACCAACGATCGCCAGCGTCTCGCCCTCACCGACCTCGAAGCTCAGCCGGCTGACCGGCTCGGTGGTCGGGAAGCGAACCGTCAGATTGTCGATCCTGAGCAAAGGAGCCGCCATCTCTATCGCTCCTGTGAGAAGCGCGGGTTGAGCGCGTCGTTGAGGCCGTCACCGATCAGGTTCAGCGCCAGCACGGTAAAGACGATCGCCAGTCCCGGAAGCGCTGTCAGATACCAAGCGGTGCGGATCAATTCCCTGCCCGCTCCGATCATCGAGCCCCAGCTGACGACGTTGGGATCGCCGAGGCCCATGAAGGACAGCGCCGATTCCATCAGGATCGCGGTCGCCACCATCACCGACGAGGTCACGATCAACGGCGGCAGCGCATTGGGCAGGATCTCGCGGAAGATAATGCGGGCATGGCCGTAGCCGAGGCTGCGGGCGGCCATGACGAAATCCTTCTCGCGGATGGCCCGGAATTCGGCGCGGGTCAACCGCGCCACCGTCGGCCAGGTGATGACGGCGATCGCCACTGTCACGACAGGCGCGGTCGGCTGCGCGATCGCCACCATGACGACCAGTAGCACGAAGCTCGGTATGGTCTGAAAGATCTCGATCAGGCGCACCAGCAGGTCGTCGATCCAGCCGCCGAAGTAGCCGGCGGCGGCGCCGACCAGGATGCCGAAGCTGAGGCCGAGCGCGGTCGCCACCAGGCCGACGAACAGTGAAATCCGCGCGCCATGCAGAATGCCGGAAAGCACATCGCGGCCCATGGAGTCCGTGCCCAGCGGGAAGGCTGGGTTCTGGCCCGGCCACAGGAAGGGCCGCGCCACCATCGATAGCGGATCGGCCGGATAGAGGACTGGTGCCAGCAGTGCGGCCAGCACGACCAGTGACAGGAACACAACGCCGAACATGGCGTTGGGATTGCGCAGGAAAACCTTCAGCGCACGCCCGCCAGCGGCTATCGGCACCGACGCTGCCGAAGCGGAGCGTGCGTCGGGCGCGTGGAGATTGCTCCAGCTCTTTGCCTCGGGCTCAGGCGGTGCCGCAGGCCCGCGGGCATCGGCATGGAGACGGCGGGAACGGGCATCGCCCGCGGCGAAATCGGTGGAAGCCATCAGCGTACTCCGATGCGGGGATCGAGCCAGGCGTGCAGAAGATCGACGGTCGCGTTGGCGATGATGACCAGCAGCGACGACAACAGCAGGATGCCGAGCAGCACGGTGAAATCGCGGCCCATGACCGCTTCGAAGGCGAGACGCCCGAGGCCGGGCCAGGAATAGACAGTCTCGACAACCACGGCGCCGCCGAGCATGCCGCCGACATGCATGCCGGCCATGGTGGTAATGGGGATCAGCGCGTTGCGCAGGACATGGCGAATGGTGATGAAGGCCGGCGGCAGGCCCTTGGCTGCGGCGGTGCGCACGTAGTCCTGCGACTGGACCTCCAGCATCGCCGCTCGTGTCAGCCGCGCATAGATCGCCACGTAGAACAGCGCCAGCGACAGTGCCGGCAGGATCATGTAGCGCGCCCTGTCCCAGAGCCCGGCAAGGCCGGTCAGGTTGCTGCCGATGGTTCCCGAGCCGCCGCTCGGCAGCCAGCCGAGCTTGACCGAAAACAGCACGATCAGCATCAAGCCGATCCAGAAACCCGGGATTGAATAGAACAGCAGCGAAATAACGGAGAGCACACGATCCGGCAGGCGCCCGGCAAACACCGCCATCACCGATCCAAGGGCGAGGCCGAGCACAATGGCGACGGCCAGAGCCACCGCCATCAGCACTAGCGTGCCGGGCAGCCGCTGGCCGATCAGGTCGGCGACCGGCATGCCGTAGCGCGGCGAAAAGCCGAGGCTGAAATGCGCCAGATTGTAGAGATAGTTGAACAGCTGGACGAGAAGCGGATTGTCGAGCCCGAAGCGCTGGCGAAGCGCCGCCATCGTTTCGACAGTGGCCGAGCCAGCCTCGCCGGCCATGACATCGGCGGCATCGCCGGGCGCGAGCTGCAGCAGGAAGAAGTTCAGGATGACGATGCCCAGAACGGTCGGCACCGCCTGGATGGCGGTGCGCCGGAAGGTTCTGCCAATGCGCGTCAGGGTCGACATCGTTTTCGCTATCCCGGCTGTGGCTGACGATGCGGGTTTGCTGTTTCCCGGAAAGTTCCGCGCTTTTTAGTTGACAAGATTTATAGACATTGTCAAACCTGATTTAAGAAATTTTATCCTGCAAATGGCTTCATTGCAGAATAGAATTTTATTTCATACTACAAACTTAGCTGTTTGAAGTATGAAATCTTAAGCGCGGGAGCAGGTCGGCCAAATCTTTTCGCAAACGGGCCCGCTCTTGGAACGACGGATTTTTAGCCTGGTGGCCGACGATCGGCCGATCGGGTCCGGCAGCAAAAAAGGACCAGGACGCTATGTCTCATTTCCTCAGTCCGAACCGCCGCAGGTTCCTCGGCATCTCGGCGGCCGCGCTCGGAGCGACCCTGTTGCCTGCATCGCGCAGCGCCTACGCCGCCGAGCCGAAACAGGGTGGAACGGCGACGCTGGTGCTCTCGGCTGAGCCGCCTGTGCTGACGACCATCGCCCACACGGCATTCAATTCGGTCTACGTCTCGGCAAAGACCACCGAGGGCCTGCTGACCTATTATTTGGATCTCACGCCGCGCCCATCCCTGGCCAGACAATGGTCAGTCAGTGGCGATGGGCTGCAATACACCTTCAAGCTGCGCGAAGGCGTGAAGTGGCATGATGGCCAGCCGTTCACCGCCGCCGACGTCGCCTATTCGATCACCACGATCAGAGAGGTTCATCCGCGCGGCCGCAACACCTTCCTCAACCTTGTAGACATCCAGACGCCGGATCCGCTGACCGTAACGCTGGTTCTGTCGAGGCCGGCGCCTTACCTGATCACGGCCCTGGCTGCGGCCGAAACGCCAATCGTGCCGAAGCACCTCTATGACGGCACAAAGGCAGCCGAAAATCCGGTCAACGTCGCTCCGGTCGGCACCGGCCCGTTCGTCTTCAAAGAATGGGTGCGCGGCAGCCACATCGTTTACGAACGCAATCCTGACTACTGGGACGCACCGCGCCCCTATCTCGACCGGTTGATCGTGCGCTTCATCCCGGACGCTTCGGCGCGCGCGCTGGCGCTGGAGACCGGCGAGATCGATCTGGCGCCGGCAACGCCGATTCCGTACAGCGATTTGCAGCGTTTTGAGACGCTGCCGCATATCGGCTTCGAGAAGCAGGGCTACCAATATTCCAATGGCATCAGCCGGGTCGAATTCAACCTGGAGAAAGCCTATTTCCAGGATGTTCGCGTCCGCCGTGCCTTCGCCCATGTCATCGACCGCAACGTCATCCGCGAGACGATCAACTATGGCTATGGCGAAACCATTCCAGGCCCGATCAACCCCAATCTGAAGAAGTGGTTCGTCGCCGACCTGAAGACCTATCCGGTCGACACGGCCGCCGCCGATAAACTGCTCGATGAAGCAGGCTTGCCGCGCGACGCCAACGGTACCCGGCTCAAGCTTGTCCACGACTATGTCCCGAGCGGCGAAACCTACAAGCGCGGCGCCGATTACATCAAGCAGGCATTGGCCGCGGTCGGGATCGAGGTCACCGTGCGCAGCCAGGATTTCGCCACCTACACCAAGCGCATCTACACCGACCGCGACTTCGACTTCACCTTCAACGGCATGAGCAATCTGTTCGACCCGACGGTAGGCGTACAGCGCCTCTACTGGTCGAAAAATTTCAAACCCGGCGTGCCGTTCTCCAACGGTTCGAAATACAGCAATGCCAAGGTCGACGAACTTCTTGAAGCGGCCGCCGTCGAGGTCGACCACGAAAAGCGCTTCGAGCAATGGGCCGCGATCCAGCAGATCCTTGTCGAGGACCTGCCCGATATCGGCATCGTCAGCCAACCGGAAATCACCCTCTACAACAGGCGCATAGCCGGTCACACGGTGGGCGCCGAGGGCAATGCCGGCTCCCTCGCAACCGCCCATATCGTCGCCTGAGCCCTGACCCGTGCGCGGTCCTTCGCACGGGTTCCCTTCCTCCACCCGAGAAAGTTCGCCATGACGCTCGCCCACAAGCCTGGTTCCATCGTCGGCACGCCCTTCTTCAAGGCGCCGACCGACTATCCGGACAGCCCGCTGTCGAAAGCGCTTCAGCAGCCGGTGCTGCTCGGGCTATTCTTGCCGATCCAGGCCGGTGGCTGGACCAACTCGACCTTGCCGCGCTCGACCGACTGGCGCTTCGACTACAATCGCGACCTGACGTTGAAGGCCGAGGAGCTTGGCTTCGACCTCGTCTTCGCGCTCAGCCAGTGGCTGCCCAAGGGCGGTTATGGCGGTGTCTTCAACGGCCAGGCGCTGGACAGTTTCGTCTCCGTCGCGGCCATGGCCGCGATCACCAAGAAGATCATGCTGATCTCGACCATGCATGTTCTCTACGGCCCGTGGCACCCGCTGCATCTGGCGAAATTCGGCGCCACACTCGACCACATCTCCGGCGGCCGCTGGGGCATCAACGTCGTCACCGGCCATCGCGCCGTCGAACATGAAATGTTCGGCTGGAACCGCATCGAGCACGACCGCCGCTATGAACTCGCCGCCGAGTTCGTCGAAGTGCTGCAGCGACTGTGGCAGGACGACGAGAATTTCTCATTCTCCGGAGAATCGAGCTGGAAGCTCAATGGCGGCTTCGTCACGCCCAAGCCGAATTATGGACGGCCGATCCTGGTCAATGCCACCGGCTCCGACGCCGGCATTTCCTTTGCCGGCCGTTATTCCGACATCGTCTTCGTCACCAGCCCGGCCGGCTCCGACATCGCCAGCGCGCTGGAAGCGCTGCCGGCGCATACGAAGAAGGTGAAGGACGCAGCCCTCGGCGTCGGCCGCACCGTGCGCACGCTGCTCAACCCGCTGGTCATCAGCAGGCCGACCGAGAAGGAGGCCTGGGCGGTCGCCGATGAGATCGTCGCCCATGCCGACAGCCGCACGCCGAAAGGCTTCCAGACCTTCAACAGCGATGCCCAGGCCTGGAAAGGACGCGAGGGCCGCGACGATCCCTACGCCAAGGTCGGCGGCAACATTTATCTCATCGGCACGCCCGAACAGATCGTCGACCAGTTCGTCAAGTTGAAGGACGCCGGCATTGACGGCCTGCAGCTGTCCTTCTTCGATTTCAAGCCTGACCTCGAATTCTTCGGCGAGAACATCCTGCCGCTGATGAAGCAGGCCGGCCTGCGCAACACCTAAGGAGCCATCATGACCGCGACTGCGATCTCCGAAATCTGGTACACACGCTGCCCGGTGCCGACGCCTGTCGGGCTCGCCGCACAGCTCGGGCTTCTCGACGAGACCTTTCGCAAGGAGGGGATTGAATTGAAGTCGATCATCGATTCGCCCAATCGCGACATCCGCCAGAGCCATTTCAACCACACGCTCGACTGGTCGTTCCGCCACGGCGGCAACGTGCCGCCGATCCGCGCGCGGTCCGAAGGGCGCAAGACGCGTCTCGTCGGCATCACCTGGACCGACGAATTCCAGGCAATCATCGCCCTGCCCGGTTCCGGCATCAGGACAATCCAGGACCTGAAAGGCCGTCGCTTCGGCATCGCCCGGCGCCCCGAGGGAATCGTCGACTTCATGCGAGCGACGGCGTTGAAGGGACTGGTCTCGGCGCTCTCGCTCGAGGGCCTTGGCTATGGCGACGTCGAGATCGTCGACATAGCGCTGGCCGACAGCGTGCTCGACAGCCAGGAAGGACCGTCGCTGTTCGGCCTCAAGCGCAAGCAGGCCTATGGCGAGGAAGCCGCAGCCCTGATCCGCGGCGAGGTCGACGCCATCTATGTCA
The DNA here is from genome assembly GCF_040320845.1 of Mesorhizobium sp. M0601. Taxonomy (NCBI): domain Bacteria; kingdom Pseudomonadati; phylum Pseudomonadota; class Alphaproteobacteria; order Hyphomicrobiales; family Phyllobacteriaceae; genus Mesorhizobium; species Mesorhizobium sp. M0601. The sequence goes on from NZ_JAMYQK010000009.1 coordinate 62,364, forward strand.
AGGGCACGGCCGGCATCAATGTCGCCAATCTGATCGGCGCCATCCAGGTCGTGGAATTCGGCTTCCACCCCGACCCGAACATCCGCATCAATTCCGGTTCGCCGCGCGTGCTGACCGTCGATGAACTGCTGGCGGAACAACGCCCCGATCTGGTCGCGCGACTGATCGAGACCATCCTGCGCGCCAGTGCCTGGGCCGAGGCGCATCCGGAAGAGACGCAGCGCTTTGTTGCCCGCGAAGCCGGGGCCACCGAGGAACAGGTGCTGGCCGCCAATGGCCCGGATGTCCATAAGCATCTCGGCCTCGGACTGCAGCCTGAGCTCGTCGCAGCGGTTTCCCACTACAAGAATTTCCTGCGCGACTGGGGCTTCCTCGCCGGCGATTTCGACGTCGAGGCCTGGGTCGATCGCCGGCCGCTCGATCTGGTGAACATTCGCGCCGCCGCCTGAGAGAAAGCCAACGTCAATTGCCGAGTTTCCGCAACTCCTCGAGAAAGTGGCCGGCCTTGCCGACGACTTCGCGCTGACCGCCGCGCATCACGACGCGACCGGGGAATTCCCATTCGCCAATTTCGACCGGCTTCACCAGGCGGGGCTGCTTGGCCTGGTCACGGTGCGCGAACATGGCGGCTTCGGTGGCGGGCTGACGGAAGCACAGGCGGTGATCGCCGAGATTGGCCGTGGCGAGCCGTCGACGGCGCTGGTGCTGGCCATGCACTACAACAGCCAGTATGCGATGCGGAAATCCGGAAAATGGCCGCGCCATCTGGTTCAGCGGATTGTCGAGGCCGGCCGTCTTGGCCCTGCTTTGATCAACGCCGCCCAAGCCGAGCCGCGGATTGGCTCGCCCGCCCATGGCAAGCCGCCCGAAACCATTGCCCGGCGCGACGGCAATGTCTGGCGGATATCCGGCCACAAGAACTACGTCACCGGCATTCCTATTCTGAAATGGGTGAACTTGCTGGCGCTGACCGACGAGCCGCAGCCCCGCCTGGCTTCATTCCTGGTGCCGACCGACGCGCCTGGATTGCGTGTCGAAAAGACATGGAACGCCGCCGGCATGCGGGCGACGGCCAGCGACGACATCATTCTGGATAATGTTGCGGTTCCTGCCGAAGACATCACCGAGGCGCAGCCGGCATCCGAGCCGCTGAGGCGCGAGGAAGGCGCGACGGCGTTCTTCTTTTCGCTGATCGGCGCTGTCTACCACGGTGCCGCCCGTGCTGCCCGTGACCGGCTTGTCTCCTTTGTCAGCACGCACGCGCCGGCAAGTCTTGGTGCGCCGCTGTCGACCGTGCCGCACATCCAGGCAGGGCTCGGTGAGATCGAGGTCAGGCTTGCGAGCAGCACGCGGCTGCTGCGTTCGCTCGCCGAAGATGTCGACGCCGGCCGGCCTGTGGGCACCGACGGCATGACGGTCAGGCATGTCGTCATCGACAATGCCGTTGCCGTCACCTCGCTGGCGCTGGAGCTTGCCGGCAATCCAGGCCTTAACAGAGATTTCCAGCTTGAGCGCCACCACCGTGATGCGCTGACCGCCCGTTCCCACGCACCGCAGAACCACATGATCCGCACGATCGCCGCCAAGGCGACGCTCAGCCGCCATATCGCCCGGCAGTTGGCCGAGACGCCGGCTATTGCCGCGGGCAAGCCCAAGCTCGCGGCGGTCGGTTGAGCGCCATGACAACAGAACATGTCGAAGTCGCCATCATCGGCGGAGGCCCCGGCGGCCTGACACTGGCGCAAGGCCTGAAGAAGAACGGCATCAGTGTCGGTCTTCGAGAAGGACCGCGCCCGCACCGACTATGTCCAGGGTTTTCGTCTGCGCATCCGCCAGCGCGGCATCGATTCCCTGATCGCCAATTTGCCGCCGGAACTCTACGACGCTTTTGTCGCCACGCTCGGCCAGGCGCCGGATCGCAACATCCTGCTCGACGAGAATTTCAACATCCTGGGCGAGGATGCCTGGGGCGGCGGCAACGCGCCGGGCGAGGCCGACGACACGCATATCGAAAAATCGGTAAGCCGTATCACGCTGCGCCAGGTGCTGTTGTCCGGCCTCGACGGCATCATGCGCTATGGCAAGGTCTTCTCTCGCTACGACGAGCAGCCGGATGGTTCGGTCGTCGCGCATTTCGAGGACGGCTCGGCAATCCATGCCGACGTGCTGGTCGGTGCCGACGGCGCCCGCTCGCGGGTGCGCCAGCAACTGGTACCGCATGCGCGAAGCTTCGACACCGGCGTCAGGCGTCTGGCCGGCAAGATGACGCTGCATGCCGCAGCCCTTCACCAGATCTCGCCGCTGCTACTCGACTACAATGCCGGCGTCAGGCCAACCGAAGGTCATGGGCTTATGGTCACCAGCCACAGGGTCAATGTCGACGCATTCCGAAAGCATGGACTGATCGGGCTGGACGACGCCACCCACAAGGATTTTTCCGGCTTCCATTTCAACAACACCACCAGCTATGTCTGGTGGAACACCGCCTATGAAAAGGACGAACTTGCCACAGACGACGCGCTGGCAAAGCTCTCCGGTTCAGAACTGATTGACCTGCTGATCTCGAAGATCGCCCACTGGCACCCGGAAATCCTCAACCTCATCCGCTACACCGACCCATCGACGGTGGCGCTGCTTCATGTCCACAGCTCCGAACCTGTCGATCCCTGGCCGACGAAACCGGTGACGCTGCTTGGCGATGCCATCCACGCCATGACCTATTTTCGCGCGCTTGGCGGCAACACCGCGATCTACGACGCCGGGCTGCTGGTGCCAGAGCTGGTGGCCGCCAAACGCGGCGACAAGCCGCTTCTCCAGGCGCTGTCGGAGTATGAGGCCAAGATGCTGGAGCACGGCGCCAAAGCCGTGCGGTCTTCGCTGACGGCGATGCAGAAGAACGTGCTGGCGGGCCGTCGCCGCCAATCGGAAGCCGCCGAATAGTGGCCCCCGAAAAAATCGCCTGACAGTGCTCCTGCCCTACGCCGCTTCCACCAGGCTGGTCGACTGGAAGTCGTACAAGAGGATCGCGATCTCGAAGCCGCGCCGCTGCAGCCAATGCGCCGTCGTCGCCGCGCGGACACCGAGCAGATCGTCGATCAGCACGACGCGGGCGCCGCGCACGGCGATGGTGCGATAGGCGACACCGAGCAACTGCCCGCCCTCAGACGCGATCGACCCCGGAATATGCGCTTCGGCGAACTCGTCGGGCGTGCGCACGTCAAGCAGGTAGGTCGTCCGCGTTTCGTCCTTCGCCCAGTTTGCGGCCGTGGCCGCATTGATGCGGGGAAAGCTGTCGCCTTCGGCAAGCTTTGCGATGTGCTCCCCGGCGAAACGCTTGGCATCCTCGCTTGCCGGACCATAGATTGCGGTCTTGCCGGTTTCGAGTGCAAGACCGGCCTCGCGCCATGCCCTGGTGCCGTCGTGCAGATAGGCGACCCGGTTGGGCACGCCGGCATCGATCAGTGTCTGCGCCCCGATGATGGCGCGCGGCAGGCCGGCGCAGGAGACGACAACCTGCGTCTCCGGTGAACGCACCAGGTCGGCGAAGCGTAGCACCAGCTCGGCGCCCGGCACGCTGATGGCGCCCGGCACATGGTCCTTTTCGAACTCCGCCACCGTGCGGCTGTCGAGCACCACCACGTCGGCGCCTCGGCCTCTGAGCACCGCGAGCTCTTCAACGCTGACGACCGGGGTCCCCTTCTCGTCGCGGATCGCCAGCGAAAAATCGACGCCCGGCGTATCGAAGGTCGGCAGGTCTTCAACGCCGCTTTGCGTCCATTCCGGAATTCCACCGTTCAGCGAAAACAGCTGGGTACGGCCATACCCCACCAGTCGTTCGATAAGTTGCTCGGCAACGCCGCTGCCGTCGTCCGCCAGCACGGTGCGCACCGATTTGCGCGGGATGAAGCGGTCGATCTCGGCCTCGACCTGAGCCGCGGGCAGGTTGGTGGCGAACAGCGGCGATGCGTATCCGACAGTCGCGCTGTCGCGAATGTCTAGCACCGCCAGTTCTTCGCCATCCGCCAGCCATTGGCGAAACATTTTCGAATCGATCGTCCTGTCGCTCATGATGCTTTCCTCTCTTGCTGTTCAGCGGCGCCACGGATCGGACGCGCAAGGCCGAGGTTCTCGCGCAACGTCCCGCCTTCGTAAGCAGTCCGGAACAGACGCCGCCGCTGCAGCTCCGGAATGACGAGGTCGACAAAATCGGTGAGGCCCGTCGGCAGGATCGGCGGCATGACGTTGAAGCCGTCCGCCGCGCCACCGGCGAACCACTCCTCCATCATGTCGGCCACATCCTTTGGCGTGCCGACGATCTGGAAATGGCCGCGCGCGCCGGCAACGGCGAGATACAATTGGCGGATGGTCAGGTTCCGGCTCGCGGCCAATTCGGAAACGACTTTCAGGCGGCTCTTCACGGCATCGGAACTGCCCAGTTCCGGCAACGGTCCGTCGAGTGAATGGCCGGAAAGATCGACACCGCCGAGCAATCCTGAAACCAGCGCCACACCAACCACAGGATCGACCAGGCGCTGGATCGCATCGAACTTGTCCTCGGCCTCCGTGCGCGTCGGTGCGACGACCGGGAAGACACCGGGCATGATCTTCAAGCTGTCGGCGGAGCGGCCAAACGAGCCCAGCCGGCCTTTCAGTTCGCCGTAAAAGCCGCGCGCCGATTCGATGGTCGGGTGGGCGGTGAAAACCACCTCCGCCGTCCGCGCCGCCAAGTGCTGGCCGGCATCGGACGAGCCCGCCTGGACGATGACGGGATGGCCCTGCGGTGGGCGAGCGACGTTGAGCGGTCCCTTGACGCGGAAATGCCGGCCGGCATGGTCCGGGGCGTGGATGCCGCGCCGGTCGATGGCGATCCCCGAAGCCTTGTCGGCGACGAAGGCATCGTCGTCCCAGCTGTCCCAAAGCTTCTGCGCGACAGCGACGAATTCCTCGGCGCGGGCGTAACGGTCGGCATGAACGGGATGCTGGTCGAGGCTGAAATTCGCCGCCGCCGGCGCATCGGCTGAGGTGACGACATTCCAGCCTGTCCTGCCGCCGCTGAGATGATCGATCGAAGCGAACAGCCGCGCCAAGTGGAACGGCTCCCAATAGGTGGTCGAGGCGGTCGCAACGAGCCCGATCCCTTGCGTGATGGTCGAGAGCGCCGACAAAAGCGTCAGCGGCTCGAAATGCACGACATGGCCGGTGCGCTCGAAGGTGTCGATCGGCTGCTCGCCATTGCGCGCGCTGAGGCTGTCGGCCAGAAACACCATGTCGAACAGGCCACGCTCGGCAGTGCGCGCGGCGTCCGCATAGTGCTGGAAGCTCAGGCCCGGATTGGCAGGCACATCGGGATGGCGCCAGGCAGCGACATGGTGGCCCGGTCCGCGAACAAAGGCTCCAAGCCTTATCTTTCGATTTTCAGTCATCAGCGGTTCTCGGGCTGGTCGCAAAGGGCGTTCCTATCTAGCGCCTGCCAAACCCGCTGAGTGAAAGAATGCCTTTCGTCAGCTGGCAATTATTGTTTTTTGACATCGGGTTACGGGAAAGCACGATGATCGTTGCCGGGGCGATGGGCTGGAGCCACGACCACCGGCATCGCAAAGGTTCTTGATGCTTCATACCCCTTCCTCCCCGCTACGTTCGATCCCTCGTTCAATCATCATCGTTGGCGGCGGCTTTGCCGGCGCGGTTACCGCGATCAAGCTGCTCGACCGTTCAACTGAGCCGCTGGCAATCACCATCATCGAGCGCCGGGCCGAGCTCGGTCGCGGCGTTGCCTATAGCACCGTCGATCCACAACACCTCGTCAACGGCGCGGCGCGCATCTTCTCGCTGCATCCGGACGATCCCGATCACCTCGTTCGCTGGCTTATGGGGAATGGGCCGGAGCACGGCTGGACACCGCCCGAGGATGTCCCGGACTCAAGCCCGCCGCGCTGGCTGTTCGGCAGCTATGTCCAGTCGGAACTGACGAGAGCGATCAGAGAAGCAGATCCGCGTTCTTCGCTGCGCCACATCAAGGCATCCGCCGTCGACATGCTGACGGGTCCGTCCGGGGTATGCGTCGGCACCAGCGATAGCCAGCAATTGCTGGCGGATGAGGCGGTACTGGCAACCGGGGTGTTCCAGAGCCAGCCGTCCACCACGGAAGCAGCCGTCGTCGGCGATCCCCGTTATGTCGCCAATCCCTGGGATTCGGCGGCGCTCGATCGGCTCGCCGGCAGCAAGGAACTGCTGCTGATCGGCTCCAGCCTCAGCATGGTCGACGTCGTCGCCAGCATGGAAGCGCGCGGCTTCAAGGGCGGTTATCGCGTCGTGTCGCGGCGCGGACAGATCGTCGAACCTCGGCGCAACGCGGAAGCGTGGCGCGATTTCCTCGCCGGGCGGCCGCTGCCGAAAACCACCAGGGCGCTTCTCGCACTGGTCAAGGCCGAACGCCGGGCAATCGAAACCACCGGCCTGGACTGGCAAGGGCTGCCGCTGACGATCCGGCCGTGGATCCTGGCCTTGTGGCAAGGCGCCGCCGACAGGGAGCGCTTGAAGTTCGCACGCCATCTGCGCGCCTTCTGGGATGTCACCGCGCACCGCGCGGCGCCACCGAGCTTTGAGCGCGTGGCACTGGCGCGAAGCCAAGGCCGTTGGACGGGTGGAGCGGGACGGGTGCTGGCACTCCATCCGCAGGCAAACGGCATCGTCGCTGAAATCCGCTGGCGTGATACCGGCGCGGTCGAACGGCTGCGCTTCGACGGCGTCGTCAACTGTCGCGGCCATCAGGAGCATGATTGGCGGCGGATCGCCGATCCATTCGTCCAGAACCTGCTCGAGAACGGCATCGTCAGGCCGCATGCGACCGGCCTCGGCATCGACGCGACGCATGACTGCCAGGTGATTTCCCGTGATGGCGAGACCCATGGCAATCTGTTCGCCATCGGCCATCCGCTGCGCGGCGTCGCCTGGGAATCGAGCTCGATCGGCGAACAACTGGCGCAGGCCATAGCCCTTGCCGGCCTTCTAGTCGGCGCCAGCCCAAGGCTGCGTGCTTTGGCCTGAAGTTACCAGCTTTGCGAAATGGAAGAAACGAAAACGGCCGCAGCTCTATGCGGCCCTTCTCTCATGATTGCCCGGCCGATTTAGGCGTTCGGGTCGAGATAGGCGTCGGCGAAATTCGCTGACAGGCCTTCGGCGCCAGGCGCGTAGTTCTTGACGGTTTTGCGGGCGATGATGATGGTCGGTGGCGCGATCAGATTGATGATCGGCAACTCGTCGGCGATGATCTCCTGGAACTTGAAGAAGAGTTGCTTGCGCTTGGCCTCGTCTAGCTCGACCGATGCGGCTTCCAGCAACCGGTCAACCTCCGGGTTCTCATAATGCGCGCCGTTGGAGAACGGCAGCCCTTTCTTGATGTTCTTTGACCAGTAGAGCCGCTGCGCCCCGGCGCTCGGGTCGAAGATGTTGCCGCAAGATTCGGTCGACAGGTCCCAAGTGCGGTCGGTGTAGATGGTTTTGACATAGGTGCCGAAGTCGAACTTCTGGATCTCGGCGTCGATACCGATCTTGGCCAGCGCCTGCTTGAGGAAGTCGGCATAGCCCCACGGATTGTAGGGATTGTTGGTGAGCCTTAGCTTGAAGCGGATGCCGTCCGCTCCTCGCTTGAAACCGGCCTCGTCTAACAGTTTTTCCGACAGCGCCGTATCGACGGTCGCGGCCTTCACGTCGGGATCGAAATACTTCTTGTTGACGACGCTGATCGGTGTCGGCGACACTTGGCCATAGCCGTAGAACACGATGGCGTTGACCGCATCGAGATCGATCGCATGTGCGATTGCCTGGCGGACTTTTTTCTCCTTCAGGATCGGGTTTTCGAGGTTGATGATCAGTTGGTGCAGCGGGCCGCTATAGGCGAAGACCGTGCTGTCGACGACGAATTGGGGCAGCGCCTTGAAACGCTCCAGATCGGCGAAGGCCACCGGGTTCGGTCCGATGTCGACCTCGCCCGTTTCGAGCGCCGCGGCGCGCGCGCCCGGATCGGTGATGAAGCGGAAAATGATCCGGTCGAGATAGGGTTTAGGCGCATCCCAATAGGTCGGATTCTTTTCGACGAGGATGTGGCTGCCCTTTACCCATTCCTTCAGCACGAACGGCCCGCTGCCGATGATCTGCTCGAAGGACGGATCGTCGGCCGGCTTCAGCTTCTCGTAAATGTGTTTGGGCACGACAGGCGATTCCGTCGCGGCCAGCCCCGAAATCAGGGCGGCGGATGGCTTCGACAATTTGATCTTCACGATATGCGGGTCCGACGTGTCGATGTCGGTGACGTTCTGGAAGGTGATGCGCCCGCGCGGATGCGCTTCGCGCAGCCGGGAGATAGAAAAGGCCACGTCCTCGGAGGTCAAATCATGGCCATCGCTGAACTTCACCCCCTGGCGTAGCTTGAAGACGTATTCGAGCCCGTCGTCGCTGATCGACCATTCGGTGGCCAGTTGCGGTCGCGGATTGAGATCGTAGTCGTAGGCGAGCAGGCCGTCGAAAATCTTCGGACCGATGGTGGCCGGTCCGCCAGCGCTGGTGTTGATGGAAACGATCTGGTTGGGCTCGGGATAGTAGACGAAGTTGAGCGTGCCTCCGGCCACCGGCTTTGCGTCTTCTGCGAATGCCCCGGCGGGAAGTCCAGCACTCGCGCCGGCCAGCAGCAGGAACTGATTGAACAGGCGTCGATTGATGGTCATGGTCGGTACTCCGAATTGCGCGATTTATCTTTAATGGAGAAAAGTCGGGATCGTCGTTTTCACGCGCCGGTCCCAACCAGAGGGCTTGCAGAACGCTTAGGCGTTTGGCGCGAGCCATATCTGCGCGAAGCTGTTGTTGATCCCCTGAGCGCCGGGCGCAAAATCCCGGACCTTGTTGTTGGCGACGATCTGGGCGCCGGCGGCGACCAGATCGACCGACACCACGTCGTCATGGATGATGTGCTGGAATTTGTACCAGAGCTCGCGCCGCTTGGTCTCGTCGGGCTCGATTGCCGCGGCTTCGAGGATCTGGTCGACCTCGGGGTTTGCGTAGTGGCTAGCGTTGGAGAAGACGAGGCCGATCTTGAAGTTCTTCGACCAGTAGGCGCGCTGGACGCCGAGCGTCGGATCGAAGGTGTTCGACAGCGACTCGACCACCAAGTCCCAGGCGCGGTCGGTGTAGACGGTCTTCAGGAACGTCGACAGGTCAAGCTTGAGGATCTCGGCATCGACGCCGACCGTCGCCAACGACTGCTTGATGAAATCGGCATAGGACGCCGGCAGGAACGCGTTGTAGGCAAGCCGGAGCTTGAAGCGCGTCCCATCGGCGCCACGCGGATAGCCGGCGTCGTCGAGCAGCTTCTCCGCCAGTTTGGTATCGGGCTCGCGCGCCTTGATGCTGGGGTCATACCATTTGGGCAGCGCCGTGCTGATCGGGCTCGGCGATACCTGCGCATAACCGTAGAGCGCGATGTCGACCAGCTTCTGCAGGTCGATTGCGTGGGCGATGGCAAGGCGCACATCGCGCTTGGTCAGGATTTCGTTCTCGTAATTGAAGAACAATTGCTGCTGTGGGCCGGAATAGGCGTAGGTGTTGGTGTCGACGACCAGAGCGGGGTTTGCCTTCAGCCGTTCGATGTCGGCCAGCGGCACGGGATTGGCGCCGATATCGATCTCGCCGGTTTCAAGAGCCGCCGAACGCGCGGCCGGGTCGAGGATGACGTGCAGGACGATGCGGTCGAGGTAGGGCCGAGGCGCGTCCCAATAATCCGGATTGCGGTCGAAGATCAGATGGCTGCCGGGCACCCATTCCTTGAGAATGAAGGGACCGGTGCCGATCGTCTGTTCGAGCTTCGGCTGTTCCGCCGGCTTGAACGTTTCGTAGACGTGCTTCGGCACAATCGGTGATTCCGAGCTGCTCAGTGCCGTGATCAGATAGGGCGCCGGCTTTGAAAGCACGATGATGGCGGTGTGCGGATCGGGCGTCTCGACCACGGTCACGTTTTGGTAGGTGATGCGGCCGCGCGGATGCGCCTCCTTCAGCCGGAAGATGGTGAAGGCAACGTCTTCCGACGTGAAGTCCTTGCCGTCATGCCATTTGACGCCGTCGCGCAGCTTGAAGGTGTAGCGCAGGCCGTCATCGCTGATCGACCACTCCGTCGCCAGCAGCGGTTTCGGGCTGAGGTCATAGGCGAAATCAAGCAGACCTTCATTCACCTTGGGACCGATCGCCTGGCCGGTGCCCGACGAGGTGTTGATGGCAATCAGCGACGTGGGGTCGGGATAGTAGGCCCAGTTGAGCGTGCCACCCTGGACCGGCGTTCCTTCGGCAGCGAAGGAAACCCCGGGCAATGCGAAGCTCGCACCGCCAAGCAACAGCAGCTGGTTGAAATGACGACGATTGACAGACATGGCCTTGAGCTCCGGAAAACGGCTACGATGGCATCCGGCGGCCGAACACACTCCGGCGCCTCGACGCGATGATCCCTGCCACGCCGCAAAACCGGAAGAATGATTTTCTATCGTCTGCCGAAAGCACCGCTTCGCACGACCGTTTCATTCCAGGATCTGGCAAAGCTGCTCGACGCCCAAATCAGCGCTCCGATCTTATTTCTACAAGAATTGTAGACATTACGATTTTTTAGATTTCCGTTCCCGCTGCCGCGACGCTGCGGCAAACGAAATTTTCCACCGGGCACTTTGGCGCAAAGCCCGCCCTCGTCGCGCCCAGCCTGAACGTGTTGAATGCGCTCCATGGTCGATCTCATTCGCGCAAAATCAAGGAAGCTGCGGCCGACGCTGGCGAGGCTTCCGCCGCTGACGTCGCTTCGCGCTTTTGTCGCAACCGCCCGCCACCTGAGCTTTACGCGGGCGGCCGAAGAGCTCCATGTGACGCCTGCCGCCATCGGCCAGCAGATCCGCCTGCTCGAGGATCACCTCGGTCAACCGCTGTTCCATCGCAACCGTGGCGAGCTTCTGCTGACGTCGGCCGGCCAGGCGCTGATGCCCGGCCTCACCGAGGCTTTCGACGTCGTTGTCGAGTCGGTCGCGCGGATTTCCGGCGACGAGGAGGATGCGCCGATCAAAGTGTCGGTCGCGCCCTCCTTCGCCAGCAAATGGCTGATCCCGCGCCTCGACGCACTGCGCGACGCGGTACCCGGCCTAGAAGTGCTGGTCGACGCATCGACCAGGCTTGCCGATTTTGCCAGCGAAGACGTCGACTGCGTCATCCGCTACGGGTCGGGCGCCTATAGCGGCCTGCTGACGGAACGGCTGTTTTCGGAAGCGGTGCTGCCCGTCTGCAGCCCGGAATTTGCTCGCATGCACGGTCTCTATCGCGGGCCGGAGGGGCTGCGTGACGCACCGATCCTGCATGAGGACGGTCCGGAACGCGATCCAAGCTGCCCTGACTGGAAGGGCTGGCTGAGATCCAACGGCCTGTCCGGCCGCTTTGTCGAGGGCGGTATACGGCTTAGCCAATCGTCACTGGTGCTCGACGCAGCTGCTGCCGGCAAGGGCATCGGTCTCGGCAAATTCCGGCTGGCCGAGCCTGACCTCGCCGCGGGGCGTCTGGTCAGTCCATTCGGCTCACCGCAGCCGGTCGAGTTTTCCTATTATTTTGCGACGACGCCGCACAAGGCGAAGCTGGAGACGGTCGAGCGCTTTCATGGCTGGCTGAAGGCCGAGGCGCGCCAGCTCGGCGCTCTCGACGTCCCACCGCCGGCGGCGCTTCCGGCGCGCATCGCCATTATCGCGGCCGAATAGCCTCGCCGCGGTCTCGCGAGCAGGCGCGCGCCTATTTGAGCTTGAAGCCCAGCGCTTTGAGCACTTCGCCCAGGCGATCACGGCCTTTCAGCGCTGCTTTGCTGCCGATGCGGTTCGAAACCAACTCTGTCCAGTCCACCACAGGCATCGCCTGCTCCTGCTGGAATAATCGAAGCCTCTGGTTGTAGGCTGCAAGATCGTCCGGATCGGGCTCTGATCGATAGCGCTCGCGGTGCAGCACCGCAGCCTGCGGCAGTCTGGGCTTGATGTCAGTCGCAGCCAGGAGATCGGGATAGCCGACGGTCAGGCCGAACACCGCCACGGTTTCCGGCGGGAGGCCGAGTTCGCGCGCCACCTCCTGCGGATGATTGCGCATCGCGCCGATGTAGCAGGAGCCGAGCCCGAGCGCGTCGGTCGCCACCACGGCGTTCTGTGCGGCAAGTGCGGCGTCGATCACGGCCAGCAGAAAGCTCTCCTGATAATCGAGCCCCTCGCCCACCCGGCCGTTTGCCTCGGCAATGGCGCGCAGCCGCGACAGGTCGGCCAGCCAGACCAGCAGCAGCGGCGCCTGCTCGATATGGCGATTGATCGCCGCCAGTTCGGCAAGCCGCGCCTTGCGCGCCGGATCCTCGACTGCGATGACGCTCCACGCCTGGAGATTGGAAGAAGTCGGCGCCGACTGGGCGGCGGCGACGATCAGTTCCAGCGTCCCTTCGGGAAGAGGCTTGGCGAGATAATTGCGGACCGAGCGATGCGAAAGGATCGCCTCGAGGGCTTCGTTCCAGCTTCCGGTATGCGCGCTTTGCGGCGCTCGATAACGCCGCCGTAGCGCCGCTTCACCACGCAGGTCAGCGTCGGAAGGGCGGATGCTGAAGGCGGCCGGCTGTGACATCGTCTTCCCTACTGGCAATCTGGCTTATTCGGTGTTCTGACGACCCCAGGTCATTCAAGAAGCGCGGCTTAGGCCCCGTTGCGCAAAAGCGGAAGCAACTGATCGCCTTGCCGCTTGATCTCGGAAAGATACGGCGTGTCCGAGAGCACGAAATGCGTGATGCCCAGATCCCGGTATCTGCCGAGCGAGCGGGCGACGTCGGCGGCCGAGCCGACCAGCCAGGTGGTGCCAGCGCCGCCGCCGCCATATTTGCCCGGCGCAGTATAGAGATTGTCGTCCAGCACCTCGCCGCGCGCGTGCAGATCGAGCAGACGCTGCTGGCCCACCGCTACCGCCCGACCGTGATCGTTCCAGCCGGCTCCCTGGCCCTTGGCCATCTCGTCGACCTTCGCTTCTGCATCCGCCCAGGCCTGCCCAGCGGTGTCGCGGACCAGCGTGGTGACCCGCAACCCGAACTCCAGAGGCGGGAGGTCTCGGTCGAGTTCCCTGCTCAAGGCTTTGAGCCGCTCGATCCGCTCCCGGACGCCGTCGAGCGGCTCACCCCAAAAGAGCTGGACATCCGCCTCGCTGGCCGACACCCGCTCCGCCGCCTCCGACGCGCCGCCGAAGTAGAGCTTGGGATGGCGACGATCGCCACGGACATGGATGCGGGGCATCACGGTAGAGCCAGTGACCTGGAAGTGCTCGCCCGCAAAGGTCACGTTCTCTTCAGTCCAAAGTCTGCGAACCAGGCGGATGAACTCTCTGGTACGGGCATAGCGATGTATCTGGTCACCTTCGCTGTCGCCATAAGCAGCGAGGTTGTCCTTGCCTGACACTATGTTGATACGCACGCGACCGGCGGTCAGCTGGTCGAGCGTGGCTACGGCGGATGCGAAGTGCGCCGGCCGCCAGTACCCCGGGCGGATCGCGATGAGCGGCTCGAAGGAGGTGGTCCGCGCGGCGAGCGAGGCCGCGACAGTAAAAGTGTCGGGCCGACCCCAGCCGGTACCGATCAGCGCGCCCTTCCAGCCGTATTCCTCAAGCGCCTTCGCGTGGCTGGTCAGCGTCTCCAGGCTGTTGTGGTCCTCGACGGCCGGCTCGCCGCGGTGACCGGGATCGACCTGGTTCGGGATGTACCAAAGAAACTCGGTATCAGCGCTCATTGTCGGGCCTGTATTTTGGCCGGGCATGAGGTCAATGGCAGGACCTTCCCCTCCGTTGTATTTTGATGACCATTCAATGGGTGGCCTCATGCAGCGCTGGCGCCTTGTGCGGCTGCGGTGCAAAGCGGCTTTCGGGTCTGGCAAGCCCGAGATGGTCGCGCAGCGTGCGCCCCTCATAGTCGGTGCGGAACAGGCCGCGCCGGCGCAGGATCGGCACCACCGTATCGACAAAGACCTCCAGTCCGGTCGGCAGCACGTCCGGCATCAGGTTGAAGCCGTCGGCGGCGCCGGCGACAAACCATCTTTCGATATCGTCGGCGATCTGCTCGGGCGTGCCGACGATGGTGCGGTGGCCGGTGCTGCCGTTCAGCGCCCGGATCAGCTGGCGAACGGTGAAATCGTTGCTGCGCGCGAGCGCGAGCGTGGCCTTGAAGAAGGTGTGGCCGCCATTGGGGGGCAGTTGAATCCCTTCTGGCAGCTTCTCGTCGAGCTTCAGCCGCTCGCGATCGATGCCGAGCACGCCGGACAGCCGGCCAAGGCTGTAGTCGAGCGGGATGCGGTCCCAGAGCTCTCCTTGCCGCCGCTCCGCTTCGGCCTCGGTGCTGCCGATGATGGTGGCTAGGCCGGCGAGGTTGAGCGGCACGCCGCCGGTGCGGCCATAGGCGACGGCACGCGCCTTAAGTTCCCGCGCATAGCCGAGCGCTTCCTCGAAAGACTGCGATGCGGAAAACACAGCTTCGGCGTGGCGGGCGGCGAGGTCCTTGCCGTCATCGGACCCGCCGGCCTGGACGACCACCGGATGCCCTTGCGGCGAACGCGGCACATTGTGCGGCCCGTGCACCGAGAAATGTGCGCCCTTGTGGTCGATGGCGTGAACCTTGGTTGCATCGACGAAGCGCCCGCTGGCGACATCACCGATGAAGGCATCGTCCTCCCAGCTGTCCCACAATGCCTTGACGATGTCAGCGAATTCCGCGGCCCGCTCGTAGCGCCGGCCATGATCGATGGCACCGTTGAGGCCGAAATTGCGGGCCGAGGCGGGATCGGCCGTGGTGACGATGTTCCAGCCGATGCGTCCGCCGCTGACATGGTCGAGCGTCGCGAAGCGCCTGGCGATATTGTAGGGCTCGTTGAAGCTGGTTGAAGCGGTGGCGATCAGGCCGATGCGCTCGGTTGCGGCGGCTACCGTCGCCAGCACGATGGTCGGCTCCAGCGACGTGATCGGACGATAGTCAATGCGGTCCGATATCGCCGCCTGGTCGGCAAGGAATACGGCGTCGAGCTTTGCGCGCTCTGCGATCTTCGCCACCTGCACATAGTGGTCAACGGTGAAGGCGGCATAGGGGTCGACGCCGTCCATCCGCCATGCCGCCGGCGAGAAGCCGGCATGCAGGATGTTGACGTTGAGATGGAGCTGCCGGCCGCTCATCGAAAGACGCCGGGCTCGGGATATGCGCCGGTCAGATACCAGGTGCCGACGGTGCGGGTCTTGTATTCGGCAGGGTTGTGCAAGGTGTGAATGCGTGCGTTGCGCCAGAAGCGGTCGAAGCCGTATTTGCGCACCGCCGAGCGGGCACCCATGACCTCGAATATCTCGGTCGTGACTTCGAGCGCAACATCGCCTGCCAGCACATTGGCCGCGGCGACGGCAACCGCCGCCTCACCGCGTTCTTGCTCGGTCAGCGCCTTGCCGCGCGCGATCGCATGATCGATCGCCGCCGCCGCGCGATCGGCCAGCGCCGTCGCCGCCCGCGTCTTGACCCACAGCTCGCCATACTGCCGCTTGATCCATGGATCGTCGATATGGCGCTCGACGCCGGAATACATCCACGGCCGCGAACTGTTGAGCGTATAATCTCGCGCCGCCAGCAGCGCGCCCTGGGCCGTGCCGACAAAGACATTGAGCAACACGCTCTGCTGCTGCAGCGGGCCGATGGTGCGGATTGGCAACGACGCGTCGACCCAACCGCGCACCAACTCGCTGTCGTGGATCCTGACGTCCTTGTAGGCGACCTTGCCGCTGCCGGTCTGCGTCTGGCCGATGCCGTCCCAGTCATCGAGAACGGTGATGCCTTCACGGTCCGCGGGGATCGCTGCAAACTTCCTCTCGCCGCTGCTCTCGTCCTCCCACGAGGTCGAAAGATAATCGGCAACATGCGAGCCGGAGGCAAAGGGTTTGAAACCATTGACGATCGTCCACTCGCCATCCTTGCGGCCGAACAGCGTTTTGGAAAAGCTGTTGCCGGTGTTGCCCCAGAACCAGTCGCCGGCAGCCGAACGCCGAAGCAGATCGGCTGAACGCGGCTCGTCCGAGTTGAGCCTGGCGGCGATCAATGCGCTGAAATGGTAGCCATAGATATGGCCGATCGAGCCGTCGACCTTGGCGAACTCGCGGCCGATCTTCAGCGCCGTCGAATAGGGTTCGCCGGCGCCGCCGAATTCCTTGGGAATGACGATGGTGAGCAGGCCGCTCTCCTTGAGCAGCCGTATCTGCTCGACGGGCCTGCCGCCAAGTTGGTCGCGCTCGACCGCGTCGCGGGCAAAGATCTCGCGCAGCTCGGCCGCCTTGGCGATCCATGGATTGGAGGTATCAGGATCGAAGGTCATGCTGTCACTCATGCAGATGCGGAAAGCCGTGGCGCTCGGCAAGCAGTGCAAGAATGCGCCTGGTGTCATCGGCGAAGACCTTGCCCTTGGCCGTCGGCAAGTCGGCGGGCGGATTGCTGCCGATGATCAGCACCGGCAGCGACTGGTGCCGTTCGCCGAGCGCGTCGATCACCTTGCCTCTCGGCCTCGAAAACGGCACGCGCTCAACGTCGAGTCTGGCGGCGAGATCGGGAAAGGCTGCGAGCAATCCCTCAACCTGGTTGCAATAGGGGCAGACGAACGTCTGGCCCGGCTGATTTGGGTCGGCGAAACCCGGCTGGATGAGAAAGAGCGTGTCGCGCGCCATTGCCGGCCTATTCCGCAGCTGCCGCGGCATGCCGCGAAAAACGGTTTGCCGGTCGCTTCAGGCCGAGATTGTCGCGCAAGGTGCTGCCCTCATACTCGTCGCGGAACAGGCCACGGCGGCGCAGTTCCGGCACCACCAGCTCGATGAAATCCTTCAGGCCGCCGGGCATGATCGGCGCCATGATGTTGAAGCCGTCGGCGCCGTAATTCTCGAACCGCTCTTCCATGGTGTCGGCGATCTGTTGCGGCGTGCCGACCACCTGCCAGTGGCCGCGGGCGCCGGCGATGCGCAGATAAAGCTGCCGGATCGTCAGGTTCTCGCGCCACGCCAGATCGATCACCAGCGCTTGCCGGCTCTTGCCGGCATTGGTCTCCGGCAAATCCGGCACCGGCCCGTCGAGCGGATAGGCGCTGAGGTCGAAGCCGCCGGCCAGCGCCGAGACCAGACCGAGGCCGACTTCCGGCTGGATGAGATCCTGCAGCTGTTCGAACTTCCCCCGCGCCTCGGCTTCAGTGCGGCCGACGACCGGGAAAATGCCTGGCAGGACTTTCAGGTCATCCTCCGAGCGGCCATATTTGCCGAGCCTGCCCTTGACGTCGGCATAGAAGGCGGTGGCTTCGTCGAGCGTGATCTGCGCGGCGAAAATCGCTTCCGCGGTACGAGCCGCCAGCTCTTTGCCCGGACCCGACGCGCCGGCCTGGACCACGACCGGACGACCTTGCGGCGTTCGCGGCGTGTTCAGGGGACCACGCACCTTGAAGTGCTGGCCCTTGTGGTTCAGCACATGCAGTTTGTCCTTGTCGAAATAGCGCCCGCTTGCTCTGTCGCGCGGGAAGGCGTCATCCTCCCAGCTGTCCCACAGGCCGAGCACGACATCGGCGAATTCCTCGGCGCGGTCGTAGCGCTCGCCATGCTGGATATGCGTCTCGTGACCGAAATTGAACGCTGCCTCCGGATCGGAAGAGGTGACCAGATTCCAGCCTGCGCGCCCGCCGCTCAGATGGTCGAGCGACGCGAACTGGCGGGCCAGATTGTAGAGATCGGAAAAACTGGTCGACGCCGTGGCGATGAGGCCGATGTTCCTGGTCACAGCCGACAGTGCCGACAGCAGCGTGATCGGCTCGAACGGATAGACGCCGCTATGCGCCTTGCGGCTGGCGGCCTCGAGGTTGCTCAGCCGCGCCGCGACGCCATCGGCAAAGAAGATCGCGTCGACTTTGGCCGCTTCCGCCAGCCGGGAAAGTTCGACGTAGTCGCCGAGGCTGGTCCCCTCGCCTGCCGCTGGATGGCGCCAGGCCGCCACATGGTGACCGGTGAAGAGCAGAAACGCTCCCAGCTTGAGCTTGTCCTTGCGCCTGGCCATTTTTTTCGCCTCCTCAGCGGTACAGTCCGCCGGCCGGGAATTCCCCGGTCAGCAACCAGGTGCCGATCGTGCGCTTCTTGTATTCGGCCGGATTGTGCAGCGTGTGCGTGCGCACGTTGCGCCAGAACCTGTCGTAGCCATTGGCCTTGGTGGCTGAGCGGGCGCCCATCACCTCGAAAACCTCGCTCGACGCGTCGAGGCCGATTTGTCCGGCGTAGACATTGGCGGTGGCGAGATCGATCGCCGTCTGCCCGCGCTGCTCCAGGGTCAACGCCTCGCCTTGGCCATAGGCGGCATCGAGGCCGCATGCTGCTACATCGGCCAGTTCGGCCGCCGCGAGCGTGCGGATATAGAGGTCGCCATATTTGCGTTGCACGAACGGATCGTCGGTATGTTTCTCATAGCCGGAATAGACCCAGGGGCGCGATTGCGAGACCGTATAGTCGCGGCCTTCGCTCAGCGCTCCTTGCGCGCTGCCGACGAACAGGTTGAGCAGGACCGCCTGCTGGAACAGTGACGTCAGCGTCTGGAACGGCGTCAGCGGCACCGCGGGCGAGCCAATCAGTTCGTCGTCGCCGACATGCACGTCCTTGAACGTGACCTTGCCGCTGCCGGTCTGCCGCTGGCCGACACCATCCCAGTCATCCTCGATGACGATGCCCTCACGGTCAGCCGGGATCGCTGCCGCTAGTCGATCCTGGCCGTCCTCCCAGGCAACCTGGATGTAGTCTGCGATGTGTGAACCGGAGGAGAACGGCCGAAAGCCGCTCAGGATCCAGCCCGTGCCGTTGCGCCTGGCCGTCGACGTCTTCGACATGGCGTTGCCGGAATTGCCCCAGACCCAGTTCTCCCTTGCCGAGCGTGTCAGCAGCCGGTCCCTCTGCGCCTCCGTGCCACGGAACAGCACGCCATTGAGCGGCAGATGATGGTATCCGTAGAGATGGGCGAGCGAGCCGTCGGTGCGGGCGAATTCGCGCACGACGCGCAGCACCGACAGCCAGGGTGCGCCCTTGCCGCCATAGCGCTTGGGAATCTGCGCCGACGGCAGGCCGCTTTCCTTCAGCAGGCGGATTTGCTCGACCGGCCGCCCGCCGGCCTTGTCGCGCGCCACGGCATCCCGATCGAAGATATCGCGCAGTTCGACCGCCGTGGCGACGAACGGATCAGAAAGGTCAGGGCTGAAGGTCATCGGCGCTTGTCCATCGAAAAATGCCTATTCCGCCGCGATGGTCTGCGCCGGCTGCCAGACGGAAGCGGCATAGGCGTCTTCGCCGAACTCGGCCGGATGGCTCCCGGTTATGCGGCTCTCATGGCTGTCGAGATCGGCGAGGAAGAGATCGCGGCTAATGCGCGCCACCACGGCCGGTACATCGCGCCTGATCGACGGAACATCGCCAATCGGCAGGCCGAAACTGACGAAGCCGCCGGGATTGAAAACATGGATATTCTTCAGGAACGGTGCTTCGCCCGGCGCCTTCTCGAGGAATTCATGGCCGAGGCCGAGATAGGGATGGGCGCCGAAAAATTCATCCAGCTCTGCTTCCGGCGGCGCGTACTGGTCTCGCCATAGCCGGATGGTGGCGGCGAAATCGGCGAACTCAGGCTTGCGCGTCGGGTCGGCGAAATAGCCGGTGCCGGCGACGACGAAGTCGAACGCAAACGTCTCGCCTGCGATATCGGTGACGACCTGGCCGTCTTCGACATCCGCATTTGTCCAAGGGGCACCGAGATAGAGATGAAAATTCTGGTGCCGCACCGCCCGCTCCACCGCATCGAGCGGCGGCGTTGAACCGGCCTCGCGGAAGCGCAATGCCTGGCGCCAGCGCACCGCATCGGGCAGCCGAGGATAATTGTCATAGGCGCCGGGATAGCTTCGCACGCGGTTGATCGGCACACTGGCAATGCTGTTGCGGCGGGCAAAGAGACGCACCGATTTCGCGCCGGCCTCAAGGGCAGCTCCGGCCGCATCGAATGCCGAAGCCGCCGACCCGACGACAGCGATTGCCTTGCCCTTGAGCGAGGCAAAATCGATTGCCGCTGAACTGTGTGCGACAAGGCCCCGCGGCAAGGCGGCAAGTACCGCCGGTATCACTGGACCGCCGCTGCCGCCAAAGCCATTGGCCAGAATGATTTTGCGCGCCGTTTCGACCGATGGCGTGCCGTTGGCTCCGAGGTGGAGGCGAAAATGCCCGCCATCCGGCTCGATGCGAATGAGACGCGTGCCGTAACGAATGCCGATGCCGAGAAAGTCGCGATACCATTTCAGGTAACTCGCCCAATCCGTCCGCGCGATGCGGTCGAAACCGGCATAGGCTTCCACACCATGACGGGCTTCATACCATGACTGAAAGCTCAGGCCTGGCAGACCGAGTTCCGGTCCCGGCAGCCCCTTCGGCGTTCGCAGCCGGTTCATCCGTGCATGAGTGAACCAGATGCCGGCCTTGCTTTCATCCGGTGCCGCGTCGACGACAGTAACCTTGCCGATGCCGGCACGCCTCAACGCGAAGGCAAAGGTCGCCCCCGTCTGCCCACCGCCAACGATGAAGACATTGTGGTCGATGCCTTCCCGGTCCGGCACCCAGTTCTGCGGATCGGGGCCGATCAGCCGGAGCGTCTCCCGGGCGTGGTGATCTGGATCGGTCGGTAAGGCCATTTCGGTCCCGGCTGAAGTTGAGCTCATCAAACTCCGCCTCGGTCGGCAAACAGTCCAGAAATGTTCGCTTTGATTGGTCGGTAGTTTTTTTCACTTGCATTGCGACGACGCGCTTTCACAGCCGACGAATGGGCGGCGCGTGTGGCCTCCCTGAAGCCGGAGCATCTTTTTGATATTGCAGCGGGCTCAAGCGCACTGGTCATTTTATTTCTTACGGCTCACGCGTAATGCGCCGACGCAGTCGGGCATTGGTGTCGAGCACATCAGCGGCGTCGCGTGGTCAGCGGGATCAAGCTTGATCTTGGTCGACCGACATGGGTGACGTCCGCCATCTGAAAGACGGCAGATCGCGGATACACCAGCAACGGTCCTCGCAGGATAGGACAGCGCAGCTACTCAACAGGCGTCCCAAGAGGCCCGTCGGCTACTCCATCGCAGGAACGAAAACCAGAAGAGTAGCGGACCTTTCGTGTGCAGTTTTTGCACACGATCTCTCATAACATATTGATTTTATGTATTGATCTGTCCCATCCATCACCGGACATTGCGGAGTATCCTGGTGGAGGTGGGCGGCCGACACGATTCGAACTCTGGCGCGACAGGTGAAATGACTGCCGTTCTCAAAGTTTGTTGGCCGATAGTTGGTGCGGGTGGTCGGGCTCGAACCGACACTCCTTTCGGAACTGGATTTTGAATCCAGCGCGTCTACCAGTTTCACCACACCCGCAAGGCGCTAACTCATTTACCTCTCAACGCTCTCATGCTGCACCTACGCAGAGGGTGGCAGTTCGAGAATTAAGCGGCTCTTAACTCCTAACCCATTGACCTCCAATCCTATTACCCTGCGGGCTGACGGTAGACGCATCCTGATTTTGAGTCGAGCGCGTCTACCAATTCCGCCATAGGGGCTCAGGCCGGGCGGCCTGGATGGGCGCGGACTATACGGTTGGAGGCCTGTTCGTCAACTGGCCAAATCCCGACATCTGGGCTCGCTCAAGCCTCAGCCTTTCGATTTCGTGAAGCAGCTGCCATTGTGCAGCGCGGAAAATCTTTCTAGACAGGCGGCGCATGTCATTGAAGCGCACCTCGTCCGACGAGGTTGATGCTGGGCGCTTCCAAGTCTTGTTTGTACATGTCGTGATCCCAAGACCGCTTCTGGTTTGGGCGTGCATTAGGAGTGCCGATGCTTCGCGGACTTTACGACTGGACCTTGTCGCTGGCGGCGAGCAAATCCGCCGAATGGTGGCTGGCCTTCATCGCCTTCGTCGAGAGCTCGGTGTTCCTGGTGCCGGCCGACGTCCTCTATCTGCCGATGGCGCTGTCGCGGCCGGATCGCGCCTATCGTTACGCGCTGGTCGCCACCGTCGCCTCGGTGCTGGGCGGCATCGCCGGCTGGTTCATCGGCCATTATGCCTATGATGCGATGGCGCGGCCGATCCTCGAATTTTATGGCAAATATGACGAGTTCGAGGCGATGCGCGTCTCATCGGGTGTTGGCTTCATCATCCTGATGCTGGTCACCTCCGGCCTCGCCCATCTGCCGCCGATCAAGGTTGTGACGATCCTGTCGGGCGTCATCGGTGTTCCTTTGCTGCTGTTCATCGTGCTGGCAATCGTGGCGCGCGGTGCTCGCTTCCTGTTTCTCGCGTGGCTCTTGCGCCGCTATGGCGAGCCGATCCGCCACTTCATCGAAAAGCGCCTTGGCCAGATTGCAGGCGCCGCCGCCGCCGCCCTGATTTTGCTCTATATCGTCGTCAAATACGCCGTCTGAACGGCATCGAACCGAATGGACTGAGCCCGATGACAGCGACCGTGAATACCGATACCGGACGCCAGCGGCTGCGCACCGCCCTGTTCCTCGCTGTCGCCATGGCCGCCACGGTCGGCTCGGCGCTGGCCTTCCAGTATCTCGGCGGCTACATCCCCTGCAAGCTCTGCCTCGAGCAGCGCACGCCTTACTACGTCGGCGTGCCCTTGATGCTGCTGGCGGTGCTTGCGTCGGCTCTTCAGGCGCCAGCCTGGGTAAGCCGTGGCCTGCTGGCCATTGGCGGCCTGCTGATGCTCTACGGCGGCTATCTCGGCGTTTATCACTCCGGCGTCGAATGGGCGTGGTGGCCAGGCCCGACCGATTGCACCGCAGCCGCCGGGCCGGTGGACACCGGCGGCAAGGGCGTGCTCGATGCGCTCGACAAATTCGTCCCGCCCTCCTGCGACAAGGCGGCGCTCCGCATCCTCGGCCTGTCGCTGGCCGGCTGGAACGCCATCGCCAGCTTTGTCCTGGCAGTCGTAGCCTTCCGCAGCGCCTTCGCCCGCGACTGATTTAGCGCGACACGAGATCATCCAAGAATTCGGCAGGCTGAGTCGGGTGGAGTGATTGCCGAGAACCGAAGCGGAGCGGACATTGGTCCGTGAGCATCGGAAGCGCAGAAAATCGCTTCAGACGGCCAGCCTCCCGAATTATCGGATGATCTCACGGCTCGAGTTCGACATCCCAGTACAGATAATCCATCCAGCTTTCGTGTAGATGGTTGGGCGGGAACAGCCGGCCGTTATTATGCAAATCATGCACCGTCGGCTGGTAGGGCTTCTGCAGCGGCCACATCTTGGCGTGGGCCGGCATCATGCCGCCCTTCCTCAGATTGCAGGGCGAGCAGGCAGCGACGACATTCTCCCAGGTCGTGGCGCCGCCGCGATGGCGAGGAATGACATGGTCGAACGTCAGATCGTCCGGCGTGCCGCAATATTGGCATTGGAAACGGTCACGCAGGAAGACGTTGAAACGGGTAAACGCCGGATGCCTCGACGGCTTCACGTAAGCCTTCAGGCTGACGACGCTCGGCAGCTTCATCGAAAAGGTCGGTGAAGAGACGGCGTGTTCGTATTCGGCGACGATGTTCACCCTCTCGAGGAACACCGCCTTGATGGCATCCTGCCAGGACCAGAGCGACAGGGGGTAATAGCTGAGCGGACGGTAATCCGCGTTCAGCACCAGCGCTGGAAGCCCATCCGGAGATACGGCAACCGTCACGTCGTTGACCTCCTTCACCCTAGAACCGGTCGGCGCGGATACTGTAAGCCCGACATGACAGGGATGTGAAGCGGATTGTCGATCATGCCGGGTCTCAAAAACGCATGATTTCAATGCTTTTTTGCGGATTCAGGCCGGAGGCGCGGCATCCCTGCCCTTCAATTCGCGATAATAAGCCCAGAAAAGCCGCGATGCGACACCGCGCCACGGGCTCCATGATTCGGCAAGCCGGATCAGCATTTTCTCCGGCGGACGCGGGTCGATGCCTAGTGCATGGCCGACCGCGCTCTGCAATGCAACGTCGCGCGCCGGAAAGATGTCCGGGTGTCCGGCGGCAAACAAAAGGTAGACTTCAGCCGTCCACGGGCCGATCCCCGGCACCCTGGTCATGGCCGCGATCGCCTCGCTTGCATCGAGCCGACAGAGGTGATCGAGGTCGAGCCCGTCGGCCACCGCCCGGGCGACGGCAAGCAGGCCGCGCTGCTTGGGTCGCGACAGCCCGGCCTCGCGAAAGATCACCTCGTCGGCGGCAAGTATCGCCTGCGGCGTCAGCGGATCGAGCAGTCTCGTCAGCCGGCCGAAGATGGCGTCGGCGCTCGCGCGGGACACTTGTTGCGAAACGACGATGGAAGCAAGGCTCCTGAACCCCGGCTCCGATAGCCTGAGCGGCACCTCGCCGGCCATGCCGCGCACTCTTTCCAGGCGTGGGTCGAGTAAGCATAGCCTATCCAGCCCTTGCGCAATGTCGTCGAGACTGGCGATGCGTTGCATGTCTGCTTGTTCCAAAATCAAAAGTGCCGCACGCTTCGTCACGTGTCCCTCTGGACGCACGACGCCACCGGCGCAAAGTAGCAATTGGCGAAAGCGCCACACAACCCGATTGCCGCCGGACAATGACACTGCTGACATTCCGCTTCGCGCCGAGCCCGAACGGCGAACTGCATCTCGGCCATGCCTATTCGGCGCTGCTCAATCAGAAATTGGCAAAGGCGACGGGCGGACGCCTGCTGCTGCGCATCGAGGATATCGACACGACACGCTGCACGCCGGAATTCGAGGCAGGCATTTTTCGCGACCTGAAATGGCTGGGGCTTGGCTGGGAGGAACCGGTGCGCCGCCAGTCCGAGCATTTTGCCGAATATCGGGCGATGCTCGAGCGGCTGATCGAGGAAGAACTTGTCTACCCGGCCTTCATGAGCAGAAGTGAGATCCGCGCCTTCATCGCCGACAGCGAGAAGCGTGGCCGCGACTGGCCGCGCGACCCGGACGGCGTGCCGCTCTATCCTGCCGCCGACAAGGCGTTGACGGCGAGCGAACGCAAGCGGCGCCAGGCCGAAAATGTGCCATTTGCCTGGCGGCTGGACGTCGATGCGGCAATAGCGCGCGCCGGCAAGGACCTGTCATGGGCCGAATACACGAACGAGACGCTCTCCGCGACGCGTCGTGTCGAAGCCCATCCGCAGGATTGGGGCGACGTGGTCGTGGCGCGCCGCGAAATCCCGACCAGCTATCACCTCGCCGTCACCATGGACGACGCGCTGCAGGGCGTCAGCCATGTCGTGCGCGGCCAGGATCTCTATTCCGCGACCAGCGTGCAGCGGCTGCTTCAGCAACTGCTTGGCCTGCCGCAGCCGGCCTATTTTCACCATCGCCTGATCCTCGGCCCGGACGGACGAAAGCTGTCGAAGAGTCTTGGCGATACCGGCCTTGCCGCCCAGCGTAAGACGGGCGCATCGCCGGACGATGTGAGGCGGCTGGTCGGTCTCTAGCGGCGCCAAAGGCATTCCTTGAATGGAATTGAGCCTATGGATCAACGGTTTGGTTTTGCCTTCCGCTCGGAACGGCATTAGAGCAAGCGCGACAATCAGTCCTCACCGACGCGTGGCCTCCGGAAAAATGCACAGCCTCAAGCGGTTCATCCCCGCCTCTTTCGTCGTCCTGTGGGCGACCGGCTTCATCGGCGCGCGCTATGCCATGCCGTGGGCGGAGCCCTTTACTTTCCTGGCCGCGCGCTTTGTCCTGGCCGCAATCCTGCTTGTCGCTTTGATGGCCGCACTTGGTTCGAGCCGCGCCACCCGCGACGAGGCGCTGCACGCGACCGGCGCCGGCATCCTGATGCATGGCGTCTATCTCGGCGGCGTGTTCTGGGCCATCCACCGGGGCATGCCCGCTGGGCTTTCAGCCCTGATCGTCGGCCTGCAGCCGCTGATCACGGCAGTGCTCGCCGGCAGGCTTCTCGGCGAGGCCATCCTGCCGCGCCACTGGGCCGGTCTCGGCCTCGGGCTGATCGGTGTGGTGATCGTGCTCTGGCCGAAGCTCGGCGCGCTCGGCGGCGGGGTGACGGCCGAAACACTGGGCGCCTCACTTGTCTCGGTGCTCGGCATGAGCGCCGGCACGATCTGGCAGAAGCGCTTTGCTTCCGGCGGCGATCTGGTGGCTGCCACGTTCTGGCAATATGTCGGCGGCGCATCTGTAATGGCCTTGGCCTCGCTAGCCTTCGAGACGCGAACGGTCATCGTCAATGGCGAACTGATCTTCGCCATGGCCTGGCTCGTGCTGGTGCTGTCGATCGGCGCCATCTTCCTGTTGATGGTGATGATCCGCGACGGCGAAATGTCGAAGGTCGCCTCGCTGTTTTACCTCGTGCCGGCCGTCACCGCGGTCATCGCCTGGGCATTGTTCGGTGAGCACTTGAGCCCGCTCCAGATCGCCGGCATGGCGATCGCGACGCTCGGCGTCGGGCTGGCGACGGCTCAGCCGCCGACGCGGGCACGCGCCTCTAAATAGCGGCTGATCGCGGCGTTGAGCTCGCCACCGAGGATGAAGATCGCTGATACGATGTAGAGGAAGACGACGGCGATCATGATCGAGGCGAGGCCGGCATAGGTCGTCACATAGGACGAGAAATGATCGAGATAGGCGGCGAAGATGGTCGACCCGATGAGCCAGCCGACCAGCGTGAAGATGATGCCAGGCACGATCGAAACGAAGCGGCGCTTGCCGGCCGGCAACCAGAAATGCACGGCGAACAGGCCGCCGATGATGACGACCGAGGCGATGACGTAACGCCACAGCGTGATCGTGCCCATGTAGGGCTTTATCCATTCGAAATGCGACTCGGCCAGCCGTGCCAGCAACGGCGCGAAGACCAGCAGCACGCTGATGGCCAAAAACCCGGCCGTCGCGATCAGCACGAAGATGATGCTCTGCACCCGCCGGTAGATGATGCCGCGCGTTTCCGAGACACGATAGGCCCGGTTGAGCGAGGTGCGCAGCGCCTCGATGCCGTTCGAGGCGAAATATCCGGCAAGCACGATACCGTAGGTCAACAGGTCACTGCGCCGGACGGTAAGCACGTTGAGCACCTCGCGCGCGATCGGTTTGGCGATCTGCTCGGGCCATGTGTCGAACACAAGGTGCACGGCGGTGTCGGCGAAAGCCTGCGCGCCGAAAAAACTCGCCAGCGTCGTAGCGAAGATCAGGAAAGGAAAAAGCGCCATCAGCGCGGTGATCGCCAGATGGCTGGCCATTGCCCAGCCGTCGTCGGTGTTGAAATGGCCGAGCGCGTCGTAGAGGACGCGTTTGAGGGCTACGATCTTCCGCAACAAGAACCGCGTTCCCTTCGATTGTCCCGACGCCGCGAATATGGGAAGGGTTTGCGGTAAATGACAACCCTAGGTCAAACCACCATTCCTCCCGGAGAAGAGTTGCGCACCATCATTGTCACAGGTGCCTCTTCCGGCATAGGCGCCTATTGCGCCCATGCTCTTAAGAGGGAAGGCTGGCGGGTGTTCGCAACGGCCCGAAAGCCCGAAGATATCGCCGCGCTCGAGGCCGACGGCATCGAGGCCTTTTATCTGGACTACACCGAGCCCGGATCGATCGAGGCGCTGGTGGCGTCGGTGCTGGAACGGACCGGCGGCCGGCTCGGTGCGCTCTTCAACAATGGCGCCTACGGACAACCCGGCGCCGTCGAGGACCTGCCGGTCGAGGCTTTACGGCAGCAGTTCGAGGCCAATGTCTTTGGCTGGCATGATCTCACTCGCCGCGTCGTACCGGTGATGCGCCGTCAGGGCCATGGTCGTCTCGTTCATTGCTCATCGATCCTCGGCCTCGCGCCGGTGCCTTTTCGCGGCGCCTACTCGGCATCGAAGCACGCTATCGAAGGGCTGATGCTGTCCCTCTATCAAGAACTCCGGGGTAGCGGCATCCATGTTTCGCTGATCGAGCCGGGGCCGGTGAAATCGAAGATCGCCAGCAACAGCCTCGCATGGTTCCTGGCGAATATCGATCACGAGAATTCCGTTCATCGCCTCGCCTATGCGGCGCAACTCAAACGGCTGCGGGCCGGCGGCAGCACATCGCGGCTGAAGCCCGGGGCGGAGGTGGTTTATGCCGCCTTGCACCATGCGCTTCTGTCGCGGCGCCCGCGCCCGCATTATGTGGTAACAGTGCCGGCCAGGATCGGTGTGATCCTTAAACGCATCCTGCCGGCTTCTGCACTCTACCGTCTGCTCGCCAATCGCGCCTGAACGCAATTCAACTGGAACACACCATGGCAACCGTCTTCAACATCCTCGCCGTTCTTGTCATGGTCGCAGTGGTGATCGTGCTGATCCGCGGCCTCATCAACATGATGCGCGGCGGCTCCAGCATGACCTCCAACAAGCTGATGCAGACGCGCGTGCTCTTGCAGTTCGTGGCCTTGGTGCTGATCATGCTGGCGGTGTATTTCACCCGTAAGTGACGCAGCACCAGCCGGGAGGTACCCCGTGGTCAAGCTCAACAAGATCTACACCCGCACTGGCGACGATGGCACCACCGGTCTCGGCTCCGGCGAGCGGCGGCTGAAATCCGACCTTCGCATCGACGCCTACGGCACGGTCGACGAGGCCAATGCCTGCATCGGCATGGCCCGCATTCATACCGCGGCAGTAAATCCGGCGATCGATGCGATGCTCGGCCGCATCCAGAACGACCTTTTCGACCTCGGCGCCGATCTGGCAGTCCCCAATAATGGCAAGCCGCTCGACTACGAGCCGTTGCGCATCATCGCCTCGCAGACCGACCGCGTCGAACAGGACATCGATCTCCTCAACAAGGACCTTGAGCCGCTCAAATCCTTCGTGCTCAACGGCGGTACGCCGGCAGCGGCTGCCCTTCACCTCGCCCGCACGGTGGCCCGCCGCGCCGAGCGCATCATGGTTGCGCTGTCGCAAGATCCAGACGAGCACGTCAACCGCGAGGCGATAAGATACATCAACCGTGTCTCGGACTTTCTGTTCGTCGCCGCACGCGCGGTCAATGACAACGGAAATGCCGACGTGCTATGGGTTCCCGGCAAGAACCGCTGAATCTGCCGGAACCGGGAGAG
This sequence comes from Mesorhizobium sp. M0601, assembly GCF_040320845.1. Lineage (NCBI taxonomy): Bacteria > Pseudomonadati > Pseudomonadota > Alphaproteobacteria > Hyphomicrobiales > Phyllobacteriaceae > Mesorhizobium > Mesorhizobium sp. M0601. The sequence goes on from NZ_JAMYQK010000009.1 coordinate 91,540, forward strand.
GCCTGATGTTTATCCCGCTTTATGACACCAACCGGCTGCGGCACATCAAGCTGCAATATGTGACGATCAGCCTGATCGCGCTCAACGTGCTGATCTACTTTGTCACCACATTGGGCGGCGAGGATTTCGCCAACGCCGCGGTGATGGGCCTCGGTTTCATCCCGTCGGTTGTGCATGACAGCGTCGAGCTCGCTCCGCAATTTGTCGTCATTCCGGAGAGCCTGAGCTATCTGACCTATTCCTTCCTGCACGCGGATATCTTCCACCTCGGCGGCAACATGCTGTTCCTGTGGGTGTTCGGCGACAATGTCGAGGATGCACTTGGCCATGTCCGCTACCTCGTCTTCTACCTGCTTTGCGCCATCGCCGGCGCTTTCCTCCAGGGTCTGGTTGCCTGGGATTCGCGGGTGCCGCTGATTGGCGCGTCGGGCGCCATCGCCGGTGTGGTCGCCGCCTATCTGATCCTATATCCGCGGGTGAAGGTATGGGTGCTGGTCTTCGCGCGCATCCCGTTGCGCATCCCGGCGTTCATCCCGCTGATCCTGTGGATCCTGTTCCAGATCTTCATGTTCTCCCAGGGGGGCGAGGATCAGGTTTCCTGGGCCTGCCATATCGGCGGCATCATCGCTGGAGCCGTGCTGGTGCTTGTCTTGCGCAGCCGCGGCGTACCGCTACTCGCCGGCGCAGACGAGGAGCCAGCCGTGGTCGCCGGTCCGGCGCCCGTAGCCGGGGAGCCGGCGCCAAGCGACCCACAACCTGCGCAGCCGGCGCCGCGCTGGGGCCGGGGAAGCGTTTCCGGTCCGGACTGAACCGATTTGAGTGCTTCGCAGAGGATCCGAGTGCGCCCCGGATATTGACGCGCGGGGTCGCCGCAACTACGGAAGCGCCACCCTACTGGCGTGGCGAAGACCAGAATTCCGTCCGGAATGTCGGCTTTCGACAACTATGAAGAGGTGCACGCTGCTATAGCGCGCCCGACGAGCGTGAAGAGACTATCGTGAAAGAGGTGACAGGCAAATGAAGATCCTTGTGCCCGTGAAGCGGGTTGTGGATGCGAACGTCAAGGTCCGGGTGAAGGCGGACGGTTCGGCGGTGGAACTCGCCAACGTCAAGATGGCGATGAACCCGTTCGACGAGATCGCGGTCGAAGAGGCGATCCGGCTGAAGGAAGCTGGCAAGGCCGAAGAGATCATCGTCGTGTCGATCGGGCCGCAGCAGGCACAGGAGACCTTGCGCACGGCGCTCGCCATGGGCGCCGACCGCGCCATCCTGGTCAAGACCGACGAGCAGACTGAGCCGCTGGGCGTCGCCAAGGTGCTGAAGGGCGTCGTCGAGGCAGAACAGCCCGGCCTTGTCATTCTCGGCAAGCAGGCGATCGACGACGATTCCAACCAGACCGGCCAGATGCTGGCCGCACTTCTCGGCTGGGCGCAGGGCACCTTCGCCTCCAAGATCGTGCTCGACGGTGACAAGGCCACGGTGACGCGCGAGGTCGATGGCGGCCTGCAGACGCTGGAACTGAAGATGCCGGCGATCGTCACGGCCGATTTGCGGCTGAACCAGCCACGCTACGCGTCTCTGCCCAACATCATGAAGGCCAAGAAGAAGCCGCTCGACGAGAAGAGCCCTGCCGATTACGGCGCCGACGTCAAGCCGCGGCTTAAAGTGCTCAAGACCGAGGAGCCGGGCGGCCGCAAGGCGGGCGTCAAGGTCAAGAGCGTCGCCGAACTGGTAGACAAGCTGAAGAACGAAGCCGGCGTGCTCTAAGGAAATCCGATGAGGCCCGGCCTGCAAACGGCCGGTTTCTCCGCTTCCGGTGCTCACGTACTGAAGTACGCTCCGCTCCGGTTCTCGAAACCAACCGTTTTCGACTCGGCCTGACCGGATTTCAGGAGCCTCGAAGACGAAAGTCAGGAAAACATCATGGCTATTCTTCTGATTGCCGAACACGACAACGCTGCGCTTTCCGACCAGACCGCCAAGGCGCTTTCGGCGGCGCTGCAGATCGGTTCGGACGTGCATGTGCTGGTTGCCGGCAAAGGTGCCAAGCCGGCAGCGGACGCCGCCGCCAAGCTCAAGGGCGTCACCAAGGTGCTGCTCGCCGACGCCGACGAACTGACCGAGCGTCTCGCCGAACCGCTGGCGGCACTCGTCGTTTCGCTTGCTGAGCCATACGAGACGATCATCGCGCCGGCGACCTCGTCGGGCAAGAACGTCGCGCCCCGCGTGGCGGCGCTGCTCGATGTCGCCCAGATATCTGAAATCATCGAAGTCGTGTCGCCCGACACCTTCAAGCGGCCGATCTATGCCGGCAACGCCATCCAGACGGTGCAGTCCAGTGACGCCAAGAAGGTCATCACGGTGCGTACCGCTTCCTTCCAGGCAGCGCCCGAGGGCGGTTCCGCGCCGGTCGAGACGGTCCAGGCGGCGGCCAATCCCGGCCTGTCGAGCTTTGTCGAGAACAAGCTCTCCGAGACCGACCGTCCAGAGCTGACCTCGGCCAAGATCATCATCTCGGGCGGCCGTGCGCTGGGCTCCTCCGAGAAGTTCCAGGAGGTCATCCTGCCGGTCGCCGACAAGCTCGGTGCGGCGGTTGGCGCATCTCGCGCCGCCGTCGATGCCGGCTATGCGCCGAACGACTGGCAGGTCGGCCAGACCGGCAAGGTGGTAGCGCCCGACCTTTATATTGCCGTCGGCATCTCCGGTGCCATCCAGCACCTTGCCGGCATGAAGGATTCGAAGGTGATCGTTGCCATCAACAAGGACGAGGAAGCGCCGATCTTCCAGGTCGCCGACTACGGTCTCGTCGGCGATCTCTTCGTCATTCTGCCGGAACTGCAAAAGGCGCTTTGACGCCTTCTGCCAAAGCGTATTAAATTCTGAGGGGTGGGGTAGACGAAGTCGCCCCGCCCTTTTAGTTTGCACTGCACAAAAAACGGGCCGCAAAGGCCTCGACGGGATCGGGTAATGAGCAAGATCGAAACGATCGGCATCATCGGCGCGGGCCAGATGGGTGGCGGCATCGCCCATGTGTCGGCGCTGGCGGGTTATAAGGTGCTGGTTTACGATATTTCCCCCGACCGCATCGAAAAGGGCATCGCTACGATCAGCGGCAACATGGCCCGTCAGGTCGGCTCCGGCAAACTCGAGGAAAAGCTGCGCAATGAGGCGATGGCGCGCATTTCGGCGGCACCGGCCATGGCCGACCTTGCGGGCGCCGATCTGGTGATCGAAGCAGCGACGGAGGACGAGACGGTCAAGCGCAAGATCTACGCCCAGCTCTGCCCGCAGCTCAACCCCGAGGCCATCCTGGCGACGAACACGTCATCGATCTCGATCACACGGCTGGCTTCGCAGACCGACCGGCCGGAACGCTTCATCGGCATACATTTCATGAATCCGGTTCCGGTGATGAAGCTGGTCGAACTGGTGCGCGGCATCGCCACCGAGGACCAGACCTTCGAGGCGGCAAAAACCTATGTGAAGCAGCTCGACAAGACGATCACCGTCTCGGAGGATTTCCCGGCCTTCATCGTCAACCGCATCCTGCTGCCGATGATCAACGAGGCGATCTACACGCTCTATGAAGGTGTCGGCTCGGTCGACGCCATCGATACCGCCATGAAGCTCGGCGCCAACCATCCGATGGGGCCGCTGCAGCTTGCCGATTTCATCGGGCTCGATACCTGCCTGTCGATCATGCAGGTGCTGCATGACGGGCTGTCGGATTCGAAATACCGCCCCTGCCCGCTGCTGGTTAAATATGTCGAGGCCGGCTGGCTCGGCCGCAAGACCGGGCGCGGCTTCTACGACTATCGCGGCGAGCATCCCGTTCCGACACGCTGATCGCCTCGCTACCAGCGCACAAAAAATCGTCCGCCGAGCGCCCCGAGCACGGCAAGGATGGCGACCGCGATCGTATACCAGGTGCCGACGAAAAGCGGCGAATCGTCAAAGCAATGAGCCGCATAGAAGGTCGCCGCCAGCCCGCCGGCAAGCAGGCCCGCGGCCGCACCGGCAAGCACCGGCCTTGTCGGCGCGCCATGGCGCAGCACCGCGAGAAAGACGGCAAGCGGGCCGATCCCGATCAACGGAATGAAGGTCAGGCAGATGACCATGTTCGTGCCGACCAGGCGCGTGCTCCAGTCGGACGCAGGCACGGCGAAGAGTTCGAGAATCACAGCCACAATCACCAGCAGCGGCGCGGCGACCATCCAGCTCACCGCCCGGCCGGTCGACGCACCGGGCGTCGACAGCCCACGCACCAGGACAAAGGCGCTGGCGGCAAGAGCAATCGTGAAGACGAATTTGGACAGGAACCGCATCGTGTGCATGGCGATCGCAATGTCGGGGCGCGGGCCGATCGTCAGCCAGAAAACCGCGGCCGCGATCACGATGGCCGCGCCGGCGGCAAGCCACCAGGCGGTGCCTAGCGGCAGCGCCTTGCTGCGGGCATCGGCGTCGAGCGCCTTGATGAAATCTTCGGTCCTCATGTTATTCCCGCCCCGCCCTGAACCGTTTGGCAATGGCGGCAAGCCCGCGGTGCAGTGACACCCGCACAGCCGTCTCGCTGATGCCGAATTTGGCCGCGGTCTCACCGATTGACCGGCCTTCGACCGATACGGCCGAGACGACGGAACGCTGTGCCGGCGGCAGGCTGTCGAGCGCCCGGTTGACGTCGCGCTCGCTCACCGTCTCCGATTCCGGCTCGGCAAAGGTCTCGGCGATTTCGTCGATCTCGATCTCGATCCGCCGACCGCGCCGCCGGAACGCATCGATCAGCTTGAAGCGGGCTATTGCATAGACCCAAGGCAGCACCGGCGCATCATGGCGCCAGGTGTGTCGTTTCACATGAATGGCCAGCAAGGTTTCCTGCACGACATCCTCGGGATCCACCCCGCCCTGCACGATCTTGCGCCGGGCAAAGCCACGAACGAGCGCGGCGATCCGGTGCAGAAAGTCGGCATAGGCTCTTTCGTCTCCGGCGATCGCGGCCCGCAACAGCCGTGAAAGCTCGGCTTCGTCCTTGCCGCTCACAAGAGTTCACTCCCCGATATTCGCGTCTCGGCGCTGATTTGTTACGTGGCCGGCGAAATAATGTCCAAGGCAAATTAGCTGAGCATCACGAAAGTTTGCTCCTTTTGAGCGATTGAGTGGGCCAGCAATGTTGACTGCGCTAGTCATGTATTGATAGGTGCAGCGTGCCAAGCCAAAGCAATCGAAATCGAGGACGACGCCATGAAATATGCTCTTTCCGCCCTTGCCGGTGCGACAGCACTTGCAATCAGCCTGATCGCCGGCCCGGCAATGGCAGAGGACGAGGGCATCGTCGTCTACAACGCCCAGCACGAAAACCTGACCAAGGCTTGGGCGGAGGGATTTACCAAGGAAACCGGCATCAAGGTTACCGTCCGCAATGGCGGCGACAGCGATTTCTCCAATCAGATCGTTGCGGAAGGCACCGCTTCGCCCGCCGATGTATTCCTGACGGAGAATTCGCCGGCCATGGCATTGGTCGAGGCGGCCGGCCTGTTCGCACCGGTCGACACCGAGACGCTGGCCCAGGTTCCGCAGGAGTACCAGCCGGCGAGCGGCAAATGGGTCGGCGTTGCCGCGCGCAGCACCGTCTTTGCCTACAACAAGACCAAGCTGAGCGCCGACCAGCTGCCCAAATCGCTGCTCGATCTCGCCGATCCGAGCTGGAAGGGCCGCTGGGCCGCTTCGCCCTCCGGCGCCGATTTCCAGGCGATCGTCAGCGCGCTTCTGCAGCTCAAGGGTGAGGCGGCGACGGCCGAATGGCTGAAGGCGATGAAGGCGAATTTTACCGCCTATAAGGGCAACAGCACGGTGATGAAGGCGGTCAATGCCGGCGAGGTCGAAGGCGGCGTGATCTATCACTATTACTACTACGGCGATCAGGCCAAGACCGGCGAGAACAGCAAGAACGTCGAGTTGCACTATTTCAAGCATCAGGATCCCGGTGCTTTCGTCTCGATTTCCGGCGGCGGCGTGCTGGCCTCGAGCAAGCACCCGAAGGAAGCGCAGGCTTTCCTGAAATGGGTCACCGGCAATCGTGGCCAGGACGTGCTGAAAACAGGCGATTCGTTCGAATACGCAGTCGGCAAGGGCGCCGAGTCCAACCCGAAGCTGGTGCCGCTGGCCGATCTGCAGGCGCCGAAAGTCGACCCGACGACGCTGAACTCGAAAAAGGTGACCGACCTGATGACGGCGGCCGGCTTGCTTTAGCCGGCGTTCGTCCTAAAAGGGCAACCGACTGCGCTCCTGTGGGAATTCGCTTTCCACAGGAGCGCTCTGTTTTCAAGATGGCATTTGCCTATGACCACAAGCTACCCGCGAGATTATCCGCCGCCGATCGTTTCCGCCTCCGGGCGGAGCTGGCGCAACGTCTGATCTGATGCAATCCGCGATCGATCTCGCACGCCCAGGCTTGCCGGCCGACGCCACGGCCGTGCGGGCACGTCGTTGGTCGGTCTCATGGATTGCGTTGGCTGCCGTCTTTGTCTCGCTTTTCGCGCTGCTGCCGCTTGCCTTCATCGTCTGGGTGGCGGTGCAGACCGGCTGGGAAACGGTGGCGGCGCTGGTGTTCAGGCCGCGCGTCGGCGAACTTCTGGTCAACACCAGCCTGCTGGTGGTTCTGGCGGTGCCGATCTCGATCGTGCTGTCGGTCACGCTGGCCTGGCTGACCGAGCGCAGCGATCTGCCGGGTGCCCGCCTATGGTCCTGGCTGTCGGTGGCGCCGCTCGCCATTCCGGCCTTCGTCCACAGTTACGCCTGGATCACCATGGTGCCCAGACTGCACGGCCTGTGGGCCGGCGTGCTTGTGTCCGTCATCGCCTATTTCCCGTTCCTTTATCTGCCGGTGGCGGCGGCATTGCGACGGCTTGATCCCGCTCTCGAGGATGCAGCGGCAGCCCTTGGTCTCGGCCCGTGGCGTGTGTTCAGGCGTGTCGTGCTGCCGCAGCTCCGGCTCGCCATTTGCGGCGGCTCCCTGCTGGTCGGCCTGCATCTCCTGGCCGAATACGGGCTCTATGTCTTCATCCGCTTCGACACCTTCACCACCGCGATCGTCGACCAGTTCCAGTCGACCTTCAACGGTCCCGCCGCCAACATGCTGGCCGGCGTGCTGGTGACCTGCTGCCTTGTGCTGCTCGGGCTGGAGGTGCTGGTGCGCGGCGAGGAGCGCTATGCCCGCGTCGGTTCGGGTGCTGCGCGCCAGCAGCAGCGCACGAGCCTTGGGCGCGCCACCATTCCTTGCCTGCTGCTGCCTGCCATTACCACGCTGCTGGCGCTCGGCGTGCCGTTCGCCACTATCGGCCGCTGGCTCATGGCCGGCGGCGCCGATGTCTGGCGGCTCGACGAGATCGGCCTGGCGCTTGGCCAAACGCTGTTCCTGGCAATTGCCGGCGCGCTGCTCGCCACCGTCGCGGCAATGCCGATGGCGTGGATTTCGATCCGCGCGCCGGGGCGGCTGCAACGCGTCCTGGAGGGCTGCAACTATATCGTCGGCGCGTTGCCCGGCGTTGTCATCGCCCTGGCGCTGGTCACCATCGCCGTGCGTATCGCCATGCCGCTCTACCAGACCCTGTTCACCATCCTGGTCGCCTATGCGCTGATGTTCCTGCCGCGCGCCCTGATTAGCCTCAGGGCGTCGATCGCACAGGCGCCGGTCGAGCTCGAACGCGCCGCCTCCAGCCTCGGCCGGTCGCCGCTCAAGGCGCTGTGGTCGACGACCATCCGCCTGTCGGCGCCCGGCGCCGCAGCCGGCATGGCGTTGGTCGCTCTGGGTATCATGAACGAATTGACCGCAACCCAGATGCTGGCGCCCAACGGCACCCGCACGCTGGCCATGGCGTTCTGGTCCTATAGCGGCGAGATCGACTATGCGTCGGCGGCGCCTTACGCCCTGATCATGGTGGCGATGTCGCTGCCTTTGACCTGGTTGCTCTACGTCCAGTCGAAGCGGATGGCCGGGCGATGAGCTTTCTCGAGCTGAGCGGCATCCACAAGCACTACGGACCCGTCGCAGCACTTGCCGGCGTCGACCTCAGCGTGGCCAGCGGCAGCCGTACGGCAATCGTCGGGCCGTCCGGTTGCGGCAAGACCACCTTGCTGCGGCTGATCGCCGGCTTCGAGGCGCCGGACCAGGGCCGCATCGTGCTCGATGGCGAGGTGCTGGCCGATGGCGACACGGCCGTGCCGGCGCATCGCCGCGGCATCGGGCTGGTGGCGCAGGACGGCGCTCTATTCCCGCATCTGAGCATCGCCGCCAATATCGGCTTCGGCATGGGCCGTCACGAGGAAAAGCGCAGCGAGCGCATCGCCGAGCTCGCCTATGTCGTCGGGCTGGACAAAGGAATCCTGAAACGCCGTCCGCACGAACTCTCCGGTGGCCAGCAGCAGCGCGTCGCGCTCGCCCGCGCCATGGCCATGAAGCCGCGGCTGATGCTGCTCGACGAGCCGTTCTCGGCGCTCGACACGGGCCTGCGCGCCTCGATGCGCAAGGCCGTGGCCGAGCTCCTTGAAACCGCCGGCATCACCACCATCCTGGTCACCCACGACCAGGCCGAGGCGCTGTCATTCGCCAGCCAGGTCGCGGTGATGCGCGACGGCAAATTCTCGCAGGTCGGCACGCCGCGCGAGCTCTATTTCAAGCCGAAGGACAGGATGGTCGCCGAGTTCCTTGGCGACGCCATCGTCCTGCCGGCAAGGATCGCCGATGGCTTCGCCATCTCGCCGCTCGGCCGCATCGCTGTCGACAGCTCGGAGCGGCGCGACGTCGCCCGCATCATGCTGCGGCCGGAGCAGGTGTTGCTGAAACGCACATCGCGTGAAGGCATGTCCGGCACGCCGGACATGCTGTTCGGCGAGGTGACAGAATCGGAGTTCGCCGGCTCGATGTGCACCATCGCGGTGCGTCTGTTGAACAGCCCCGATCCGCCCGACGCCGCCGCTATCGGCAATACGCCGTTGATCCTGCGCAAGCCGGGCATGGACGCGCCGGCGATCGGCGAGATCGTCCGGCTGACCGTGTCGGGCAAGGCGCATGTGTTTGCCTGAACGGTTTTGCGCAAGGCCGACTTCAATCGACCCGTTTGCCCGCCTGATCGAACCAATGCAGCTTTTCGGACCTGGCCACGACGCGCAATTGGTCGCCTGGCTTGGCGCTGGCGCGGCCTGAGACGCGCACGACGATGCGGCTGCCGGCTGCCACGCAATGGAGAAAGCTTTCGGCACCGACCGGTTCGACCGCTTCCACTGTTGCCGGCAGCGCGAGCGCGCCGGCCGGCGCCTCTGCCGCGAAGGTGATGTCGGCGTCCTCCGGACGAAAGCCTAGCGTCACTGCCTTGCCCTGTCGAGGCGCCAAGCCAATCACAGTACCGTCCGCCAATACCGAGCTTGGGGAGGCCCCTGTGAGCGCCAGCAGATTCATCGGCGGTGCGCCTATGAACGAAGCGACGAAGGTCGAGGCCGGTTTCTCGTACACATCAAGCGGCGCGCCGGTCTGCTCGACCAGGCCGGCGTTCATGACGACGAGGATGTCGGCCAGCGTCATCGCCTCAAGCTGGTCGTGCGTGACATAAACCGAGGTGACGCCAAGCGAGCGCTGCAGATTCTTGATCTCGATGCGCATCTGCCCGCGCAATTTCGCATCGAGGTTGGACAGCGGTTCGTCGAACAGGAAGACCTTCGGGTTGCGCACGATGGCGCGACCCATGGCGACGCGCTGGCGCTGACCGCCGGAAAGCTCGCGCGGGCGCCGGTCGAGCAGCGCCGAAAGCTCCAGCACCTTGGCAGTCGAGCGTACCCTGCTGTCGATCTCGTCATTCGGCGTGCCGCGGTTGCGCAGGCCATAGGCCATGTTGTCATAGACCTTCATATGTGGGTAGAGCGCGTAGTTCTGGAACACCATGGCGATGTCGCGCTCGGTCGGGCCAATGGCGTTGACCACCTTGCCGTCAATTGCGACTGTACCGGCAGAAATCGTCTCCAGCCCGGCGATCATCCTCAGCAGCGTAGACTTGCCGCAGCCGGACGGGCCGACCAGCACGCAAAGCTCCTTGTCGGGAATGGCGATGGAAACGCCCTTCACGGCCTCGACGCCGCTGGGATAGATTTTCCTGACATCCTTCAGATCCACGGTCGCCATCGGCTTCTCACTTTTCGGATTCGACCAGACCGCGCACGAACCAGCGTTGCATCAGCACGACCACCAGGATCGGCGGCACGATGGCCAGCATTGCCGTGACCATCACGAGGTGCCATTGGGTGTCGGCATCGGCGAAGGAAACCATCTTTCTCAGCGCGATGACGATGGTGTTCATGTCGTTGCTGTTGGTGACGAGCAGCGGCCAAAGATACTGCGTCCAGCCATAGATGAAGAGGATCACGAACAGCGCGGCGATGTTTGTCCGCGACAGCGGCACCAGAATATCGAAAAAGAAGCGCCATGGCCCGGCACCGTCGACACGCGCCGCCTCGACCAATTCGCCCGGTATGGTCATGAAGAACTGGCGAAACAGCAGCGTTGCGGTGGCCGAGGCGATCAGCGGGACGATCAGGCCGGCATAGGTGTCGATCATGCCAAGATCGACCATCACCTTGTAGGTCGGCAGGATGCGCACCTCGACTGGAAGCATCAAGGTGATGAAGATCAGCCAGAAGAAGGTCATGCGCAGCGGAAAGCGAAAGAACACGATCGCGTAGGCCGACAGGATCGAGATGAAGATCTTTCCCACCGCAACGCCGAGCGCCATGATCGTGGTGTTGAGCAGCAGCCTGCCGACGCTGACCCCGCCGATACGACCGATGCCGCCGAATAGCGCCTCGCTGTAATTGTTCCATAGCTGGCCGCCGGGCAAGAGCGGCAGGGGCGGCCTGAGGATCGTTTGCAGCGTGTGCGTCGAGGCAACGAAGGTGTAGTAGATCGGAAAAGCCACGATCACTATGCCGAGGATCAGCACGGCATGGGCGATGAAGGTGCGGAGCGGGGACTGGCCGATCATCGCTGCCCTCAGCCGTAGTGGACTTTGCGTTCCACATAGCGGAACTGGATTGCTGTGAGCGCGATGACGATGGCCATCAGGATGACCGACTGCGCCGCCGAGTCGCCCAGGATCAGATTGACGAAGCCGTCATTGTAGACCTTGTAGACCAGCGTCTCTGTCGTCTTGCCCGGCCCGCCGCCGGTGACGGCATGAACGATGCCGAACGTGTCGAACAGGGCATAGACGGTGTTGACGACCAGCAGGAAAAAGGTTGTCGGCGCAAGCAGCGGGAAGACGATGGTCCAGAAGCGCTTGGTTTCGCCGGCGCCGTCCATGGCCGCCGCTTCGATCAGCGTTTTCGGCACCGCCTGCAGGCCGGCGACGAAGAACAGGAAGTTGTAGCTGATCTGCTTCCAGGCAGCAGCCGACACCAGCAGGATCATGGCGTGGGTGCCGTTGAGCAGCGGGTCCCATACGACGCCGAGGCTTCTCAGCAAATAGGCCAACGAGCCGATCGAGGGATTGAACAGGAAAAGCCAAAGCATGCCGGCAATCGCCGGCGCCACGGCGTAAGGCCATATCAACAGTGTGCGGTAAAGGCCTTTGCCGCGCACGGCCTTCTCGGCCATGACCGCGAGCAGCAGGGCCACAACCATGGCAACGATCGCGGTCGCAAGAGAGAACACTACTGTGACCTTGATCGAGTTGAGGTAGGCCGGATCGGCCAGCACCTTCCGGAAATTGGCAAACCAGACGAACCTGCTCTTCAGCCCGAATGGGTCTTGCCTGAGCATCGACTGGTACAGCGCCTGACCGGCCGGCCAGTAGAAGAAAACCAGGGTGATGGCGAGTTGTGGCGCCACCAGCAGGTAGGGCAGGATCTTGTTGGGAAAGACGACGCGTGGAGACAGGCTGATTTCCCTCGCTATCCAGGTATCGCCCGCGCGAGCTCGCGTGGGCGATATTCCAACCGACTAACTGAGATAATCCCGTCAGTTCTCCAGCGCTTCCTTGATCGCCGCGTTGCCGCGCGCAACCGCATTGTCGAGTGCCTGCTGGGCGGTTTGCTGGCCGGCCAGCATCTTCTCCAGCTCCTCGTTCTGGATATCACGCACCTGCGGCAGATTCGGCAGGCGCACGCCCTTCGAATTGTCGGTCGGCGACTTGCCGATCATCTGCAGGATGGGTGTCTCGCGGCCGGGGTTCTTGTCATAGAAGCCTGATTTCTTAGTCGCCTCGTATGCCGCAAGCGTCACTGGCAAATATCCCGACTTCTGGTGCAGATATTCCTGCACATCGGTCTTGGACAGATAGGCAAAGAAGGCCGCGACGCCCTTGTATTCCTCGTCCGACTTGTTGCCGAACACCCACAGGCTGGCACCGCCCGGCGTCGTGTTCTGCGGGGCACCCTTGGCGTCACTGTCGTAAGGAAGCTGGCCGATGCCATAGTTCATGCCGGACTTGACGATATCGCCGAGGCCGCCCGACGATTCGGTGAAGATGCCGCATTCGCCGGCGAGGAATATCTGCTTGGCTTCGGAGGTGCGCCCGCCATATTTGAATGTGCCGTCCTTGGCCAGGTCAGCGAGCGCCTGGAAGTGGTTGACGAAAATCGGCGCATTGATCTTGAGTTCGACATCACCGCCGACCAGGCCATTCTGCTGGGTGGCCCAAGGCACGTCATTCCACGCCGCGAAATTCTCCAGGTGGATCCAGGTCAGCCAGGTCGAGGTATAGCCGCAAGGGGCGGCGCCGCTCGTCTTGATCTTCTTGGCAGCTTCCCACACCTCGTTCCACGTCTTGGGCGGATTGTTCACGTCGAGGCCTGCCTTCTGGAAGATGTCCTTGTTGTAATAGAGGATCGGCGAGGAAGAGTTGTAGGGGAACGATAGCATGGTGCCGTCCGGCTTCGAATAATAGCCGACGATGCCGGGCAGATACTGGCTCTTGTCGAAAGTCATCCCGGCGCCGGTCATCACATCGGCCACCGGCTTTATCGCACCCTCGGCCGCCATCATCACGCCGGTGCCGACGTCGAACACCTGGAGGATATCTGGCGCTTGCCCGGCACGAAAGGCAGCGATGCCGGCATTCAGCGTCTCCGGATAGGTGCCCTTGAACACCGGAACGAGCTCATAGTCGCTCTGGCTGGCGTTGAAATCCTTGGAGATCTTGGCGACGACCTCGGCGTTGGCGCCGGTCATGGCGTGCCACCAGCTGATCTGCGTGACGGCGAAGGCGGAGGTGGTGGAAAGCAGGGTCACGGTGGCGGCGATACCGGCCGCAAAGCCGAAGAACTTCATGTTTCATCTCCCGTTTGTCATTGGCGAAAGGGGGCACCTCCGCAAAGCCAATATGTGGCGCTGATGACAATGGGACAACGGTTTTGTTGCGGATCAATGAACACCATTTCTTCCTAAAGTGCACTCGCTACCGAAAGCGCGGCGTCAGAAACGACATCACCGCCTTTTCGGCGCGGCATCGGTTTTCCCCCGAAAAGACCCGCCTCATGGCCCGCGGGTTAACCATTCGTTAAAATCTCCAAGAGCTAATCCGTCACACCTCCCCTGTTAGTTTTGGCAGACCGAGTGAACAGGATGCTGACGGTCTATAATTGTATCGTAAATCAGCACGACCTGAGACTGGTTGCGCTCGCTGCACTCGTCTGTGGAATTTCTTGTTTCTCAGCAGTTAATCTCCTTAAGCATGTCGGCCGATCGACCGAGCGAAACCGGCTTGTCTGGCTGATGATCGCCGCGGCCTCGACCGGGTTCGGCATATGGGCGACGCATTTCATCGCCATGACCGCGTTTACGCCGGGAATACCGAACGCATACAATCCGGGATTATCCGCCTTTTCGCTTGCCGCCGCCGTTATCATGACCGCGCTTGGGATGTGGGTCGCCACCTTGCGCCGCGGCATCGACCATTTCCTCGTCGGTGGCGCCATTCTGGGCGGCGCCATCGCGACGATGCACTACATCGGCATGGCAGCTTTCGAGGTCGAAGGCCGGCTCGTTTGGAACCTGCTCCTTGTCGCGATATCGCTTCTGGCCGGCGTAAGCCTCGCGGCACTGGCGCTTCTTGTCGTCTTGCGCCGCCCGTCAGCGCTCGCGACTCTCGGCGGCGCCGCGCTTTTGACGCTGGCCATTTGCAGCTTGCATTTCATCGCGATGGCCGCGGTGTCGATCATTCCGGATTCCTCGATTGAAATATCCGAACATTCCATCGAGCCCATTTCCCAGGCCTTTGCCGCAGCGGTCGCCAGCCTGGTAATCCTTGTGCTGTCGGGTGCCGCGCTGTGGATCGATCTGCGCTTTCGCCACCAGAAGCTCGAGGCCGATCGCATGCACGATCTCGCCAATGCGGCGGTGGAAGGTCTGATCGTTTGCGATGGCACCCGCATCGTCAGCGCCAATGACAGTATGGCGAAGCTGACCGGAACAGCGACAGCCACCCTGAACACGATGCAACTCGGCGAGCTTTTCGACGGACAGAGCGCAGCCGATATGTCCGGCTTCGGCGAACAGGCGCAGGAAGCGAAGTTAAGGGGCAGCGACGGCGCGAGAATTCCTGTCGAGCTGATCGCCAGGAGAATCACCTACTGCGGCAGGCCTCATACGGTGCTTGCCGTTCGCGACATCCGTGAGCGCAAGAAGGCAGAACAAGAGATCCTCCGCCTCGCGCATTTCGATCCGCTTACCGGGCTTGCCAATCGGCGGAGCTTTTCTTCCCGGCTGGAAGCAGAATTCGCGTCGATGGATCGTGGCGGCAAGGATGGATATCTGGCGCTCCTGCTGCTTGACCTCGACCGGTTCAAGCAAGTCAACGACCTCTACGGCCACAGCGCCGGCGATGCTATGCTGCAGAAGCTGGCGCACTGCATTTCCGGCATCCCGCGCAACGGACAGATGCTCGCGCGTCTCGGCGGCGATGAATTTGCCATCATAGCTCCGAACCTCCCCGACCCCCTGGCCGCAGGCCGGATAGCCGAGGACTTGCTGGCGGCGATCCGGGAGGAAAACAGGGTTTCGGTCGGCTCCGGCCTCGTCTCGGCCAGCATCGGCATTGCCTTCTTTCCGCTGGATGCCGAAGACCAGGCCGGCCTGATCAGCCATGCCGACACGGCACTCCATCGCGCCAAAACCGAAGGCAGGGACACTTATCGGTTTTTCGAGATGGCCATGGGCACCGCGGCCCGCGACAAGCGCGTGATGGAGCATGAATTGCGCCAGGCGATCGCCCGCAAGGAGTTCCACCTCGTCTATCAGCCGCAGAAGGAGATCCGCGGCGGCAGGATGATCGGCTTCGAAGCCCTGGTCCGTTGGCAGCACCCTGAGCGGGGTGACATTTCTCCGGCCGTTTTCATCCCGGTGGCCGAGGACAGTGGCGCTATCGCGCAGATCGGCGACTGGGTGCTGACGACGGCTTGTAACGATGCTGTTCGCTGGACAAACCCGCTGATGGTCGCCGTCAACGTCTCCGCCGTGCAACTTCACAATCCGAATTTCAGCCGCAAGGTGCACGACGCATTGACGAGATCCGGCCTGGCCCCCGGCAGGCTCGAACTGGAGATCACCGAAACGGCCCTGGTGAAGGACATGCCGCGCGCGCTGGCAACCTTGAGGCAGGTCAAGGCGCTTGGCGTGCATGTGGCGATGGACGATTTTGGCACCGGCTATTCTTCGCTGTCCAACCTCAGCGCCTTTCCCTTCGACAAGATCAAGATCGACGGGTCGTTCATCAAATCGGTCGACAAGAACGCCCAGTTCGCGGCGATCGTTCGCGCCGTGCTGGGGCTTGGACGCGGTCTCGGCCTACCGGTTCTGGCAGAAGGCATCGAGACGCCGGGTGAATTGCAATTCCTAGACGCCGAGGCTTGCGAGATCGGGCAAGGCTACTACCTCGGCAAACCGGCTCCGATCGAGACATTCGGGGAACTGACGGGCGTGGCCGCTCCGGCAATCCGCACCGCCAGCCGACGCGGCGCAAGCATTGCCGTGCTCAAGCCGCGCCTGCGCACGGTCTGAGCCTATCCCGGCTGAAGCGCCGCCTCGACCAGACGCTTGGCATCCGGCCCCGACCATTCGGCCGGGCCATTCATATGGGCGATCAGGCAGCCTTGCCCATCGATCAGCATGGTGACCGGCAGACCGAGCGCCAGGCCGCGCGTCTTGACGTCGTTGAACAGCGCCATCGTGGCATCGCGATAGTAGCCGAGCGACTTGACGCCGGTGTCCTCCAGGAACTTCTTCGGTTTGGCATCGTCGCCGGCATCGACGTTGACGGCAACAACCTGAAACGCATCGCTGCCCATCTCCTTCTGCAGCGCATCGAGCGCGGGCATTTCGGCGCGGCAAGGTGCGCACCATGTCGCCCACAGATTGAGCAGCACCGTCTTGCCGGCATGATCGGCGATCGTCGTCGGCTTGCCGTCGGGGCCGTTGAAGGCAAGGCTTTTCAGCGATTGCGGCGGATCCGCCGGCAAAAGCGCGGCAACCTGGCCGGTGGCAGCGGCGGCGATCTTCTTGGCACGGTCGGTCTTGGCGGCGCAGGCGACGTCGTCCTTGCCGCCGCCGGCGGCCACTTGCGCGGGCGCCTTGTTGCCAGAACTGCTTTCCCTGACATATACCGCGACCGCGCCGGCCAGCACGCCCGCAACCAAAGCGGCGAGGATGAGACGCAAAGCCGGGAAAAATCTATTGCCGTCTGCCATTTTTCAAAAACTGCTCCGGAGCACGGGTTATAGCGATGAACGACAAGAAGGCCAGCAACCAGATGTGGGGCGGACGTTTTGCCTCGGGTCCGGCCGCAATCATGGAAGCGATCAACGCATCGATCTCGTTCGACCGCAAACTCTATGCGCAGGATATTCGCGGCTCGATCGCCCATAGCCAGATGCTGGCGCAAACGGGCATTATTTCGGCGGCCGACCAAAAAAAAATCGCTCACGGGCTGAACACGATCCTGGCAGAGATCGAGGCTGGTACATTTGAGTTTTCGACCAGGCTGGAAGACATCCACATGAATGTCGAGGCCCGTCTGGCCGAGCTGATCGGCCCCGCCGCTGGCCGCCTGCATACCGCCCGGTCGCGCAACGACCAGGTGGCGGTCGACCTCAGGCTGTGGGTCAAGGACGAGTGCTTTCGCGTCACCGAGGCGCTGAAGGGCCTGATCACGGCGTTCCTGGATCGGGCCGAGGAGCATGCGGCAACGGTGATGCCGGGCTTCACCCACATGCAGGCGGCGCAGCCGGTGACCTTCGGCCACCACTGCATGGCTTATGTCGAGATGTTTGCACGCGACCTGTCGCGCGTCCGCGATGCGATTGAGCGGATGGATGAAAGCCCGCTCGGCGCCGCCGCCCTCGCCGGCACCAGCTTTCCCATCGACCGGCACCAGACGGCGAAGGCGCTTGGCTTCCGCGAGCCGATGCGCAATTCGCTCGACAGTGTTTCGGACCGCGATTTCGCGCTCGAGTTCCTGGGCTTGGCGGCGATCTGCGCGACGCATCTGTCGCGGCTGGCCGAAGAGATCATCATCTGGTCGACGCCGCAATTCGGCTTCGTCAGGCTATCGGATAGTTTCTCGACGGGTTCGTCGATCATGCCGCAGAAGAAGAACCCGGACGCTGCCGAACTGGTGCGCGGCAAGACCGGCCGCGTCACCGGCCATCTCGTCGGCCTGCTGACGGTGATGAAGGGCATGCCGCTGACCTATGGCAAGGACATGCAGGAAGACAAGGAATCCGTCTTCGACGCGGCCGAGACGCTCGACCTGATGCTGGCGGCGATGACCGGCATGGTGCGCGATATGACGGTGAACACTGCCGCGATGAAGAATGCGGCCGGCGCCGGCTATTCGACTGCGACCGACCTCGCCGACTGGCTGGTGCGCACGCTCGGCCTGCCGTTCCGCGAGGCGCACCATATCACTGGTCGGGCGGTGGCGCTGGCCGAGGAGAAGAAGGTCGGGCTCGACAGGCTTTCGCTGGAGGATCTGCAGTCCATTCACCCCGGTATCGGCGCCGACGTGTTTTCGGTTCTTGCCGTGCAGAATTCTGTAAAGAGCCGCACGAGCTTCGGCGGCACCGCGCCGTCCGAGGTGCGCAAGCAGATCCGCTACTGGAAAAAGCGGCTCGCCAAGGCGTAAGACGCGGGGTGCAATGGCCGCAAAACTCGGCTAGAAGCGGCTGCGGGCAACAGTTTCGGACGGATGGCACGATGACCAGAAGCAGGATTTTGGTGACGCTGACGCTGCTGGCGGCAATGGCCACCGTTGCGGCCTGCGGCAGGAAGGCTGCGCTCGACACGCCGTACGCGGCAGCCGTGCAGGCCCGCAAGGACGCCGAGAAGGCCAAGCAACCCTTGCCGCCGGAGCCGGAAAAACCTGTCGAGGACAAGAAATTCATCCTCGACCCGCTGCTCTGATTTCGGACCAATCTCGTGAACCATTTCGACTACCGCGACGGCGCGCTGCATGCCGAGGACGTGGCGATATCAGACATCGCCGCCAGCGTCGGCACGCCGTTCTACTGTTATTCGACGGCGACGCTGACCAGGCATTTTCGCGTCTTCACCGAGGCCTTTGCCGGGCTCGATGCTCTCGTCTGCTATGCCATGAAGGCGAATTCCAACCAGGCCGTGCTGAGGGTGCTGGCAAGGCTCGGCGCCGGCGCCGACGTGGTCTCGGAGGGCGAATTGCGCCGCGCTTTGGCGGCCGGCATCCCGGCAAGCAAGATCCTGTTTTCGGGCGTCGGCAAGACCGCGCGCGAAATGGATTCTGCGCTCTCGGCCGGCATTCTCTGTTTCAACGTCGAATCCGAACCGGAGCTGGAGCTGCTGTCGGCCCGCGCCACCGCGCTGGGCAAGATCGCGCCGATCTCGCTGCGCATCAATCCGGATGTCGACGCCAGGACGCACAAGAAGATTTCGACTGGGAAGGCCGAGAACAAGTTCGGCATTCCGTGGCAGCATGCGCGGAAGGTCTATGCGCGCGCGGCTGAGCTGCCGGGCATCAAGGTCACCGGCATAGACACCCATATCGGCAGCCAGATCACCGAATTGCAGCCCTTCGACGACGCCTTTGCGCTGCTGGTGGAGCTGGTCGGCGCCTTGCGCTCCGACGGTCATGCCATCGAGCACATCGATGTCGGCGGCGGCCTTGGCATTCCCTACCGCGTCGACAACAACCCGCCGCCTTTGCCCGATGCCTATGCCCGGATCGTCAGGAAACATGTTGCCAAACTTGGGCTGAAGGTAATGTTCGAGCCAGGCCGGCTGATCGTCGGGAATGCCGGCATCCTGGTGTCGGAAGTAATCTTCGTGAAGGAGGGCGACGCCAAGAACTTCCTCATCGTCGACGCCGCGATGAACGACCTGATCCGGCCGACGCTTTACGACGCTTTTCACGACATCAAGCCGGTGGCGCAGCAGCCGGCCGCTGCACCACGCATGAAGGTCGACGTCGTCGGCCCGGTTTGCGAGACCGGCGACTATCTCGGGCTCGACCGTGACCTGCCCCGGCTGAAATCCGGCGACCTGATCGCTGTCTCCACCGCCGGCGCCTATGGCGCCGTTCAGGCCGGCACCTACAATACCAGGCTGCTGGTACCGGAAGTGCTGGTCGACGGCGACCGCTTCCACGTTGTGCGTCCGCGCCAGACCTATGACGAGCTGATCGGACTGGACTCGGTGCCGGACTGGTTGGAGTAGAACTCTGCAGCTACAGCCGGTGCTGAATGAGCGCCCTGATTTCGGCGATTCTGTCCTCATTCCGGCGATAGAATATCCACTGCTTGATGCGCTTGCTGCGCAAAAGCCCTGCCTGGGTGAGCACGCGCATATGCTCGCTGAGCGTAGCCTGGGTGATCCCCAGCCTCTCCGCCATCAGCAGCGCGCAGACGCCGTCCTCGACCAGATCGCCGTCCGTCTGCGGCGGAAAATGCGCCCGCGGGTCCTTGAGCCAATCGAGGATCTGGAGCCTGCGCTCGTTGGCAATCGCTTTGAAAACGTCGACCTCTTGCATTTAGGCACTTTGCCAAGTTACTAAGTAATGTCAACTCTGGGAGTGAAAGCATGCTGCACGGCCACACGATCACACGCGAGCGCATTGCGGCGATAGAACCCCGCATCCGGCCCTTCGTGCGCCACACGCCGGTGCTGCGCGTCGACATGGCCGATTTCGGCCGCCCGCCTCTGCCTGTCGACCTGAAGCTTGAGTGCTTGCAGCATTCCGGCTCGTTCAAGGCACGTGGTGCGTTCACCAATCTCCTCGAACGGCCGGTTCCTGCGGCCGGCGTCGTCGCCGCGTCGGGCGGCAACCACGGTGCCGCCGTCGCCTATGCCGCCATGCGGCTCGGCCACAAGGCGACCATCTTTGTTCCCGAAGTGAGCCCGCAGGCCAAGCTGGACCGCATCCGCGGCTACGGCGCCGAGTTGATCGTCGGCGGCGCCCGTTATGCCGAGGCGCTGGCCGCCAGCGAGAGCTTCGCCGAAAGATCCGGCGCGCTGCAGATCCACGCCTTCAACCAGGAGGAGACGCTGGTCGGGCAAGGCACGCTCGGCCTCGAGATCGAGGCCGACCTGCCGAAGCTCGACACCCTGCTGGTCGCCGTCGGCGGCGGCGGGCTGGTCGGCGGCATCGCTGCCTGGTTTTCCGGCCGCATCAGGATAATCGCGGTCGAGCCGGAGGGTGCGCCGACGCTTCATCGCGCCTTCGAGGCGGGCCGACCCGTCGACGCGCCGGCTGAGGGCATCGCCGCCGATTCGCTCGCGCCAAAGCGTGTCGGCGAAATGATGTTTCCTATCGCCGAGGCATTCGTCGAGCGCTCGATCCTGGTCGGCGACGACGACATTATCGCCGCCCAGGCGGCGCTGTGGGACCGCGTGCGAATCATCTCCGAGCCGGGCGGTGCGGCCGCCTTCGCGGCGCTCCTGTCCGGCCGCTACGCACCGGCTGCAGGCGAGCGCGTTGCCGTACTGGTCTGCGGCGCAAACGCCAATCCGGCGAAATTCTGACAATATCCGGGGCATTATTGTTCACGTTTTGGGGAACCGCCTCGCCTTCGCCGTGTTTGTTGGTATCCTTAGGGCGATGTGCATCCGCTTGGACGCACGGAGTACGCGCTAAGATTTTAGGTCTTCGCATCGTGCTTCCCGAAAATCGACTTTTCGGGCCCATGCGATAGATTCGTGAGGCCTGGGCTATCCCGCCCGGCCAGGAAGGGCCGATGACACAACGACCCATTTTCACCAGCGATCGCAGTCTGGCCAGGCGCCTTGCCTTGAGCCGGCTGGGGACGCAGGTCTCGATAATCGTCGAACGCGGCTGGCCATTGCTGCTGCCACTGATCATCGTCGCCAGCCTGTTCCTCAGCATTTCGTGGCTCGGCCTGTTCCCATTTTTGCCCGATCTGGCGCGGATCGGTCTTATCACGGCATTCGGCGTCGCAGCGCTTGCCGCACTCTATCCACTGCGTTTCTTCCGCACGCCATCCAGTGCCGAGGTCGACCGCCGCATCGAGGCGGCCAACCGATTGCTGCACAGCCCGGTGCAGGTCCAGACCGATCGCCCGAGCGGCAAGGAAAGCATTTTTTCGCAAGCCCTGTGGCGCGAGCATCAGCGGCGCATGGCGGACCGGCTGGGCGAGCTTGGCGGCGACGTGCCGCGCACACGCGTGCCGGAACGCGACCCGTGGGCGCTGCGCGCCGTTGCCGCGCTTTTGTTGGTCACTGCCTTTGCCTTCTCCTTTGGGCCATCGGGCGGCAGGCTGAGCGACGGTTTTGTTGCCCGTGCCGCCCGCGACGTCGTGCCGCCGCGCATTGATGCCTGGGTGACGCCGCCGGCCTATACCGGCAGGCCGCCGGTATTCCTGAACGCCCCGGTCCTGGCCAACAACGCCACTCAAGCGCCGCCGACCTTCACGGTTCCGGAGGGCAGCGATGTGTCGCTGCGCGTCACCGGCGGTTCGGGCGAGGAAACGCTGAGCTACGCCGACACCGGCGGCAACACCCGCGCCATCGATCCGACCGGGCCGCAAGCCGCCAAGACTGAGGCAAGTCCGGCA
Organism: Mesorhizobium sp. M0601; assembly: GCF_040320845.1. Taxonomy (NCBI): domain Bacteria; kingdom Pseudomonadati; phylum Pseudomonadota; class Alphaproteobacteria; order Hyphomicrobiales; family Phyllobacteriaceae; genus Mesorhizobium; species Mesorhizobium sp. M0601. Next base: position 113,614 of record NZ_JAMYQK010000009.1, read on the forward strand.
CCGCCTTCCACCGTGCGCCAGTTCAGCGGCAAGTTAACGGCCGACGGCACGCTGACGCTGCAGTCCAGCGACGGCGAGCTCGGCCGCTGGGCCTTCGCCATAATTCCCGACAAGCCGCCGCAGATCCGCTTTGTCGGCGAGCCGAAGCGCGCCGTCAACGGCGCCTTCGAACTCAACTACCAGATCGACGACGACTATGGCGCGGCCTCCGCCAAGGCGGTTTTCGCATTGGCCGATCCGCAAGTGCCCAACGCGCATCCGCTCTATGGCCCGCCGGAAATGCCGCTGACGTTGCCGCGCCGCGGCGGCAAGGCCAATGCTGCTAAGACGACGAAGGATCTGACCGACCATGTCTGGGCCGGTGGCAACGTCAAGCTGTCGCTTGTCGTCACCGACGGTGCCGGACACACGGCGACCAGCGAAACCAAGACGCTGGTGATGCCGGAGCGGCCATTCTCCAACCCGTTGGCGCGGGCTGTGGTCGAGCAGCGCCGCATGCTGGCGCTCGACGCCTATGCCAAGGACCGCGTGCTCGACCTGATGGATGCGATCACGCTCAGGCCCGAAGACACGTTCGACAACATGACGCACTATCTCGCCATCATGAGCGCCCGCACCCGGCTGAAGATGGCCGACAGCGACGACCAGTTGCGCGACGAGGTCGCTTACCTCTGGGAGATCGCGCTCGGCATCGAGGAAGGCAATCTGTCGGCGGCCGAGAAGCGGCTGCGCCAGGCGCAGCAGGCGCTGCAGGACGCGATCAAGAACGGCGCCAGCGACCAAGAGATCGAGAAGGCGATGAAGGAACTGCGCGAGGCGATGAACCAGTTCCTGCAGGAATTCGCGGCGCGGGCGCAGCAGAATCCGAATGCGCCACAGATGCAGCAGAACGGCCAGGAACTGCGCCAGAGCGACATCGACCGCATGATGGACCAGATCGAGAACCTGGCGAAATCCGGCAATCGCGACCAGGCGCAGCAATTGCTGTCGGAGCTGCAGGATATGATGAACAATCTGCAGGCAGGCCGCCAGCAGCAAGGCGGCCAGCAGGACAGCGAGATGCGCCAGCAGATGGACAAGCTGGGCGAAATCATGCGGCGCCAGCAGGAGATGATGAACGACACTTTCCGCATGGACCAGATGCAGCGCGGCCAGCAACAGCGCGGGCAGAACCGCGACGAGCAGCTCGGCGAGAACAGTGAGCCAGGCCCGATGGGCGAAGAGGGCAAGCCCGGCCCAGGTGACGACCGCGATCCGCTCGGCCGGCCGAACCCGATGACGCCGCAGGAATTTGCTGACGCGCTGAAGCAATTGCAGGAGGGCCAGGGCAAGCTGCAGAGCGAGCTCGATCAATTGAGGAAGAGCCTCGAAGGCATGGGCCTCGACCCCAATGAGGGGTTTGGCGAGGCCGGCAAATCCATGGGCAATGCCGAACAGGCGCTCGGCGAGGGCGAAGGCGACCAGGCCGTCGGTCACCAGGGCCGCGCATTGGAAGCCTTGCGCAGGGGCGCCAAGGACATGATGAAGCAACTGCAGGCGATGCAAGGCGACCAGGGCGGCAACGGCCAGGGCGGACGCCAGCAGAATGCCGACCGTGACCCGCTCGGGCGGCCTCGCACCAGCGAGGGTCCCGACGACGGAAGTTCGGTGAGAGTGCCCGACGAGATCGACGTGCAGCGTGCCCGCCAGATCCTCGAAGCGATCCGCAAGCGGCTCGGCAACGCACTCAGCCCCGATATCGAGCGCAGCTATCTGGAGCGGTTGCTGGAGCTGAAGTAAGGCTGCCTGTATTCGGAAGATCGCCGCGCGCAGTCCGTGGTGGCCGCCAGCGCCGAGCTGAGTGGCATGCTTTAACGGTTGGTGAAAGCCTCGCGGATCGCCTCTTCCATGCCGTCGATTGCCTCGCCGGAAGCGTTCGCATTGCGCCGCAGCACCACGTTCGAGGAATCGATGTCGCCGAACCCGTCGGCGGCCGTAAGCTCGCGGCAGCCGGCCGGGATGTTGCTGCGCGAGATCGGCGCAATCGCCAATCCGGAGGTGACGGCGAGCCGCAGGCCGCCATTGGTATCGCTGGTGTAGGCGACACGATAAGCGAGACCGCGCTGTTCCAGCGACTTTATCGCGAAATCCTTGCACCAACCGGCACGGTTGTAGAGCGCGATCGGCACCGGCCGCTCCTCATGCATGTGATGCAGCTCCGACGTCACCCATACGGTTGGGTCATGCATCAGCACCTCACCGCCTGACAGATCCTGCCATTCGAACACCACCGCCAGATCGAGCTCGCCGGCGGCGAGCGCCGCGATCTGCGCACCGGAATGCGCGTAGCGGACGGTGATGTCGACCTGAGGATGGCGCTTGGCAAAGACGCCGAGTGCCCGCGACAGGATCGCGTGGCCATATTCCTCCGGGATACCGATGCGCACCGGCCCGCCAAGCGGCGCCGCGACCATCGATGCCGCCGTCTCGTCGAGCAGTGAAACGATACGCCTGGCGTTGGCGATGAGTTCGCCGCCGCGCTGCGTCAACGCTACACCGCGCGACCCGCGCTCGAACAGGCTGTCGCCGATCATGCCTTCGAGCCTCTTCATCTGCATCGAGACTGCCGACTGGGTGCGGCCGGCCCGCTCCGCCGCTTTGGTGAAATTGCCGGTGTCGGCGACCGCCACGAAGGTGCGCAACAGGTCGCTGTCGAGATTGGGTCGCATGTGCCCGCCATAAGAAAATCTGATTGCTGGCATCATTCCAATTCGTTTGCAACATGTCAAACGGCGGACGATAGTCGCCTTACCCATTGGATATGCGGCCGCGAAATCGGCTGCGGACCAATCAAAAGTCCTCACTCGTACCCGCTGCCCGAAACGGTGGCGGGTTCTTTTTACCCGGATGCAGGCCTGCTTTCGGCCGCGCACGCGGGAGACAGGAGCGCCTATGCAGAATCGGCTTGTGCTCGGCATCCTCAGCCTCTGTCTCGGCGTGCTGGTCTTTTCGCTGCAGGACCCGCTGGTCAAGGCGGTGTCGAGCCACTATCCGGTCACCGAGGTGATGGCGATCCGCTCGATCGTCGCCCTGCCGATCCTGGTTTTCCTCGTCCACGCCGATGTCGGATTGCAGGCGATCCTGTCGAAGCGGTTCGGCATGCTGACGATGCGCGCCTTCATCCAGTTCACCTCCTACACGGCCTACTATCTGGCAATCGCCGCCCTGCCGCTGGCTGACGCGGTGGCGCTCTATTTCATGGCGCCGCTGTTCATCATGGCGCTGGCCGGCCCCTATCTCGGCGAACGCGTGTCCTGGCAGGCGCTCGCCACCGTCCTGGTCGGCATGCTCGGCGTGCTGGTCATGGTGCGCCCGGGCGCCGGCTTGTTCGACTGGGCAGCGCTGCTGTCGCTAGGTTCGGCTCTGCTCTACGGTTTCTCGCAGCTGATGGCACGCAAGATCGGCGACACCGAATCCTCGACTGTCATGGCGTTCTATCAGAACGGCGCCTATCTGGTCGGCGCCGCCTTGGTGGCGGCATTGTTTTGGCTGGCAGGCATTGACCACGCCGTGCATCCGAGCCTCGAATTCCTCGTCCGGCCATGGGTCTGGCCGGCGACGCCGGACCTCCTCAAGATGGGGGCATGCGGCTTCGTTGCCTCGGCCGGCATGATCCTGTTGTCGCAGGCCTACCGGCTGGCGCCCGCCAACAGCGTCGCCACCTTCGAATACACCGGTATCATCTGGTCGCCGCTATGGGGTTTTCTGTTCTTTGCCGAGGTGCCGCGACCAGCGACGGCGGCCGGCGCAGCCCTCATCATCGGCGCCGGGCTTTTTGCGCTCAATGCCGGCCGGCACCGGAGCGGCGTGCCAGCCAATACGGCGACCTGCGACCCTGCCTGAAGGCGGTCGGCCTTGGACTTAGGCGAAGCAGGCGAGCGCCTGTTCGACGCGGGCGCGGATTTCAGCCAGCGTGAACGGCTTTTGCACGACGTCGAGAATAATGCCGTCCAATTCGTCGGCGCGCTCGCGCTGGTCGGCATAGCCGGTCATCAGCATGATCTTCATCGCCGGGAACAGCGCCGCTGCCGCCTTGGCCATCTCGATGCCGTCCATCTCCGGCATGCGGATGTCGGACAGCACAAGGTCATAGCTCCCTTGCGCCGCCCGGATCAGAGAAAGGCCGTGTGCGCCGTCCGCGGCGACAGTGACATTATGCCCGGCGCGCTCGAGCGCGCGAGCGGCGAGAGTGCGGACGGATTCATCGTCCTCGACGATCAGGAGATTTGCCATGGGCAGGATATTTGGCGAGGAAAAGTTGATGTTTCCTGAAAGCCAGGAAGGCCATGAGGCCTTTTCAAAATTCGCTCCGCCGAGTCATATGACGTGGTTTTCGAGACCCGGAGCGGACGTTCGAGTCCGTGAGCACCGGAAGCGCAGAAAACCGCGTCAGATGACCGCCGGAGTAGAATTTTCAAAAGGCCTCAGGCGTCGCCCTTGACGATGCCGACGAACGGCAATTCGCGAAACGCGTGGGCGACGTCCATGCCATAACCGACGACGAAATAATCGGGGCAGTCAAAGCCGACATAGTCGGCGTTGAGCGTGGTCTGGCGGCGCATGCGCTTGTCGAGCAGCACGGCGATGGCACAGCTCCTTGCGCCGCGCGACAGCATGAGGTCGCGGGTGAAACTCAGCGTCTTGCCGGATTCCAGAATGTCATCGATCAAAAGCACATCGCGGCCGGCGACCTCGTTGTCGATGTCGCGCAGCACCCTCACCTCACCGCTGGTCGTGCCGGCGCCATAGCTGGAGATGAAGATGAACTCGACCTCCGGCGACAGGCCGACATCGTGCATGGCACGGATAAGATCGGCGGCGAAGATGAACGATCCCTTCAGCACCGAGATTACCAGAAGGTCGTGGTAGTCGTGCCCGGCGATCTCCTTGGCAAGTTCCAGGTTCCGCCGCGCGATGGCGGACGCCGAAAACAGGACTTCGATTTCCTTGCCGCGCACAACTGGCATTGGCTGCCCTTCCAGAATGATCGCCTTTGTAGGCGAAGCCGACCGAAACGGTCTTCAACCCGTTTCTAGGCATGTCGTGCCGTCTGGCAAGGCCAAATCTTTCGCAGGGCACCCGCGAACGGTCGGATGTCCCACCGTCGCGAATCGTTTATCTGGTGACCTGTTGATTTTCTGGCGCCGCTCTAACGAACCAGCGCATGGCCGCCCGAAATCCAGAAGGCGGCAAAGACGGCACCGACGCCGACAATCCAGAAGATCGGCCCACCATGCACCCACAACGGCCGTTCGACGGCGGTTTCGGGCTTGCGCAACATGTCCATGCCTTCGATCGAAGGCATGGAAATCATGCGCGCAGGCGGCGGCGCAAAGTCTTGACGTGTAAAATGGCGGGGCAGCACCTCATAGTCGGCATCGATGACCTCGGCGGTCACGTCGCGCATGATGCGTTCCGGCTCGGCGGCCGGATCGGTCATGATTTCGCCGGAAACCGGGCGCGCGGTTCGATCCTCAGCCATCATGGCCCAACACTACCGCACCTGTTCGCTGTTCGTTTCTTTTGGGTAAACGGAAATGGTTAACGCTTCCCCACCGGAACCCCTGTGACTCGCTCGAAAAGCCCCCAAATTAACCGTCGGTTAACCATGCCGGCCGATGGTCTTTCCACAGAAAGGGCTGGCATCTTGCCGCCGAGAATTTCAGGTCGTCGAAAGTGATCCGCTTCGAAAATGTCGGCCTCCGCTATGGCATGGGTCCGGAGATTCTCCGCGACATCTCCTTGCACATTCCGGAGCGCTCCTTTCAGTTCCTGAGCGGACCTTCAGGCGCCGGCAAGACGACGTTGCTGCGGCTTTTGTTCATGTCGCTGAAGCCGACGCGCGGCCTGATCACCATTTTCGGCAAGGACCGCTCGCGCATCTCGCGCACCGAATTGCCGCATCTGAGACGTCGCATCGGCGTGGTGTTCCAGGATTTTCGCCTGCTCGACCATATGACCACCTACGAGAACGTGGCATTGCCGCTGCGCGTGCGCGGCCGCGAGGAGGCGACCTATCGCACCGACGTCACCGAGCTGCTGAAATGGGTCGGCCTCGGCGAGCGCATGCATGTGCTGCCACCGGTGCTGTCTGGCGGCGAGAAGCAGCGCGCCGCCATTGCCCGGGCGTTGATCGAGCAGCCCGAGATCCTGCTCGCCGACGAGCCGACCGGCAATGTCGACCCGCCGCTGGCGCGACGCTTGCTGCGGTTGTTCATCGAGCTCAACCGGCTGGGCACCGCCGTGGTGATCGCCACACACGACCTCGGCCTGATGGAACAGGTGGACGCACGGCGAATGATCCTGGCCGGCGGAAGGCTGGACATCTATGACTGAGCTCTCCGTCGAACATTTCGAGGGTCAGGACTCCGCGGCGGCAAAGCCCCGCGTCCAGCGCAAAATGGCGCCGATCGTGCCGGCGCAGAACATCGCCGGCCGGGCGCTGGTGCTGGTCATCGCCATCATGACGTTTCTGTCCTGTCTGACGTTTGGCGCCGTCACGCTGGTGCGTGACACCGCCTCCGTCTGGGAGAACCAGATCTCGCGCGAGGCGACCATCCAGATCAAGCCGGTCGACGGCCTCGACATGGAGGCCGCACTTGCGCTGGCCTCGCAGATCGCCGGCGAATTCCCTGGCGTGAAAAGCGCCCGGATCGTCGACCGCGAAGCGACGGCCCGGCTGCTCGAGCCTTGGCTGGGCTCGGGCCTGAACATCGATGAGCTGCCGGTGCCGCGCTTGATCATCATCACCATCGACGAGAATAGTCCGCCCGATTTCGCCGCACTGCGCGCGGCGATCACGCCGAAGCTGCCGAGTGCCTCGCTCGACGATCATCGCACCTGGGTCGACCGGCTGGTTGCCATGGCCCGCACCACGGTAACGATCGGTATTGCAGTGCTGGCGCTGATGCTGTCGGCGACGGTGCTGACCGTGGTATTCGCAACGCGCGGCGCCATGGCCGGCAATGGCCACATCATCGAGGTGCTGCATTTTGTCGGCGCCGAGGCGCGCTTCATCGCGCGCGAATTCCGCCGGCATTTTCTGGTCACCGGCATGAAGGGCGCCGCGGCAGGCGGCGCCGCGGCGATCCTGGTCTTCATCGTCTTCTCCTGGTGGTCGTCACGCAACATGGCAACGCCGCAGGCCGACCAGGCGACCGCCCTGTTCGGCAATTTCGCCATCGGCTCGGCGGGTTATCTCGGGGTCGCTGTCATGGTGCTGGTGATCGGCGCGCTGACGGCGGCAACCTCCCATTTCACCGTGGTTACCTATCTCAGCGACATCGACATTCGCCAGCCGGACACCGGCTAAAGGAAAGATCGATCACGGATGAAAACGCATCGTCACGAAAATTGCATTTTTTTCCTACCAAAGGCCGTATTTCGGGATTAACCATTTCATGATGGACGTTCGGGACTCGACCGATACCGCTGGATGCATGCCAGTGCTGGTTGCGCGCCCGCCTGTATTCGCCGAGCCTGATGAATTTGCCAAGCCGGATCAGTTTGCCAGACATGGGCGGCTGCTGGCAGGCCGCTCCTTGCGCATCTCGGCTCTCCTTCTGCTCGCCTTTATGGCGCTGTTTGTCGCCGGCTTCGGTTGGTTCGCCAATACCGTCAGCCGCCTGACTACGCCCGCCAATCCGGCAAGGGCCGACGCTATCATCGTGCTGACCGGCGGCCAATCGCGCCTCGACGCTGCGATGGGCCTGCTTGCCTTAGGCAAGGGCGAGCGGCTGCTGATCAGCGGCGTCCATCCCTCCGCCAGCCGCCGCCAGCTTCAGGCCGCGACCGGCGGCGACAAGAGGCTGTTTTCCTGCTGCGTCGACATCGACCGCGCCGCGCTCGACACGATCGGCAATGCCGAGGAAAGTGCCAAATGGGTCGAGGACCATGCCTACGGCACCGTCATTCTCGTCACCAATAATTATCATATGCCGCGCAGCCTGCTGGAAATGGGCCGGCTGCTGCACGGCGCAAGGCTCGAGCCCTATCCGGTGGTCAACACCAACCTCGAGAATGGCGGCTGGCTGACCAAGCCGGAAGCGCTGCGCGTGCTGTTCACCGAATACAACAAATACCTGCTGGCGCTGGCGCGCGGCATCATGCCGGTGAAGCAAACCGAGAGCGTCGCGCTGGCCGACGCCGCAGGCGGAAGCTGAACGGCACCGGCACTTTTATTCCCTGGCTCTTATTCCCTGGCTGCTGCATCCGATCGCAAGCGTGCGATCTCCTGTTCGAGCCGTTCGATGCGCTTGTCGCGTTCGCCCAGCGCCGCCGCCACGTCGGCCGCTTCGAAACGCTGCGGGATGTGCTGCGAGCAATTTGAATCCCAAGCCGAAACCGTAAACAGGATAACCTGCTCGGGTCGCGCCTTATAGTCTTGCGGCATCAGCTTTGCCGTCAGCTCGGCATCGCCCTCGACGACGCGCGCCCTGCCCCAGATCTTGATGCGCTGCCGGTGCGCATAATCGATCAGGAATAGGAAAGCCTGTGGGTTGTCGCTGAGGTTGCCCTGGGTGATGAACTGCCTGTTGCCGGAAAAATCGGCAAAGCCGATCGTCCGTTCGTCGAGCACCCTGAGGAAACCGGCAGGCCCGCCGCGATGCTGGATGTAAGGCTGCCCGTCCGCATTGGCGGTCGACAGAAAGACGCTGGTCTGCGCCTCGATGAAGGCGGCGAGATCGGGCGTGATTACCGCCTGCCAGCCGCCACGCTCCTCGACACGGGCATAGGCCTGGCGCGAGCCCTTGCGCGCCTGAATCGCCTTCACCGTCGGGGTGAAAGCAACATCGCTGGTGTGAGCGTTCATGGAAGCCTCCTCAAGCGCCGAGCTGCGCTGCATTGCTAGTAAGGAAATAGGTCCTTCCATCTTCGAGATGCAGATGCCATATCTGCAATCTATCCTTCCGTTTTTCGGGAGGGCAAATTTTCGGGAGAGCTATGGATCGCCTCCAGTCCATGTCGCTTTTCGTTGCCGCGGCGGAGACAGGCAGCCTCTCGGCTGCCGGGCGCCGCTTCGGCATTCCGCTGACGACGGTCAGCCGCAAGGTTTCGGACCTGGAGCGGCATCTGAAGACACGGCTGTTGAACCGCACGGCGCGGCAGCTGTCGCTGACCGATGCGGGCCATGCCTATCTCGCCGCGTGTCGTCGCATTCTCGACGAGGTCGGCGAGGCCGAGCGAATAGCCGCCGGCGAATACAGCGCCCCGACCGGCGAACTGATCGTCACTGCGCCGATCGTCTTCGGCCGCCTGCATGTGCTGCCGGTCATCACCAGCTTCCTCTCCGTCTATCCTGAGGTAGGTGTGCGGCTGACACTCGCCGACCGGATAACCCAGTTGGTCGAAGAGCACATCGACCTCGCCGTCCGCATCGGCGAGCTTGCCGATTCGAGCCTGATCGCCACCCGCCTGGGTTCGATCCGCCGCGTCGTTTGCGCGAGCCCGGCCTATCTCGCCGAGCACGGCACGCCGAAAACGCCGCAGGAGCTTGCAGCACACAGTGCAATCACCTTTGAAGGGCTCACCGCCGCAGCCTGGAGCTTCGCCACCGGCAAGACCGAAGTCAGCGTGCCGGTCCGCTCCAGGTTACGGGTCAACACGGCTGAGGCAGCGATCGATGCGGCGATTGCCGGCGTCGGCGTGACGAGGCTGCTTTCCTACCAGATCGCCGCCGCAGTCCGGTCGGGTAGGCTGCGCCCGGTGCTTCAAGAGTTTGAGCCAGACCCATGGCCGGTGAGCCTCGTCCATGCCGGCCAGGGGCTACTGCCGGTGAAGCTGCGCGCATTCCTCGACTTCGCCGCCCCGCGCCTGAGACAGCGCCTGCTGCAGGCGGCGTGGCAAACGTGACGAAGACGGCCCATCGCAAGGCCGGGCCGATCGCCCGCCTCGCAGCGTTTCCTTTTTGCCGGCGCTTGGTGTAACCAACGCACACCTCCTCACCGGGCACTTGCTGTATGCTGTATTTCCGCTCGCTGGCGTTCAATCTCGCCTTCTACCTCAATTTGATCGTCCAGATGATCCTCTGGACCCCGTATTATTTCCTGTCGCCACGCCATCGCGCCTGGTTCGTGCCGAAATTCTGGTCGCGCACCAGCATGTGGCTCTACGACAAGATCGCCGGCACCAGAAGTGAGATCACCGGCCGGGAAAACCTGCCTGGCGGCTCCTTCATCCTGGCGCCGAAGCACCAGTCCTTCTGGGACACGATCGCTTTCCTGCCTTATCTCGACGATCCCGTTTACATATTGAAACGGGAGCTGACCTGGATCCCGTTCTTCGGCTGGTACATTTTGAAGATGCGGATGATTCCTGTCGACCGCGGCAGCCGCTCGAAGGCATTGAAGACGGTGATCGCCGCGACCAAACAGGAATTGGCGCGCAATCCGCGGCAGCTGATCATCTACCCCGAGGGCACGCGCCGGGCGCCGGGCGACGAGCCGGTCTATAAATACGGCATCGTCGAACTCTACGCGCAACTTGGCATTCCGGTGGTGCCGGTCGCCCACGTTGCCGGTCTCTATTGGCCGCGCCGCAAATTCCTGCGCTATCCTGGCACGATCAAGGCGCGCTTCCTGCCACCGATCCCGCCCGGCCTCGGCAAGGACGAATTCATGCAACGGCTGATCGGCGAGACGGAGGCCGCCTGCGACCAGCTTCTCGTCGAGGCGGCACAGACGCCGAACCCGCCGCCGATGCCGCCGACGGCAATGAAACGGCTTGGTGAGCTCGATGCGAAACCTGAATTGAAAGGCTGAGACACCCGCCGCGCATGCCAGAAAGGCTCACGGCAAGGCAGCCAGGGCGGCTGTTGCAACCAGCGTCACGGCAAACACCAGATTGATGATCCGCGACGCCAGCGGTTTGCGCAGCAAATGTGCAAAAGCCGCGCCGGCGAGAAGCCACAAGAGATGAATGGCAGCAATCATCAAGGCGAGGACCGCCAGCTTGGCTGAAATAGCAAGACCGCCGGCGCCAGGAGACGCGCCGGCGAACACGGCGGCAATCGCCACATAGGCTTTCGGATTGGCAACGGCCAGAAGGAACCCGCCCAGGAAAGTGGGAGGTGCCGCCCCACCAATGCGTGCCGCCAGCGGCGGCGCCGTCGCTATCTTCAACGCCAGATAGAGGATGTAGGCTGCTGACGCGACCGCCAACAGCGCTGCGAGCTTCGGCAGCGCGGTGAGAACGGCCATGATGCCCGTCGCCACCACCAAAAGCACGAGAACCGTCCCGACAACGATTCCCGAGGCATAGCGCAGCGAACCGCGCAGGCCGAACGCGGCGCCGATCGCGGTGACGCTTATCGTCGCCGGCCCCGGGCTGCCCATGACGATGGCCGACGCCAACACAAGCGCCAGCAATCGCTGCCATAGCTGCTGATCGAGAAGACCCTGTCCGGCCATGCGGCGTCCCTGCATCCTGTGACGAGGCAGGGACGGTAGGGCAAGGCAGCGGCGCCGGTCTTGAACGATCGTGCGCGGCTACGCGCTGGCCTTGTCGAGCTCGGCGATATCGTCCGGGCTGAGCTGCAACGACGCGGCACGCATCAGGCTGTCGAGCTGGTCGAGCGTCGTCGCGCTGGCGATCGGGGCGGTGACGCCGGGCCGCGCCATGACCCAGGCAAGCGCCACTTCCGCCGGCTTGGCCGAATGTCTGGCCGACACCGCGTCGAGCGCTGAGAGAATGCGCATGCCGCGGGTGTTGAGATAGCCTTTCACACCGCCACCGCGCGGGCTTTTGCCGAGGTCGGCCTCGCTCCGGTACTTGCCGCTCAGAAACCCCTTCGCGAGGCTGAAATAGGTGATGACGCCGATGTCCTCGGCCGCGCACAGATCGCGCAGCGGACCATCGAAGGACGAGCGGTCGTAAAGGTTGTATTCCGGCTGCAGCACCTCGTAGCGCGGCAGGCCGCGCAGGCTTGCTACGTCAAGTGCGGCCCGCAACTGGGCGGCGTCGAGGTTGGAAGCGCCGGTATAACGGATTTTGCCCTTGTCGAGCAGTTTCTGGTAAGCGCCGAGCGTTTCCTCATAAGGGGTCGCCGGGTCGGGCCAGTGCGACAGGTAGAGATCGACGCTATCGACCTGCAGCCTCTTCAGCGAAGCGTCGATGGCCTTTTCGATATAGGCGGCGGACAAGTCCCTCTTACCCTGTCCCATATCCGAACCGACCTTGGTGATGACGACAACCTTGTCGCGGTTGCCACGGCTCTTCATCCATTTGCCGATGATGGTTTCGGATTCGCCGCCTTGGTGGCCGGCAATCCAGCGCGAATAGGAATCGGCCGTGTCGATGGCGTTAAGGCCAGCGTCGACAAAGCGGTCGAGCAGGTCGAACGAGGTTTTCTCATCGGCGGTCCAGCCGAACACATTGCCGCCCAGAACCAATGGCGCGATGGATAGGTCGGTGCGACCGAGACGACGTTTCTGCAAGGCTGATCTCCATGGTGATTCATGCTGGGGCGGATGGGAGCCGCCGATCGGGCTAACCTATGTCGCACCGTGGCAACGTCAAACGCATAGCCTCTTTTCCAGCCCGCCGGCGCTTCACAAAACCGCGACCCGCCGCGCCGTGTCGGGCTTCAAGAGGCTGTCCCGAATTTCCAAACCAGTACCCTCTGGGGAAACAATCTGGCAAGTTTAGCATATAGATTGTCAAATCTGCCAATTCAGACCTTTGCCGGCCGGCCATAGGTTCCGCCGCGCCGACGCAAGTCTCGGCACGGTCTGGCCGGGGCTCAGACTGTTGGCCTCGGATCGTTTGTTATGGAGACCGGCATGAAAGCAATTGTATTTGACGCCATCGGTTCGCCGCGCGACGTGCTCTATGTGGATGACCTGCCGATGCCACGGATCAGCGACGGCGAGGTGCTGGTCAGGATGGTCTCGGCCTCGATCAATCCGGGCGACTTCCTGTTTATCCAGAACCTCTATCCCGAACCGAAGAAGCCGCATTTTCCCCGGCAGATCGCCGGAAACCATGGCGCCGGCATCGTCGAAGCCGTTGGCGCGAACGTCGGGTTGGAACCGGGGATGCTTGTCGCGTTCAGCTATTATGGCAGCTGGGCCGAGTACGCCGCCATTCCCGCCGAATGGCTGATCCCGTTGCCTGCCGGCTATCCTGTCGAACGCGCCGGGCAGATGGTGAACCCCATTACCGCGTGGGATCTGCTGGTGGATTCCCGTGTGCGGCCTGGCCAGTGGCTGGCTGTCACGGCCGGCTATTCGTCAATTTCGACAATGGTGATGCAGTTCGCCCAACGACGCGGCATCAACGTCATCGCGCTTGTGCGGCGCTCGCACCAAAGCTTCGATCTGAAGACGCTTGGCGCCGCCGCCATTCTTGACCTTTCGGACTTGAAGGCAAGTATCCGGGAAGCGGTGATGGATATCACCGGCGGCGCCGGATTGAACGGGATCATCGACAATGTCGGCGGACCTGTCAGCGGCGAATTGATCCGCACCCTGGCGCTCGGCGGGCAGATGGTGATCAATGGCGGAATGAGTGCCGAGCGCTTCGAACTGCACAATTTCGACGTGTTGCTGAGCGGCGTCGAGATCAGGGCGAATATCTATCGCTACTTCTTTTCGCCGCCTGCCGAAGCCGACCGGCCTGTGCTATGCGAGATTATCGACACCTTCGGCCAGCCCGGCTTCCACGTTCCTGTCGGCGGTCTCCACCCGCTGACCGAGTTCAAGCTTGCCGTGGCAAACAGCCTGGATCGCGCCGATCTTGGAAAACAGATTTTCAGGATGTAGCCCGCGTCACGGCACCGAAGCTACGTCGCGATCCGTCTCGTCACGTCTTCCAGCCAGTGGTCGCTTATACCCAGTGCTTCGAGGTGCTCCAGCGTGCTGAGCACGTAATCCTCATTCCTCCCCGACTGGCCGACGGCGCCTCGGACGACGGCCGCCGCCTCGGCCGCGTCGAGCGCGCCGGCATATTGCTCATGGCTGCGGTCGACAACGTAGGCCACGGCCTCCACCGTCTCGCCCCCATTGGTGCCGCGCCTGTCCGTCTCCTCGTTATCGAGGCGAACGCGGAGCACACGTTCGAGATAGACGTTGGTGACCAGCTCGCGTTCGCGCAGATAGGTAATGACCTCGTTGCGCAGCTCGCCTGGAACCCGGAACGCCAGCCCGATGCAGGAGCCTCCGCGGTCGAGGCCGAGCACCAGGCCCGGCCGTTCGCGCGTGCCGCGATGCACGAAAGAATAGACGCAGAGCGAACGGCGGTAGCCATGCAGGCGGGCGCGCCGCGTCTCGACATGTGCGAATCCCGGTCGCCAGATCAGTGAGCCGTAGCCAAAAACCCAAAAATCGCCCATATCGCCAAGCCTGATTGTGACGACCACCTCACCGGTGGTGTTTCAGTCCGTCTACCTGTTGGTGCCGCAAGCGACAGCCCGCCCGTGCCACCCCGCGTTAACGAAAGCCGCAGCATGACGTCAAGTGACGAGCGCCCGCCGCCCAGCCAACGTCGCCGCCTGTTGTGGCTTGCCGCTTTCATCCTCGTGCTGTTCGGCATCTACAGCGCGGGCTGGTTCTACCTGGCGGACCTGGTCGAGAGCGCCACCAAAAAGGCGGTCGCCGATCTCGACGACAAAGGCATCAAGGCCGACTGCGCCAATCTCGCGGTCAGCGGCTATCCCTTCAGCTTCACCGTTTCCTGCGACAGCCTGGCTTACGAGGACGACAGCCGCAACGTCGCGGCATCGACAGGCAAGATCAACGCCGCCACGCAGATCACCCGCCTTCTGTCGCCTGCCGCCGAGCTCAGGGGGCCGCTCAGGACCTCTGTTCCCGGCATGACCCCGCTCTGGATCGACTGGGATGACCTGCGGGCCGACATGAAGCTGTCCTGGCCGCTGCCGAGACGCCTCTCGCTGCAGGCAGAAGGCCTGTCCGGCCAGACCGATCCGGCAGACGACACCGATCCCGTCTCGCTGTTCAGCGCCGGAACCGCCACCGGACAATTGCGCCCAAACGGCCCGGACATCGACTCTGCCGGCAATTTCACCGATCTTGAAATCGACGCAGCGGCCATCGGCGGGCGCGTCTTGCCGCCGCTCGACGGCAGCGGCGACGTCACGCTGAAAAACGGCGTGACACTGATCAAGGCAAATCCGAAGAGCCTGCGCGGCCAGGCGGCCGAAATCCACGAGCTCGATCTGTCGTCCGGAACTGCGCGCATCACCGTTTCCGGACCGCTGTCGGTCGATGACGACGGTCTCATAAATGCCGACCTGACGATCAGGCTCAATGATCCAAAGGCCGTGGCGGCAATCCTCGCCACCGCCATCCCCGAGCAGAAGAAAGAGATCCAGACCGGCTTTGCCGGACTGGCGCTCCTCGGCAACCAGCCGTCGATGCCGCTCAAGATCGTCAGGGGCAAGGCCTCGCTCGGCTTCATCCCGCTCGGCAAGATCAAGCCGCTCGACTAGAGCAATTCCAGGAAAAGTGTGAAACGGTTTTCCGTCCGGAATTGCGCAAAACAAAGAGATAGAGCCGTTCGGCGTTTCTGTGAAACGATGAACCGCTCTAAGCCAGGCTGGCCTGCGATCGGCCTGCCGCGGCTTATCCCTTCGGCGGGTGTTCGACTGCCTGGCGGCCGAAATCCGGTACGTCGATATCCTGGCCGGCCTCGATGATCGAGCGGCGGACGGCGCGGGTGCGGGTGAACAGGTCGAACAGTTTTTCGCCGTCGCCCCAGCGGATCGCCCGCTGCAGCGAGGACAGATCCTCGGAAAACCGCGCCAGCATTTCGAGAATGGCGTCCTTGTTGTGCAGGCAGACGTCGCGCCACATGGTCGGGTCGGACGCCGCGAGACGGGTGAAGTCGCGAAAGCCGGAAGCCGAGTATTTGATGACCTCGGACTTGGTCACCGACTCCAGATCGTCGGCGGTACCGACGATGTTGTAAGCGATGATATGCGGCAGGTGCGAAACGATGGCCAGCGTCATGTCGTGATGCTGCGGGTCCATCGTGTCGATGTTGGAGCCGCAGCGGCGCCAGAATTCCGAGAGCTTTTCCAGTGCTGCGGGATCGGTGCCGGGCAGCGGCGTGAAAATGCACCAGCGGTTCTCGAACAGTTCGGCAAAACCGGCGTCCGGTCCCGATTTTTCGGTGCCGGCCAAAGGATGGCCGGGGATGAAGTGCACGCCATCAGGCACGTGCGGCTGCATCTGCGCGATCACCGACGCCTTGGTCGAGCCGACATCGGTGAGGATGGCGCCCTTCTTCAGCGCCGGCGCGATCTCCGCGGCGACCGTACCGGAAGAACCGACCGGCACCGAAACGATAACCAGATCAGCATCGCGAACCGCCTCTTTCGCATCCGTCGTATAGGTGTCGCCAAGGCCGAGTTGGCTCGCCCGTGCCAGCGTCGCTTCGCTGCGCGTCGAAATCGCGATTTGGCCGGCGAGCCCCTCGCGGCGGATGACGCGGGCCAGCGACGAGCCGATCAGGCCGATGCCGACCAGCGCGATTTTTTCGAACATCGGTGATGTCATGGTGTTCTAGCTTTTCAGGAATGTCGCGAGTGCTGCGACAACGCCGCGATTGGCCTCTTCGGTGCCGATGCTCATGCGCAGCGCGTTGGGAAAACCGTACCCGGAAACGCGCCGCAATATGTAGCCGCGCGCACTGAGGTAGTCGTCGGCGGCCGCCGCCGAATGCTTTTTGTCCTCGGGAAAGTGGATGAGGATGAAATTGCCGACGCTCGGTGTCACCCGCAGCCCGAGCCCGCTTAGTTGCTCGCTCAGCCAGGCTAGCCAGGTCTCGTTGTGCGCGACGCTGCGTTCGATATGGGCGCGGTCGTGGATCGCCGCGATGCCGGCCTCGATTGCCGTTGCATTGACGTTGAAAGGCCCGCGCACGCGGTTGATCGCGTCGATGACGTGCATTGGCGCATACATCCAGCCGATCCGCGCCCCGCCCAGGCCCAATTTGGAGAAAGTGCGGGTCATGACCACGTTTTCCGCGCTGGCCACCAACTCGACGCCGGCTTCATAATCGTTGCGCCGGACATATTCGGCGTAAGCTGCATCCAGCACCAGAAGCACGTTTCGCGGCAGGCCGGCATGCAGGCGGCGCACCTCCTGGAACGGCACGTAGGTGCCGGTTGGATTGTTTGGATTGGCAAGGAAGATGATCCGGGTAGCCGGCGTCACCGCGGCGAGGATCGCATCGATATCGGCGCGTTCATCGGTCTCCTTGACCGTCACCGGGACGGCACCGGCCGACTGTATGTAGATCTTGTAGACCATGAAGCCGTGTTCGGTGATGATGGCTTCGTCGCCGGGCGCGAGGTAGGTCTGCGCCAGCAGGCCCAGAATCTCGTCGGAGCCGTTGGAGCAGACGATGTTCGCCGGGTTGAGCCCGTGCACCTCGGCGATCGCTTCCCTCAGGCGCCTGGCGCTGCCGTCGGGATAGACCGCGAGCTTGTCGGCGACCGCGCGCGCGGCCTCTATCGCCTTTGGCGAAGGGCCGAGCGGGTTCTCGTTCGCCGACAATTTATGGACCTTGGCGACACCTTCAGGCGCCGCGCTCTTGCCGGGCACATAGGCTTCGATGTCCATGATGCCGGCGCGGGGCCTTGGACGTGTCTGATCCGGTGTCTGGCTCATTTCATGAAATCCGTCGAGAGTGCCTCCATCCGGAAGCCGCAGCGGAAATACAAGCCGTGGCCCGGAATGTCGAGGGGCCGGCAATTCGGGATCAAGAACTTGCCGTTGACGAAGCCATGCGCGAGTCATAGAAGAACGGCTACAGTTCCGTGGTGATTTGGCCGGTCGGCTTGCAGCCACGTTAAACAACTTGCTAAAGGGCCGTTTGCATCTTGTAACCGGCTTTGCGAAGGCATGGCCGGTTTTTTGTTGCCCAGACCGGTGGACAACTGAAGGCCGGGCAAGGAGATGTGATGGTCGCTTTGCGCGCGCGAAAAACCAACAACGAGGCCGACCAGCCGTCGAGCCCGGTGTTGCGTTTCGGCGCCGACAAGCCGCTCAAGCTCGACGCCGGCACGCTGCTGTCGCCGTTCCAGATCGCCTACCAGACCTATGGCACGCTCAACGACGCGCGCTCCAACGCCATCCTCGTCTGCCATGCGCTGACCGGCGACCAGCATGTCGCCAACACCAATCCGGTGACCGGCAAGCCGGGCTGGTGGGAAGTGCTGATCGGTCCCGGCAAGATCATCGATACCGACCGTTTCTTCGTCATCTCGTCAAACGTCATCGGCGGCTGTCTCGGCTCCACCGGCCCCGCCTCGACCAATCCCGCCACCGCCAAGCCCTACGGGCTCGACCTGCCGATCATCACCATCCGCGACATGGTGCGGGCGCAGTTGATGCTGGTCGAGCATTTCGGCATCGAACAGCTGTTCAGCGTGCTGGGCGGCTCGATGGGCGGCATGCAGGTGCTGCAATGGGCCTCCAGCTATCCGGAGCGCGTCTTCTCGGCGCTGCCGATCGCCACCGGCGCCCGCCATTCCTCGCAGAACATCGCTTTCCATGAGGTCGGCAGGCAGGCGGTGATGGCCGACCCCGACTGGCATGGCGGCAAATATTTCGAGCATGGCAAGCGGCCGGAAAAGGGGCTGGCGGTGGCGCGCATGGCCGCCCACATCACCTATCTGTCGGAAGCAGCGCTGCACCGCAAGTTCGGCCGCAACCTGCAGGACCGCGAAGCCCTGACCTTCGGTTTCGATGCCGACTTCCAGATCGAGAGCTATCTGCGCCATCAGGGCATGACGTTCGTCGATCGCTTCGATGCCAACTCCTATCTCTACATGACCCGGGCGATGGACTATTTCGATCTCGCCGCCGACCATGGCGGCCGGTTGGCCGATGCCTTCGCCGGCACCAAGACGCGCTTCTGCCTGGTTTCGTTCACTAGCGATTGGCTGTTCCCGACCGAGGAGAGCCGCTCGGTCGTGCACGCGCTGAACGCGGCCGGCGCCTCGGTATCGTTCGTCGAGATCGAGACCGACCGCGGCCACGACGCCTTCCTGCTGGATGAGCCCGAACTGTTCGCCGCCATCAAGGGCTTCATCGCCTCGGCCGCGCGGGCGAGAGGGCTCGGCGCATGACCCCGAAAAGTTGCGGATTGTTCGGATCAGGACCATGTGCCAGGCATCAGCGCATGACCCCGAAAAGTTGCAGGCTTTTCGGATCAGGGTCATGCGTCAGGCAAGAGGCGAACGCATGAGCGTCAACCGCGCCCAGCGCGTCGACCTCGAAGTCGTCGCCGATCTCATCCCGCCGCAGTCGCGGGTGCTGGACGTCGGTTCCGGCGACGGCCTGCTGCTCGAATTGCTGCAGGAGACCAAGAAGGTCGATGGCCGCGGGCTGGAACTGTCGCAGCGCGGCGTCAACGAATGCGTGGCGCGCGGCCTGTCGGTTATTCAAGGCGATGCCGACAAGGATCTCCAATTCTATCCCGACAAGGGTTTCGACTTCGTCGTTCTGTCGCAGACCTTGCAGGCGACCCGCAATCCGAAGCTGGTGCTCGACGAACTGCTCCGGATCGGCAACCGCGCCATCGTCTCATTCCCGAATTTCGGCCACTGGCGGGTGCGCCTTTCGCTGCTCTTCAACGGCCGCATGCCGGTGACCAGGGACCTACCCTATTCCTGGTACGACACGCCCAACATCCATTTCTGCACCATTCGCGACTTCGTCAATCTGTGCGACGAGCTTGGCGCGACGGTGGAAAAGGCAACCGCGCTCGACGCCAACGGCCAGCGGATCGGCTTCTCCATGCCTTGGTGGTTCTGGAACTTTTTCGGCCAGCAAGCGGTATTCCTGCTGAAACGATAGGTTTGACAGGCAGAAGCAACGAACCTCAGACCTGCGCAAGAACCATATTTTCAATTTTCAATCCAATGAAGTTGCCCGGCATTCTTGGTTGCTTTAACAGGTCTCAAACGGGTTGGTTTGGGGGAAGCAATGAAGACGTTAGTATTAGCAACAGCTTTGATGTCGGCCACTTTGATTTCCGGATGCACGACGTCGAAGACCGATTTCCAGAATGGACAAGTCGCGTTGAGCGGCAGCCCGGCGCTGAAACGGCAGGCGATCCAGCGGTGCATGACCAAATTCAAGATGCGGTTCGGCAAGGTTGAAAGGGCAAACCTCGCCGCGCTCATGAACGTCCCGGATGCCGGATTGGAACACACGTTCTGCACGCGATTGATGAACGGCTTCGCGAACGGGAGGATCAACTACTCGGATTACCTGGCTGCATTGTCGCACGGCGACATGTCCAACGCGATCAAGGTGCTGCAGGGGAGGTGAAGCTGCCGATGCAGACGCGATCCAAATTCGGTGCCGCCAGATAGATGGCGGCACCATAGACGCCGGTTGTACCCGATCATTCCCCCTATTCAAGCACGTCCGTGGCCTTGTGCGGGTGCTGGACGCCATCAACGAAGACCACGTCGGACCGGGAATTGCCGGTACGCAGCGGCAATATCTCCTGATAGGCGGGCGAGTCGTACCATGCACGTGCCTGCTGCCGGTTGGGAAACTCGATGACTATGAGATAGCCCGGCCAGGTGTTTTCAACGACTTCCACCTCGCCTCCGTGCACCACGAAGCGGCCGCCAAACGGTTCCAGCGTGGCATCGATCTTGTGCAGGTACTCGACGATCTGCGGCCCCGGCGTGACCTGGCGCATATGGGCGACGGCGTAGGCGGTCATGGCGTAACTCCTTGTGGTCGAAGGCCGGACAACCGGCTTGATGGGAGCAGTTTGCCGAGACGTCGCGCACAGGTCGATTACCCCCGAGGTAATGACACTGAATACAAAACCGACGCGCCGCTGCCGTCAGCTGAAAGATATTTCCGCCTGGCACCGATGATTTCCACCCACCTGCGCTGTCCTTATCGATGAGCGCGCCTGGATGGTCCGGCGGCCGGGAATAGAGAGGTGATCCATGGGATCGTTGCAAAATCAGAATGTCGTCGTCGTCGGAGGCAGCCGTGGTGTCGGCCGCTCCATCGCGGAGGCCGCCCTCAAGGAGAAAGCGACGGTGCTGGCCGTCGCCCGCGGAAAACAGGCCCTGGCGCAATTTGCCTGGGAGGTCTCGGGCGTGAAGACGCTCGCGGCCGATGCTACGATGGACTCCGCCCCGGATAAGGTCTTCGCCGCGCTTGAGCCGGACGTACTGGTGATCTGCGCAGGTGCGCTGGCGCCTTCTGCGCCGGTGCATGAACAGAACTGGAAGGCGTTCTCGGCAAATTGGGACACGGACGTCAAGGCGTCGTTCCTGTTTTGCCGGGCCGCTCTGCGGCGTCCGCTCAAGCCGGGGACCCGGATCGTTCTGATCTCCAGCGGCGCGGCCTTGACCGGCGGACCACCGAACGCCGGCGGCTATGCTGGCGCAAAACGCATGCAGATGTTCCTGGCCGGTCATAGCCAGAAGGAGGCCGACCGGCTTGGCCTCGGCCTGCGCTTCATGGCGCTCGCGCCGATGCGCATCATGCCGGAAACCGGCGTGGGCAAAGCCGGCGTCGACAGCATAGCGGCCTATATGGGCATCCAGCCGGCGGACTTCATCGCCGCCATGACCGACATGCAAACGCCGGCCGATGTCGGACGGGCGGTGGTCGCACTCGCCACCGGCCAGCCGCAAGGCAGTTCCTTCATGGTGAGCGGTAGCGGGCTTGCCCCGGCCGCCTGAGGGGCGCGTAATGCAACGCTCGCTCGTAACCGCAGAAGCCACATGACAAACGGTCAACCACCTCTGCAACCATCACGCCAGCCGATCCTCGATCGGCTGGCCTTCGAGAAGGTCACGGCCGCGCATCGCCGCGAGCTCAAGCTGCATTGTTATCGCATGATGGGTTCGCTGCACGAGGCCGACGACCTCGTCCAGGACACGTTGCTTCGCGCCTGGCGCGCAAGATCGGAGTTCGACGGGCGAGGTTCGGTTCGCGGTTGGCTCTACATGATCGCGACCAACGCTTGCCTCAACGCCATCAAGGCGAGGTCGAGGGCGCGTCGCGTTCTCCGGGAACCCGGACGGCAGCCCTCGCACGGGGCGGCCATAGGCGGGCCCGTAGCCGACATCGCCTGGCTGGAGCCCTACCCCGACGCCGAGCTTCCAGACATTGCCGGCAGCGAGCCAGGTCCGGAAGCCCGTTACGAGAGCCGCGAGGCCGTCCAGCTCGCCTTCGTCGCGGCGATCCAGGATCTGCCGCCCAGGCAGCGCGCCGCGCTGCTGCTTGCCGACGTCCTCGGATGGTCGGCTGTCGAGACGGCGCGTTTGCTGGGCGGATCGACGGCTTCGATCAACAGCGCGTTGCAGCGAGCCCGCGTAACGCTGGCGGCGCGCTATCCTCAGGGACGGCCGGCCAGCCGATCACGGCCCAGCCGCGAAGAAGGCCTGCTGCTCGAACGCTACATGCAGGCCTGGCAGGCCGCCAATCTCGACGGCTTGATCGAGCTGCTGCGTGAGGACGCCATCTACACCATGCCGCCTTGGCTTGAATGGTATCAAGGCCGCGAAGCGATCCGCGGTTTCTTCGAGACCGTCTGGCCGAGGTTTGGCGGCTTCCGCACACTGGCCACCCGCGCCAATGCCCAGCCGGCGGTCGGGGTTTATTCCCGCAGCCACGACGGCCCTGAATGGCGGGCCCATTCCCTGCATGTGTTCGACGCAGCCGAGGGCGGGATCGCTTCCTTGACGATCTTCATAGGGCCGCTCGGGCCATCTCTGTTCCCGGCCTTCGGCCTGCCACCAGCCTAGCTTACCCCTGGGCCAGCCTTATCGGTCAAGTTCCGGGAAATAGGGGTCCGAGAAAAACCTTCGGTCGCGCTCACCTTGCAGGCAGTCGATCGGTGCGTCGATGCGGATCGTCCTCGGATCCACCTTGGGATACTCGATGCCGCTGACCTCGAGGATCAGTTTGCGGCGAGTGGCGGTGGCGAATTCGGAAGCAGCATAGATCGGCAGCACGAACGAGCCCGGCCCGCCGGTAACGCATTCGGCATAATACCGGTCGAGATGGCTGAAAGTGGGTGACGGGCTGATCAGGATCGGCAGCCCGTTGATGACGATGCCCTTCGCCAGCGCCGCATCGCGTGCCGTTGTGACCGGCAAGCCGGTGTTGTTTGGGCCGTCCCCCGAGACGTCGATGACGCGGCGTTTGCCGGTGAAGGCCGTGCCGTTGAAAAGCTCGGCGCCGAAAGCCACAGCACCGGAAATCGAGGTGCCGCGAAAGCTCCTGAACGGGCGGGCCGCGATCTTGTCGGCGAAAGCGTTGGCGCTCTCCTTGCTGTCGACGATCTGCCAGGCAATGACCGCATCGTCGCGGATGGTGCCGGCCCATTCGAAATAGGCGATGGCGATGCGGCCGAAGGTGCCGGCGCGCACGGCGTTGATGAAGTCGGGGTGGCGCAGCGCCGCGACATAGCCGGCGCGCTGCAGGGCAAACTCCCTTTCATCCATCGACTGCGAGATGTCGACGGCCAGCACCAGCTCGACATCGACGGCAATTGCATTGGCCGGCGCGGCCGCAGGTGCCGCCGGGGTGCAGGCAAGGCAGGCGAGCAGGGCGAGAGCGTCAAGCATGGCCGATCGGAACGTTCCCATCTGAAACGATCGCGACAGTTTTTCGCCGCGATCGCGGCGAAATAAAGCTTGCCTTCTATTTCTTTCGGCCGGTCGAGGCGATCGCCGGGGGCGGTTCGATGGCACCTGCCCTGATACGGGCCGGCTTGAGTGGCGGTTGGCCGGCATCCTTGACGATGGTCAACGCCCGCCGGAAGAAGCGGCCATTGTGCTGGCCGCGGCCGATATTGAGGATCGCGGCGTCGGGAAGGCGCTTCTCCAGCATCGACAGCACTTGTCTCAGCGTTGGGCCGTCGAACGCGTCCAGCGCCTCGTCGATGATCACCCATTTCGGCCGTCGCAAGGCCAGCCTGGCAAAGGCCAGCAGACGTTGCTCGTCGTCGCTGAGCTCACGCTCCCAGCGCGCCGAGCGATCGAGCGAGGACGACAGGCGTTGCAGCCCGACATCGGCCAGCACCTCCGAGATCTCGGCATCGCTCGCCTCCGCCGCGCCGTCTGAATGGTTGAGCACCTCGCGCAGCTTGCCGAGCGGGAAATAGGGGGTACGCGGAACAAAGATCGGCGCTTCTCCGGCCGGCATGCCGATCCGTCCGCTGCCCCATGGCCACAGACCGGCAATGGCCCGGAAGAACAGCGTCTTGCCGGCGCCCGGATCTCCGGTGATCATGACCCGGTCGCCGGCGCGGATTTCGACATGCGGCTCGGCAAGCTTGGTGCATCCCTCCGGCGAGGCGACCTCGAGTTTCTCGAAGGTCAGGCTGCCGTCCGGGTTTTCGCCGAACGAAATGCGCCTTTCCGTATGGTGCAGCGCGTCGGTATCGGCAAGCGCGATGCGGAAGTCGGCGACCCGCATCAGCGTAGCGCGCCAATCGGCGATGCCGCCGATATTGTTGATGAACCAGCGCAGCGACGAATGGACCTGGTTGAAAGCGCCGACTGCCATCATCAAGCCGCCAAAGCTGATATCGCCGGCGAAATAGACCGGTGAGGCGACTAGGATCGGCGCGACGACAGTGATCCAGCCATAGGTGTCGGTAACCCAGGAAAGATTGATCTGGGCGCTGTAGATGCGCCGCATGGCGCCCAGCACCATGCCGAGATCGAATTCGAGCCGGCGCCTGGCATCGGCCTCGCCATGCGCCAGCGCGATGGCATCGACATTCTCGTTGACGCGAACCACCGAGGAGCGCAGCTCCGCTTCACGCGTATAGCGATCGTTGTTGAAGCGGATCAACGGTCGCCCGACCAGCCAGCTCAACCAGGAGGCGGTGCCGGCATAAAGGATCGCCGCCCAGACCATGTAGCCGGGTATGGCCAGCGAATGGCCGCCTATGTGGAAGACGAAGCCGGAGGACAGCGACCACAGGACCCCAACGAACGAGGCAAGCAGGATGCAGGACTGCAGTAGGCCGATGCCAAGACCGGTGGAAAGATCGGAGAGATGCCCGGCATCCTGCTGCAGGCGCTGGTCGGGATTGACGCCGATGGCGCCGGCATGGGTCAGCCGGAAGGCACGCGCCGGCCGCATCCATTCGTCGATCAGGTCGAGCGTCAGCGCCTCGCGCAGCTTCAGGCGGAGCATCTGGTCGAGCCAGGTCTGGCCGACATTGAGCACCACAAGCCCGCCGGCGATGCCGGCAAAGACCAGAAGCTGATGCAGGAAAGCCGGCATGTCGCGCCGCGCCAGCGCGTCGTAGAAAGGCTGGTTCCAGCGATTGAGCAGAACCTGCCCGATCGAGCTCGCCACGATGACGGCGACGATGCCGATCGCTGCCCAAAGCAATTGTTTTCGCACCGGCGAGCTGGTCAGCGCTATCTTGATTGTTGCCAGCTGCTCACGCAGGCTGCTGGCTTCGATCGACGTGGCAAGCTTCTGGGCGCTGGCCTCGACATCCGGACGATCATCCATCGGTTAAATCCTTGCATTCGGAGCAATGCCAAACCGGTCATAGGGATCGGCCGCACGGCCTTCAATCGGACAGCAAACCTGATATCGTCAGATAGGCGTGAAAAAGCACGTCTCGGATCACGAACGCGTCATCCTGGCGGTGCCGGGTGTTCGGCCCGCGACAGCCGGCCAAGCGTCGGCGCGCCATGCGGCGAGAGAACCGGCACGAAGACGCGGCGGGACGCGCGCTGGGCAACCGGCACGCCTTGATAGAGCCGCTTCTGCGCCTCGACGACGATAACGCCCGAAAAGATCGGCCAGAAGCGCCGGCCGGCGCGTTCCAGCACATTATGGAACTGCATCATGAAACGTCGCGGCGACGGCGGGAAGAACAGCGCATCGGACCACGCCGCCGGCGTGAAATTCGCTTCGCGCAGCAATTCGGTCAGCTGGCCGCGCGAGAACGGTCGGCCATTGCCGAAAGGCGTATGCTCGAAGCGTGCCCAGACACCGCGCCGGTTGGGCACGACGATGACGACACGGCCGGCCGGCGACAGCACCCGCCAGATCTCGTTCAGCGTCTCGCGCGGGTTCTCGACATGTTCGAGCGAATGGACGAGCAGCATGCGGTCGATGCAGGAATCGACCAGCGGCAGTTCCTCATCGAAGACCAGCGCGGTCGCCGTCGGCCCGGTCGCCGGCCAGACCACCGCGCCCTGTGTTGCCGGCATGAAGGCAAAGACACGCTCGGCATCGCTGCCGAAGCGTTCCAGCCACGGCAAGGTGTAGCCGAGGCCGACCAGCCGCTCGTTGGGCACGACGGCCCATATCGAGGACAGCGCCATGGTGATCGAGCGTTCGGCCAGGCGGCCGAGCGTGGTTGAATAAAACGAACGGAGATCGACAATGTCTGAATGCATGCGCGGAACGGTAGCTTCGAAGCAGTCCAAGTTCAACAAAGGCAGATGACATCGGCTGGCGGGCGCCCTATGTCTGCGGCAATAAAGGGAGAGATGCGATGCCGGTCGAGATCGAACAATTCATGTGCCGCAGCGACAATTTCGGCGTGCTGGTGCATGACCCGAAAAGCGGTCAGACGGCGCTCATCGATGCGCCCGAGGAGGCGCCCATCCTGGCGGCGATCAAGCGCACCGGCTGGACCCCGACGATGATCCTGACCACTCACCACCATCTCGACCACGTCGAGGCCAATCTGGCGCTGAAGGAGCGCTTCAAGCTGCGCATTGTCGGGCCGGAAGCCGAAAAGGCAAAGATTCCCGGCATCGACGAAACTGTCGAGCAAGGCTCGGTCGTCCATCTCGGCGACGAGCGGATCGAGGTCATCGCCACACCCGGCCATACCGCCGGCCATGTCACCTATCATCTGCCGGCGTCGAAAGTGGCATTCGCCGCCGACACGCTGTTTGCGCTCGGCTGTGGGCGGCTGCTCGAATGCAAGCCGCCGGTGATGTACGAATCCCTGAAGAAGCTCGCGGCGCTGCCGGCCGAGACGGTCGTCTATTGCGGCCATGAGTATACGCTGGCCAATGCCCGTTTCGCGCTCACCGTCGACCCGACCAATTCGGCGCTGAAAGAGCGTGCCGCCAAGGTCGAGGCGCTGCGCGCCGACGGCAAGCCGACGCTGCCGACGACGATCGGCGAGGAACTGTCGACCAATCCGTTCCTGCGCTGGCACGATCCGGCGATCCGCAGGCATCTCGGCCTGGAGAAGGCCTCCGACGCCGAAGTGTTCGCCGAGATCCGCAAGCGCAAGGACAATTTCTGAGCGCGCCAGGAGCTAGGGTCATGACCAGTTCCGCCGAAATCATCGCCCTGCTCGGCCTGAAGCCGCATCCGGAAGGCGGCTGGTATGCCGAGACCTTTCGCGACGGCACGGCAGGCACGCGCGGGCATTCGACGGCGATCTATTTCCTCCTCGAGAAGGACCAATTGTCGGCCTGGCACCGGGTCAAGGACGCGGCCGAGGTCTGGCATTTCTATGACGGTGCGCCGCTGGCGCTGTCGATACACCGAGAAGGCGGTCCCGTCATCGAGGAGGTCCTCGGTACGGCGCTTGCCGCGGGCGAGCGGCCGCAGATCGTCGTGCCGGCAGGCTGGTGGCAGTCGGCACGCAGCCTCGGCGAATGGACCCTGGTCGGCTGCACCGTGGCGCCGGGTTTCGATTTCTCCGCCTTCGAACTCGCCGAACCAGGCTGGCTGCCGGGAACGCCCTAGGCACCTAGCCCAGCAGCAAACCCAGCGTGATCGCCAGCTGGCCGGCATAATACAGCGCCCAGACCCCATGGCGCACCCAAATGCGGTGCGCCGAGATGGCGGGCAGCAGGAACTTTTCCGCGGCGTGCAGCCCGTCGGACAGCATGAGCAGGATGACGCCGCCGACGACCCAGACGCTGTTCAGGGTGAGCGCCGCAATGCCCATGCCAAGCAGCGCCGCGGCATGGATGCCAATCGGCAAACGCAAGGCCGGGCCGGTGCGGCGCCAGAGCGCGAAAATCATCGCCAGCGCCAACACGGCCATCGCCAGGGCAATAATTCCTCGCCACGGTTCGGCCGAGAGCAGCCCGAGGCCGCTGCCGGCGCGCAGGAACAGCACGACGTAAAGCACATGCGCGGCAAGAAAACTGGCCGTGCCGCCAAGAAATGCCTTCTCGCCGTCGCGCGACAGGAAGGCGTCGCCGACGGCACTGACGCCCAGCGCGGCGACGAGCAGCCATGGGCCGCCCTGCTGCGCGACCAGCACCGCCAGCATCGCCACCGGCAATGTCCTTGCCGCCGACCGCGAAAGGCGCGGCGGCATGCCGAGGCTGAACGCGTAAATCACCGCCGCCGCCAGCGAAAATACCAGCGTCGCATTGGCATTGGCATCGATGCCGCCGGGAAACGGCATCATGCGTTTGCCTCGCTCGTGGCCCTCTTGCGCAGGAACAGCGATTTCGCCGCCAGTGCCGCGCCGCCGGTGATCAGCACGCAGGCGGCGAGGATGCGCCATGACGGCTCGGCGAAGCCGGCGGCGATCAGCACCAGGGTGGACAGCAGCGGCGCGGCATAGCTCGCCGCCCCCAGCACCTGGATGTTGCCGCGCTTGACGCCGATGTCCCAGGCATAGAACGCCGCCCCCACCGGCATTAGACCTAGGCCGAGCACGGCCAGCCACTGGCCGGCGCCGTTGGGCAGCACCGTTTCTTCCAGCAACAGATGGCAGACCAGCGAAAGTGCCGCGGTGGCGGCGCAGAACCAGGTGACGATGCTGGTCGGCACCGACGGGAAGCGCCGCGACAACAGCGAATAGGACGACCACAGCACCGCGCAGACGCCGGCCATTGCATAGCCGAAGGCATAACGCGCATCGAAGGCAAGCCCGCCGCCCTTGGTGACGATCAGGACCGTGCCGGCAAGGCCGAGCAGCGCGCCGGCGACGTGGTTCCAGGCCAGCCGCTCGCCCGGCATCAGCGCCGACCCCAGCACGATCAGCAGCGGCCACAGATAGGCGATCAGGCTGGCCTCGACGGCCGGCGCATTGCGCAGCGCGGTGAAATAGAAGAAGTGGTAGCCGAACAGGCCGGCAATGCCGATCGCCCAAACCTGGCGCGGTATCTTCGCGGCGCCATCAGCTGCCGGCATGAACAGCCGGGCAACCAGCCCGACACAGGTGCCGATCGTGAAGGTGATTGCCGAAAGCAGGAACGGCGGCACGGCGCCCGAAGCATCCGTAAGCAGCGCCAGCAGCGCCCACATGGCGACCGCGGAGAAGCCGATCAGTGTTGCGCGCGCCATACCGGTCGCCCCCTGCCCATCGTTGGCGGCGCACCGTCACGCCTATTCGTTTGCTTCGAACCGCTCCGCACTGATCGTCAACGGGCCGATTTGCGTG
Organism: Mesorhizobium sp. M0601; assembly: GCF_040320845.1. Classification (NCBI taxonomy): domain Bacteria; kingdom Pseudomonadati; phylum Pseudomonadota; class Alphaproteobacteria; order Hyphomicrobiales; family Phyllobacteriaceae; genus Mesorhizobium; species Mesorhizobium sp. M0601. The sequence goes on from NZ_JAMYQK010000009.1 coordinate 143,014, forward strand.
CTGACCGTGGCGCGGATCGGCGCATATACGCCGCTTTGGCCGACCGGTGCAAACGTCACCATGATGCGGCTGCGTTTCTTCAGGTAGTTCAGCGCCTTGCGGTTCTTGCGGTAACCGGCCACCGGCTCGAAGCCCAGCCTGCAGGTGACCGTATCGCCCTTGTAGCCGGCCACCGAGATCGACCCTTTGGACTCGTAGGTCAGTTTCAGATCGGCACGCATTTCGCCGTCATAGAGCTTCACCGTGCGCCCGCAGACCTGGTCGAGGCTGTCGGCATGGATGACGGTGGCGGCCATCGGATCGAGGACCGATACGAGATGGCTGCCGACCAGCGGTATCCAATTCTCGGGATTGCGCTTCTTCGGCTCAGGCACGACCTTGGTCGAGGTGACGACGCCGTTGGCAAACTGGATGTCGATCATCGATGCCTTCTTGCCGGACGTGTAGTCGGCGTGGAACGCTTGCGGCTGCAACTGCTTGCCCGAAATCTTGCCCTTCGACGAGATCGTGCCTCGCGTATCGTCGAACAAAGTGGCGAGCCCGGCGGCGGAAACGCTGCCCTCGATCGAATAGCTGTCACCCTCGTACTGGCTGGAGAATTTCGCCTTGGCCACGGAGAGGCCGAGGAACGACACCGAATATTCGCCCGTGAAGGATTGCGGCTCAGCGGCCGAAACCGTCGTCGAAAGCGCGACGGCCATCAGCACGACCAGGGCATGGAGGAAAGAACGAGGCATGGCGGGTCCTTGATTGTCGACCGGACGGGGCGGCTCCGGTCTGGCATGTCCCTGTGCGACCGCTTATAGGCTGAATTCCGGCCTTAATGTGAAAGGCGCCGTCGGCAGGCAACGTTGGGGCTGGTCGACAGCCAAAATAAAAAACCCGCCTCGGCGGGCGGGTCGTTGGAGCCAATTAGCACCATACCGAAATTAGTAGCATAGCTGCCGGCACAAAGCAAGAACAAAATGTGGCCACCTGGAAAATCGCTACAGGTTTGCGCAGCCCCTCATCGCCCTGCCGGGCACTTCTCCCCGTATAGGGACGGGGAGAAGGTCGCCTTGCAAAGGGTTTCGCCAATTTGCGAAGTTGCAGAAGCGCCGAGCCTGCGGCCAAGCCCCTTCTCCCCGTCACTATACGGGGAGAAGGTGCCGGCAGGCGGATGAGGGGCAGCGCCGGCATCGGTCATCTTTTGATTGATTCCCTTGGCACTAACCAACCCCAAGCTTGACGCCTCGGCGAAATGCAACTATGGAACGCCAACTTTTTCCATAAGGCCGCCTGACCGAAACCGCGCGCCACCCGGCGCGGGTCGAATGTTTGGCCAGGACCGAGAACCGAAGGTTAGAACCATGTCCCGCACCTGCGAACTCACTGCCAAGGCAGTCATGTCCGGCAACAATGTGAGCCACGCCAACAACAAGACCAAGCGTCGCTTCCTGCCCAATCTCGTCAATGTGACGCTGATCTCGGAAGCGCTGAACCAGAACGTGCGCCTGCGCATTTCGGCCAACGCGCTGCGTTCGGTCGAGCATCGCGGCGGCCTCGACGCCTTCCTGGCCAAGGCCGATGCCAAGGAATTGTCGCAGCGCGCCCGCCTGTTGAAGAAGCAGATCGCCAAGAAGCTCGCCGAGCAGCCGGCCGCCTGAGTTTTTCGGCGGCAGCCGCCTTCCAGGGCGTGGTCCGAACTCCGGATCGCGTTCCGCTGGTTCCATTACCCAGGATAAAAAAATGATTTTCCTCTCGCGGTACCTGCCCTTCGTGGCGGCCATGGCGCTCGTCGTCGTGGCCTCGAACATCCTCGTGCAGTTCCCGATGCAAGGCGCAATCGGCGGGCTGTCGCTGGCCGACATCCTGACCTGGGGCGCCTTCACCTATCCGTTCTCCTTCCTGGTCACCGATCTCGCCAACCGCCGCTATGGGCCGGCGGTGGCGCGCAGGATCGTCTTTGTCGGCTTCATGACAGCGGTGATCTGCTCGATCGTCATCCCACCGCTGCTGTTTCGCCACGGCCTGATCGAATTCGAGACCGCCGCCGACCGGCTGGTGCGCATTGCCGCGGCGTCGGGTGCCGCCTTCCTCACCGCGCAGTTGCTCGACGTCACCGTGTTCAACCGGCTGCGCCGGCAGAGCTGGTGGCGCGCACCGATCGTCGGCACGCTGGTCGGCTCCGTTTTCGATACGGTGGTGTTTTTCACCGTCGCCTTCGCGGCGGCGTTCGCCTTCGCCGGGCCCAACGACGGCTTTGCGCTGGAAACCGCGCCGCTGATGGGCGTGCTGCCGGTCGAGACGATGCGCTGGGTCTCCTGGGCGCTCGGCGATCTCAGCGTCAAGCTGATCATAGCGGTGGTGGCGCTGATCCCCTACCGGCTGCTTGCCGCCCGCTGGAGCCAGCCGGCACTGGCAGCATGATCCCGAACCAAAGGTCCGCGTTAGCGAAAAGTGGGAACCGGTTTTCGGACAAGATCATGCTCAAAGACTATCGAGCATGATCCCCTGGCTTCAACTGGACTCGGCAAAAACGCCTGACGGCGGACAGGAACTCCGCCTGAAGCGGCGCGGCGGCGAATTCTCGATCATGCTTGGCGCGAACGAGCTGATGAACAGCCGGCTCAGCGGTTCCGAAGAGGCGCTGGCGAAACTGTCCTGCCAAAGGATTGCCGGCCGCCGGACCCCAAACATCCTGATCGGCGGCCTCGGCATGGGCTTTACCTTGCGCGCGGGGCTGGCCGAGCTTGCCGACGACGCCCAGGTCACCGTTGCCGAACTGGTGCCGGCGGTCGTGATTTGGGCGCGCGGCCCGATGGCCGAGCTGTTCGGCGGCTGCCTTGACGACCCGCGCGTCAGCATTCGTGAGGCCGATGTCGGTCAGCTCATCCGATCGCAAGCTTCGGCCTGGGACGCGATCCTGCTCGATGTCGACAACGGCCCCGAGGGCATCGTCTACAAGGCCAACGATGCGCTCTACAGCGCAGCCGGCCTGATCAGCGCGAGAGCAGCTCTCAAGCCCGGCGGTGTGCTGGCGGTCTGGTCGCAGGGCCCTGACGCAGGTTTCACCCGAAGGCTCAAGCAGGCCGGCTTCACGGTCGAGGAGGTCAAGGTGCGGGCTCACGGCAAGCGCGGCGCCCGGCACATCGTCTGGCTCGCGACCAAGGGGCAATAGGCCACCTCGCAATCCGGGCGGGCCTTGTGGTCGCCGCCCGCCACGCCGACGAACCTCTACTTCGCCTTCTGAAGCTCGGCGGCGAGCGCCTGCAGCAGCCCGCGTGTGCCCTCCTCGCGCCCTTGCGCTGAATCGACGCCATCGAAGAACGCACCCTGTTCGGTATAGGTCAGGCGGGTGCCCTCGCCGGAAGGTGCAAGCTCGACCGTGGTGAGCGACGCCGACAGCGGCTGCGCCCCGACCGCCATCCGGTATGAAAATACGATGCGCCGGTCAGGGACGATGTCCTGGAACTGCGCATCGAGCCTGATCTCCGGGCCGCCCTGGTAGCTGAACCGCGAAACCTCGCCGCCGCCGACACGGAAATCGAAGGTGAATTCGGCGATGGTGAAGCCGTCGCCTTCGACGCGCCAACGCCGCACCGTCGCCTTGTCGGCAAAGGCGAGGAAGACGCGTTCGCGCGATTGCGGGTAGGTCCGCTCGATCGTGAAGCTTGAATGGATGACGGACTGGTCGTTCACGGGGGCAATCTGGTTCATTTCTTTTCGTCCTTTTCCTGCTCGTGGAGTGTTGCTTTCGATTGGTCAGTCTCCGCCAGGATCTGGCCGAGACGGTCGAGCTGGCGTTCGGCCGGCGTACGGCGCGCGGCGATCCAGTCGGCAAGCGGGGCTAGCCCGCCGGGCTCGATCCGGCAGGTGCGCACGCGCCCGATCTTTTCGCTGCGGATCAGCCCGCACGCTTCAAGCACCTGGAGGTGCTGGAGCACGGCGGCGAAGGTCATGCCGAACGGCTCCGCCAACTGGCTGACGGTGGCCGGCCCGCGGCTCAGCCTTTCCAGGATTGCCCGGCGCGTCGGCTCGGCAAGAGCCCGCAGGATGCTGTCAATCTCGGAATACTTAAGCATGGACTTGAGTATTTCGCCGATGACACAAATTGTCAAGTCACGACTAAAGTATTTTGCAGATGGTGAGAGCCGGCTGGAAAACCCGCGACGCGGGTCATTGCCAGGGGAAATTGCAAGGGAAATTGCCTGCGCTGCAAAACGGCGCGGAAACGCCAGCGATGCTGTCAGCCAGCAGGCCGGTCGCGCGTCAATCCTCGTGCAGCACAAATTCCAGGTAAAGATTGCGCTGCAGGATCGAGTGGTTGTCGTCGGACATCAGCGCCACGATCAGCGCGCCATCGTCGCGGGTCCAGACGTCGAGCGCTTCCATGTTGTCGATCTGGTAGCCCATGTCGGCTTCGAGCAGCACCGGCCCGTCGGCGACGGCGCCCTTCTCGACGCTTTCGCCATAGATGCGCCGCAGCCGCATCTTGACGCCGCCGGCCATCGAAAAACTGCGCTCCAGAAGCAACAGGTCGCCGTCCGGCAGGAAGGCGCCGTCGGTGATGTCGAAATCGCCATTGCGCTTGACGGTGAAGACGCCCTTGTGCGGCCCTTCGATGATCGCGGCAAAGATGTTGCCGGCCTTGTCGAGGCTCTTTTCCGACACCACGACCAGTCCGCCCGCGTGCTGCCCGTTGGGGTTGGCGCGGGTGACGGTCTCAAAGCCGCGATTGCGGCGAAGTTCCCAGGCTGGAATCAGGAAGCCCAATTGCCTGAACGGCGCCTTCATGCCGTCCGGATCGATCTTGAACTCTGCGATACGGTGATCGCCCTCGAAACCGACCGTGGCAATGCCGTCCTTGACCGCGAGGCCTTCGGCATCGACCGCCCATTTCTCGTCGATCGGCTGACCGGCCGCATCGACCATCTGCTGCATGCGAAAATTCTGGATGCCGGAAGGCCGCTTCTCGGCATCGTGGACGAGGGTGCCGAAGAACCAGAAGCCGGTGTCGGCGACGCCGATGAAATCGCTGCCGGGCTCGAGGAACCGAAGTGCCGACAGCGCGCCGAAATCGCGCGTCGACGAGGTCATTTCGAGCCCGCCGATGAATTCGAGCGGCCCGAACTGTTTGTCCGGCCGGCCGATGTGGAATTCGCTGATCGGCCGTGCCGAGATTTCGGCCGGCTCGACCGAGGCCGGCCCGGCAGCGACAGCCGGCGCCAAACTGACGCCCAACAACGCAATGGCGGCCAAAAGCTTCTGCCAAAAGCCGCCGCGGGAAAAAATCATCCGGCGCGCCGCATGCCGCCGCGCCGCGTGTCGCGCACGGTTTCCTCGGCGAACAGTGAGGCCAGCTGCTCGGTCATGGCGCCGGCCAGTTCTTCGGCATCGACGATGGTGACGGCGCGGCGATAGTAGCGGGTGACGTCGTGGCCGATGCCGATGGCCAAAAGCTCGACCGGCGAGCGCGTCTCGATGAGCTCGATGATGGCCCGCAGATGCCGCTCGAGATAATTGCCCGGATTGACCGACAGCGTCGAATCATCGACCGGCGCGCCGTCCGAGATCATCATCAGGATCTTGCGCTGCTCCGGCCGCGCGATCAGCCGGTTGTGCGCCCACAGCAGCGCCTCGCCGTCGATGTTTTCCTTGAGCAGGCCCTCGCGCATCATCAGGCCGAGGTTGCGGCGCGCCCGCCGCCACGGATGGTCGGCGGATTTGTAGATGATGTGGCGCAGATCGTTGAGCCGGCCGGGGTTCGGCGGTTTGCCTTCCTTCAGCCATTTCTCGCGCGCCTGTCCGCCCTTCCAGGCGCGGGTGGTGAAGCCGAGGATTTCGACCGAGACGCCGCAGCGTTCCAGCGTGCGCGCCAGGATGTCGGCGCAGGTCGCGGCGACGGTGATCGGCCGGCCGCGCATCGAACCCGAATTATCGAGCACCAGCGACACCACCGTGTCGCGGAATTTGGTATCGCGCTCCTGCTTGAAGGACAAAGGCTGCATCGGGTCGATGACGACGCGCACCAGCCGTGCCGGATCGAGATAGCCCTCTTCGAGATCGAAATCCCAGGAGCGGTTCTGCTGCGCCATCAGACGGCGCTGCAGCCGGTTGGCCAGCCGCCCGACGACGCCGGAAAGGTTGGCGAGCTGCTTGTCGAGGAAGGCGCGCAGCCGGTCGAGCTCCTCCTCCTCGCACAGTTCCTCCGCACCTACGGTCTCGTCGAAGGCGGTCGTGAAGACCTTGTAGTCGATCTCTTTCGGCAGATTGGTGAAGGGATTGTCGTTGCGGCGCGCCTCGCCGGGCGTCTCCGCATCGGCGTCGTCATCGTCGGAGAGATCCTCGGCGGTGGCGTCGGAGGCTTCCGTCTCGGCCGATTGCTCGTCGTCCGACGATGCCTCTGTATCCTCGGACTGCGACTGCTCGGAGCCGGAATCGTCTTCGCCGCCCTCCTCGCTCTGCTCCTCGCCTTGCGGCTGGTTTTCGTCGTTGTCCTCGGAGTCTTCCGTCTCCTGGTCGTCGCCGAGCTCCTCGGCCATTTCCATGGAGGCGAGCATCTCGCGCACGACGCGGGCGAACGCCTGCTGGTCGTCGAGCTTTGCCGACAGCCCGTCGAGATCGGCACTGGCTTTTTCCTCGACCCAGGGGCGCCAGAGATCGACCAGCCGTTCGCCGCTCTTCGGCACAGTGCGGCCGGTCAGCTTTTCGCGCACCATCAGCGCCAGCGCTTCCTCGATCGGCGCGTCGGCCTTGTCCTTGACGTCGACGAGGTTGGCCCTGGCGTATTTGTCCTCCAGCATCGAGCCGATATTGTCGGCGACGCCCTGCATGGCGCGGCTGCCGATCGCCTCCACCCGGGCCTGCTCTACCGCGTCATAGATGGCGCGGGCCTGTTTGCCTTCCGGGGCCAGCCTGGTGTGGATGCGCGCATCGTGGCAGGCGCGCTTCAGCGCCATGGAATCGCCGAGCCCGCGGGTGATGGCGATGTCCGCCTTCGATGCCTTCTTCGGCAGTTCCGGCAACCGGGCGCGGCTGCCGGCCAGCGCCGGCCGGTCCTTGGCGAAACCGACCTCAAGCTCCTTGTCGCCGGCGATGGCGCGCATGCAGACGGTGACGGCGCGCTTGAAGCTGTCGTTCTCAGCGCCGGTCTTGGATTTGTTTCGCGTGTTGTCGCCCGGACCCGCCATCGAGACTCTGCTTAGCCCAGCACCACATTGGCAGCCGATTCCGGCAGATCTTCGCCGAAGGCGCGCTGGTAGAATTCGGCGACGAGCGAGCGTTCGAGCTCGTCGCATTTGTTGAGGAAGGTCAGCCGGAACGCCATGCCGATATTGCCGAAGATTTCGGCATTCTCGGCCCAGGTGATAACCGTGCGCGGGCTCATCACAGTCGACAGGTCGCCGTTGATGAAGGCCGAGCGCGTCATGTCGGCGACGCGGACCATCTTGTTGACGATCTCCTTGCCCTTGCCGTCACGGTAATGCTTGGCCTTGGCCAGCACGATGTTCACTTCATTGTCGTGCGGCAAATAGTTTAGCGTGGTGACGATCGACCAGCGGTCCATCTGCGCCTGGTTGATCTGCTGGGTGCCGTGGTAAAGGCCGGTGGTATCGCCGAGGCCGACCGTGTTGGCGGTCGAAAACAGCCGGAAGGCCGGGTGCGGGCGGATGACCCGGCTCTGGTCGAGCAGCGTCAGCCGGCCCGACGATTCCAGCACGCGCTGGATGACGAACATCACGTCCGGGCGGCCGGCATCGTACTCGTCGAAGCACAGTGCGACATTGTGCTGATAGGCCCAGGGCAGGATGCCGTCGCGGAATTCGGTGATCTGCAGCCCGTCCTTGACGACGATGGCGTCCTTGCCGACGAGGTCGATACGGCTGACATGGCTGTCGAGGTTGACGCGCACGCAAGGCCAGTTGAGCCGGGCGGCGACCTGCTCGATATGCGTCGACTTGCCGGTCCCGTGATAGCCCGACACCATGACCCGACGGTTGTAGGCAAAGCCGGCGAGGATCGCCATGGTCGTGTTCTTGTCGAACAGGTAGTCCGGGTCGATGTCGGGGACATGCTCGCTCGTCACCGCATAGGCCGGCACCACCATCTTGGAGTCGAAGCCGAATGTCTCCTTCACCGACACCGTGGTGTCGGGCAGGTTGGCGATGTCGCGATCGACCTTGTTCATCTCTATCAACGTCTCCACAAGCGAAACGCCGCGTTTCGCCGGCAATCGATTTTGTTCGGGGGCGGTCTTAGAGCCTTTTCCAACCTTATGAAAGTTGGAAAGCGACACGAACCGTAAGGTCGCTCAGCACAAACCTGCCTGCTTGAGCACGCGATACGCCTGGAGCACATCGCGGAACCGGTCTTCCGAACCTCTGTCGCCGCCATTCGCATCCGGATGGTGGCGTTTCACAAGTTCCTTATAGCGCGCCTTGATATCCTTGCCAGTTGCCTTTGTATCAAGGCCAAGCGTTTCCAGTGCCTTGGCCTCAAGTGGCTTGGCCTTGCGCTCGCGTGCTTCGCGCGGGTCCTTCGGGCCTTTGAATAGGTCGAACGGATCGCGCATGCGATTGTAGTAGCCGGCGCGACCGGAGCGCGCCTGGGCAAAGTCCGGCGAGGAGCGGGTCGATGCGCCGTTGACGCCCATTTTCCAGGTCGGCCGATGGCCGGTCATGGCTTCCTTCTGGAAGCGGGCGATCTCGGTGTCGGGAACGCCCGAGAAATAATTGAAGCCTTTATTGTACTCGCGCACATGGTCGAAGCAGAACTGGAAATACTCGCCTTCCTTCATCCGTCCGACCGGGGCACGGTGGGTACCGGCCTCCTTGCAGCCATCCCACTGGCAGATCGGCGAACGCGACTTCAACTCCGCGTCCTTCTCCGGGCGGATGCGAATCTTCTCGAAATATTTTGGGTACGGCTTCATCTCACCCATTTATGGGCTGTTCGCTGATGCGAAACAAGAATTGACATTTTCGCGATGATCGCCCTAACCGCTGAATCGCGGCATAAAACCGGCGAATTGCGAATTTTGTGCGATGACATAGATGTGGTGAAGGGAAGCGGCGATGTCCATACAGGCAACGATGGAAGACAAGCTGAAAAAGGCGTTTTCGCCGGAACGGCTGGCCGTCATCAACGAAAGCCATCTCCATGCCGGGCATCATCATGTGGATTCCGGCCATCACGCCACCTTCGACGGCGCCGGCGAGACGCATTTCCGCGTCCGCATCGTCGCGCCAGCCTTTGCCGGCATGAGCCGCGTCGAACGTCACCGCGCCGTCAACACATTGCTGGCCGAGGAATTGAAATCCGGCGTGCATGCCCTGGCGATCGAGCCGGCGGCGCCCGGCGAAAAGACCCGCTGGTAGATTTCAGCCGAGGCTCGCCCTCAAGAAAGCCATCACCGCTGCGGTCAATGCATCGCCCTCGGTGCCGAAGTCGCGATTGATCGACATGTGCGAATAGGCGCTGCCGTCGAACAGTGTGACCCTGGTTCCGGTGGCGCGCAGACGCCCGGCGAAGGCCTGCGCGTCCGCCGCGCGGGCTTTCGCCCGCGAATGGGCGATGAAGGTCGGCGGGTGCTTGCGCCCTTCCACATAGGTGACAGGCGACAGCGCGCGCCACTGTGCCGGATCGGGAAAGGCGCGGGCATAGACCCCTGCCATGCCGCCGCTTCTGGCCAGCGCCTCCAGATCGTAGGCCCTGGTGTCGTCGAGAACCAGCGCCGCGACGCCGGGCAGGCCGCCGCGCAGCCCGGTCAATGCGACGAGATGGCAGCCGGCCGAATGGCCCATGGCGACGATCCGGTCCGGATCGCCGCCATGCCTGGCGATGTTGGCGCGGACGTAACGATAGGCCAGTTCGACATCTGCCGCCTGGGTGGCGACGTCGGCCTTGGGCAGCATCCGGTAGTCGATCGAGACGAAGCCGAAGCCATTGTCGAGCAGGAATTGCGGCTTGGCATTGACGTTGCCGCGGTTGCCGACTCGCCAGGCGCCGCCATGGACGAAAAAGACGACCGGCAGGCCGCTTGCGCCGTCGCGGGAATAAATGTCGAGCTTGGCCGGCCCATAGTCGAAGGTTTCGGGCGACGGCGAACGCAGCCGCAATGCCGCCGCAGCCTGTCCCGGCAGCAGCGCCGCCATCGACGCCAGAAGCAGGCTTCGCCGATCGATCTTCATCAACGCCTGACTGCCCACGGCTGCCACAAGGTGCGCACTGTCATTCTCCAAGCATCGCCGGCTTGATCCTCAGCCGCGCGATACGGTTCTTGTCGCGCTTCATGACGACGAAGCGCTTGCCGTGAAACGTAAAGGCCTGCTTTTCGTCCGGGATCGACTGCGCCTCGTGGATGACAAGGCCGGCGATGGTGGTGGCTTCCTCGTCCGGCAGGTTCCAGTCGAGCGCCCGATTAAGGTCGCGGATCGGCACCGTGCCGTCGACGACGACGGAGCCGTCGGCCTCCTGCTTGACGCCCTGGATGTCGATGTCGTGCTCGTCGGCGATCTCGCCGACGATCTCCTCGATGATGTCCTCCAGCGTCACCAGCCCTTCGACCTCGCCATATTCGTCGACGACGATGGCGAAATGCGCCTTGCGGCGCAGGAAGGCATTGAGCTGCTCCTGAAGCGTCGTGGTGTCGGGCACGAACCACGGTTTCGACGCGATCTTCATCACGTCGATCCTGGAAAAATCGTTGCCGACCTCGTTCAGCGCGCGCAGCAGATCCTTCGCGTGCAGCACGCCGACAATGTTGTCGAGCGAACCCTTCCACAACGGCATGCGGGTGTGCGGGCTCTGCAGGATCTCGCGAACCACCGCTTCGGGCGGGTCGTCGGCGTTGACCGAGCGCATATTGGTGCGGTGGACCATGACGTCCGACACTTCGAGCTCCTCGAGGTCGAACAGGCCGCCGATGCGGGCGCGGTCCTCGCGCACCACCTGGCCGTCGCGGCGGAAATCGTCGACGGCGCCGCGCAGTTCCTCGCGCGCAGAGCGCTGCGGCTCCATGCGTTGCAGCTCGTAGCCGAAGGCGGCGAGCAGGCGCCGGCGCAAGACGAAGCCCAGCACGCCGAGGCCGGCGAGCACGGCAGCCGCGATCCAGCCGGCCTGGCTCATCCCGGCCGGCTTTCCTGCCGACCCGGATGGTTCTCCCGGAGGAACGCCAGCACTTCCGAGGCCGGCACATCCCTGGCGATGAAGGCCTGGCCGACGCCGCGCGTCAGGATGAAGGTCAGCGCGCCGCGCGACACCTTCTTGTCCTGGGTGATGAAGGAGAACAGCGTCTCGGCGTCGGGCAGTTCGCCTGGAATGTCGGCCATCCGCCAGGGCAGACCGACGGCGCGAAGATGCGCCTCGACACGCGCAGCGTCGTCGGGGCTCGCCAAATTGAGCCTTGACGAAAAGCGGTGCGCCAGCGCCATGCCGATGGCGACGCCCTCGCCATGCACGAGCCTTGCGCCGCCATAGCCGGTCGCCGCCTCCAGCGCATGACCGAAGGTGTGGCCGAGATTGAGCAACGCGCGGTCGCCCGTCTCGAACTCGTCGCGGGCAACGACGTCGGCCTTGGCACGACAGGCCTCGGCGATGGCCGCAGCCCGCTCCGGCCCGCCGGCAAACACTTGACGCCAGTTTTCTTCCAGCCAGGCGAAAAACTCGGGCCGGTCGATCAGCCCATATTTGGCCAGTTCGGCATAGCCGGCGCGAAACTCGCGGATCGGCAGCGTGTCGAGCACTTCGGTGTCGGCCAGCACCAGCTTCGGCTGGTGGAATACCCCGACCAGGTTCTTGCCGCGCTTGCTGTTGATGCCGGTCTTGCCGCCGACGGAGGAATCGACCTGCGCCAGCAGCGAGGTCGGAACCTGCACAAAGTTCATGCCGCGCCGCGCGATGCCGGCGGCGAAGCCGGCCAGGTCGCCGATGACGCCGCCGCCGAGCGCGATGACGACATCGCCGCGCTCCAGCTTGGCGGCCAGCACGCCGTCGACCACCTCCTCGAGATGCGCAAAGCTCTTGGTCTTTTCGCCTGGCGGCAGCGTGATGACGGCATGTTGGATGCCACCGCTTGCCAGGCCGGCCGCAAGCGCTGCGAGATGCGCGCTAGCGACGTTTTCGTCGGTGACGACCGCCGCCCGCGTTCCCGGCAGACGGCGCGACATCTCGGCGCCGGCGCGTGACAGCAGGCCGGGGCCGATCAAAATGTCGTAGGCACGCTCGCCAAGCCCGACTTCGACAGTGACCGTTGCATCAGCGCTCACGACCGCACCTCGTCGATGCCGGCAACGCCAAGATGGCCGCGCAGCGCGTCCACCACTTCGGCGGCAATGATCTCCTTGCGGTCGTCGCGGGTCGGCACGACGACATCGGCCGCGGCATAAACCGGGTAGCGTTCCGCCATCAGCCGTTCAAGCACGGCGCGCGGATCGGCGCTTTTCAGCAGCGGCCGGTTCTGTTTCTTGGAAACGCGCTCCATCAACAGGTCGATCTCGGCTTTCAGCCAAACCGAAACGCCATGGCTGGCGATCGCCTCGCGCGTCTGCGCGTTCATGAAGGCGCCGCCGCCGGTCGACAGCACCTGCGGCCCGTGCTCCAGCACACGCAGGATGACGCGCTGCTCCAGTGCCCGGAACTCCGCCTCGCCATAGCGCTCGAACAGGTCCGGGACGCTCATGCGCGAAACAGTTTCGATCTCCTGGTCGCTGTCGATGAAGGGCAGTGCCAGCATCGCCGCCACCTTGCGGCCGATCGCCGTCTTGCCGGCGCCCATCAGCCCGACAAAGACGATGGAACGGCCGCCCAGCCGGCCGAGCAGCGCGGCATGGCTCTCGCCCGGAGGATTTGCTGGTAGCGCGTTCATGCTTCTAGGGCCTCTTTGGCGGCGTATCGACATCAAAAGCCTGTTTGCGTCAAGCGCGGCGCAACCGGGACTATGGGCTTCACCCTTGAATTGGCCGGATTGGCGTCTCATAAGGGCACAGGGTTGGAAATGCAGAATAAGACGACGGGCGAAAATTAATGCCAACACTGTTTCGCTTTGTCGTGACGCTCGCGATTCTGGCCGGCATTGTCTATGGCGCGATGTTCGCCCTGGTCATGTTCGTCGAGCCGAGGAAGGCGGAAATGAGCGTGCGCATCCCTCCGGAAAAGCTCAATCCCAAAAAATGAACAGCGCCGCTCGCATCGAAGCCTTCCTGGAGATGATGAGCGCCGAGCGCGGCGCCGCCGAAAACACGCTTTCCTCCTATCGCCGCGACCTCGAAGACGCTTCCGCCGGGATCGGCGGTGGGCTTGCCGCTGCCACCAGCGCCGACATCCGTGCCTATCTCGACGACATCGCCGCGCGCGGCTTTGCCGCCACCTCGCAGGCGCGCAAATTGTCGGCGATCCGGCAGTTCTTCAAGTTTCTCTATGCCGAGGGCCTGCGCGGCGACGATCCGACCGGCACGCTGGACAGCCCGAGGAAGGGCCGGCCGCTGCCGAAGACGATGAGCGAAGCCGATACCGGCCGGCTGCTCGACCGCGCCGCGCAGGAGGCCTCCATGCATGGCGCCGACAGGCTGGCGGCGCTGCGCCTGCACGCGCTGGTCGAGGTGCTCTACGCCACCGGCTTGCGCGTTTCGGAGCTGGTCGGCCTTCCCGTGACGGTGGCGCAGCGCGACGACCGCTTCTTCATGGTCCGCGGCAAGGGCAACAAGGAGCGCATGGTGCCGCTGTCGGCCAAGGCGCGCACCGCGATGCGGACCTGGCTTGCCGCCCGGGCGGCGGTGCCGGCTCTTGCCGACAGCCCGTTCCTGTTTCCGGCCGCCGCCGACAGCGGCTATCTCTCGAGACAGGTCTTTGCCCGCGAGCTGAAAGCGCTTGCCGCACGGGCCGGCATTGCCGCGGCGAAGATATCGCCGCATGTGCTGCGACATGCTTTCGCCAGCCATCTCTTGCAGAACGGCGCCGATCTCAGGGCCGTGCAGCAGCTGCTCGGCCATGCCGATATTTCAACGACGCAGATCTACACGCATGTGCTGGAGGAGCGGCTGGTGCGTCTGGTCAACGATCATCATCCGCTTGCCGACTAGGCGTCATGTCGCTATGTGAGAACGACGCTCCACCGCGCCCAGCCTGCATTTTCGGGCTTGCGTCAGTCATTGCCTTCCGACTTGCCGGTTCGCCCAAGAATGTACAATTACCTCGATTTCGAAAAGCCTGTGCAGGATCTCGAAGGCAAGATCCTTGAGCTGAAGAAGCTTGCCGAGAACGGCGAGGCGGTCGATGTCGGCGATGAGATCGCCCGTCTCGAGAAGCGCTCGCGCGATGCGCTGCGCGACGCCTACAAGGCGCTGACGCCATGGCAGAAGGTGCAGGTGGCGCGCCATCCGGACAGGCCGCATTGCATCGACTACATCAAGGGCCTGCTTACCGATTTCACGCCGCTTGCCGGCGACCGCAATTTCGGCGAGGACCAGGCGATCGTCGGCGGCTTCGCCCGCTTCCGTGGCGAGCCGGTGGCGATCATCGGCCAGGAGAAGGGTTCCGACACGGCAAGCCGGCTGAAGCATAATTTCGGCTCGGTGCGGCCGGAGGGCTACCGCAAGGCGGTGCGGCTGATGGAACTCGCCGACCGCTTCCAGATCCCGCTGCTGACGCTGGTCGACACGGCCGGCGCCTATCCCGGCGTCAACGCCGAAGAGCGCGGTCAGGCGGAAGCCATCGCCCGCTCGACCTCGGCCTGCCTTGGCCTGAAGGTGCCGTCGATCTCGGTGGTGATCGGCGAAGGCGGCTCGGGCGGCGCCATAGCGATCGCCACCGCCAACCGCGTCTACATGCTCGAACACGCCATCTATTCGGTGATCTCGCCGGAAGGCGCCGCCTCGATTCTGTGGCGCGATACCACGCGGTCCAAGGATGCTGCGACCAACATGAAGATCACGGCGCAGGACCTGCTGGAGCTGAAGATCATCGACGCCATCATCGCCGAGCCGCTCGGCGGTGCCCATCGCGCCCCCGAAACGGTGATCGCCGCCACCGGCGACCTCATCGCCAGGACGATGAAGGAATTCTCCGGCGCCAACACCGACTTCCGCGAGCATCGCCGCGAGAAATACCTGGCGATGGGCCGCAATCTGTAACCAACGCAGACACGCAGCCTGAAATGTGGCGGCGTGAACCAGTTTCGCCACAAAAATGCCGCTGCATTCGGCTCAGTGAGCTTAACGTAAGGGGACGCGCCGCATGCTTGCGGTAAGGAATTTTCAAGGTTAACGGGCTTAAGGTCCGTCAGCGGTCGGTTTAGCAGCTGCGGCATCCGCGGCGCAGAGATGAAGACGATAGCCATATCCATGTTTGCCAAGCTTGCCCGCACCGGAGTTCTGATCGCTGCGATCGGCGTCGCCGGCTGCAATGACGCTTCGATGAAGGATTTTGCGCCGCAAGCCAACAAGCCGCTGCCGGACAAGATCCTGGCCGAGATGAAAGCCAAGGGCATGATCCGCACCTCCTCGGTGATGGCGCGCATCTTCAAGGAAGAAGGCAAGCTCGAAATCTGGAAGGCCAAGACCAACGGCCGCTACGACCTGGTCGCCAGCTACGACATCTGCAAATGGTCGGGCAAGCTCGGCCCGAAATTCACCGAAGGCGACCGCCAGGCACCGGAAGGCTTTTACACGGTCCGCCCGGCACAGATGAACCCGCGGTCGAATTACCACCTGTCCTTCAATATCGGCTACCCGAACGCCTATGACCGCGCCAATGGCCGCACCGGTTCCAACCTGATGGTCCATGGCGCCTGCTCGTCGTCCGGCTGCTATTCGATGACCGACGCCCAGATCGAGCAGATCTACGCTTTCGGCCGCGACGCCTTCCAGGGCGGCCAGACCGAGTTTCAGATCCAGGCTTTTCCGTTCCGCATGACCGCCGCCAACATGGCGCGCTATCGCAACGACCCGAACTACGAATTCTGGAAGATGCTGAAGGTTGGCTACGACAATTTCGAGGTCACCAAGGTGCCGCCGAAAGTCGACGTCTGCGAGAAGCGCTACGTGTTCAACCAGGTTGCGGCCGACGGCTCGACCTTCAATCCGACCGGCCCTTGCCCTCCGACCACCCAGCCCGATTCGCTGAAGAGCGCCATCAACGCCTATCAAAGCACCTATGAGGCGGCCTTCAACGGCGCCATAAAGGCCAGCGTGCCGGCGCCCAAGCCAACCATCGCCGGGATCAAGGAAGCCAGCATCGTTTCCGACTGGTCGAAGCGGCGTGCCCGCGGCGAACGCGTTCCGATCGAGCCGCCCTCGCTCAACCCGGACGGCACGGTGGCCGAAACGGCGCGCATGGGCCGCATCGATTCGCCGGCGGGCCGCAAGATGGCAGCGCTCGACGCCGAAAAGGCTGCCAAGCAGAAGGCCGAGGAACAGCGGCTTGCCGCGATAGAAGCGGCGAAGGCAGCGAAAGCGGCAGCCAAGGCACAGGCCTTGGCCGAGAAGGAAGCTGCAAAAGCCCAGGCGCTAGCCGAAAAGGAAGCTGCCAAGACCGCCGCCGAGGTGCCTGTCGCCACCGCCACCGTAGCGCCATCGGAGGCCGCCCCGGCAGTCGAAACGCAGGCTGCGGACGCCGAAAGCACGGCGACAAGGCTGAAGAAGAAGCTGCTCGGCATGTTTGGCGGCTGAGGTTCATGCTTGAACAGGAAGATGGGGGCCAGGAAGACAGGCCCTCAACCAGCCCCGCCGCCGTCTACGACCTCAAAGGCTTGAACTGCCCGTTGCCCGTGCTCAAGGCAAAAAAGCGCCTGGCCGCAATGCAGCCGGGCAGCCGCCTGTGGCTCGAAACCACCGACCCGCTCGCCGTCATCGACATTCCCGCCTTCTGCGCCGAGAGCGGCCATCGGCTGATCGAAACGACGGCGATGGCAGGCGGCCACCGCTTCCTGGTCGAGCGCGGGATCGGCTGAGTCTCGACTTAGCTCGTTCTGGCGAAAGCGGCTGAGCGGGATAATCTCCCCCCTTGAGGGGGAGATGGCCGGCAGGCCAGAGGGGGTTGCCGCGCGTGAAGCGCCAACCTTTTCTTTCGTCCCACAGGGGGTCGCGCCAGCCGAGGCGACCCCCTCTGTCGCCTTCGGCGACATCTCCCCCTCAAGGGGGGAGATCACGATCCGGCAATAGCCAGCGGGTTGCTTTCCAGTGCTGCGCGATCCGGCGTGTCGATCGACGGCCGGTTGGTGAAGGCGGCGAACAGCCGCCGGACATAGTCTTCGGGCATGTCGAGCGTGATCAGCACCAGTCTGGTGCCGCGCTGGCTGTCCGGCCAGGCCGGCAGTTGCACCGGCGGATGCAGGATCTTCTGCACGCCATGGATAACCAGCGGCCGCGACCGGTCTTCTGCAAGCTCGATGACGCCTTTCATCCGCAAAAGGCGCTCGCCATGCGCCGAGCGCAACAGATCGAGGAACATCTCGATTGCCGAAAACGGCACCGGCCCGTCATGAACCAGCGAATACGAACGCACGCGGGAATCGTGCCTGTGGTCATGGTGATCATGGTCGGCATGGTCATGCCCGCCGTGGTCATGGTCGTGGCCGGCTTGTTCGCCCAGCCAACGCTGCACATCGACGGATTTGGTGGCCGGATTGTAGAGGCCGCTATCGAACAGGGTCGCGGTGCTTGCCTCGCCCGCGTCGAGCACCACGGCGCCCGGGTTGAGCTGCCTGAGCCGCGCCCGCAACGCCTCGACATCGCCTGCATCCGTGGTCAGGTCGGCCTTGCTGAGCACCATGCGATCGGCGACGGCCACCTGCTTCACCGCCTCGACATGCGCATCGAGCGTCGCATTGCCGTTGACGGCATCGACCAGGGTGATGACGCCGTCGAGCCGGAAGGCCTGGACCAGGGCGGGGTGTGCCATGATCGACTGCAGTATGGGGGCGGGATCGGCGAGCCCGGTGGTCTCGACGATGACGCGGGCAAGCCGGTCGATGCGGCCGGTCTGCAGCCGGTCGACGAGGTCAGCCAGCGTGTCGACCAGTTCGCCGCGCACCGTGCAGCAGAGACAGCCGTCGGAGAGCTGGATGATGCCGTCGGAGGCCTGCTCGACCAGGAGATGGTCGATCGCCACCTCGCCGAACTCGTTGATGATGACGGCGGTGTCGGCGAGCGCCGGATCCCGGAGCAGCCGGTTGAGCAGCGTCGTCTTGCCGGCACCGAGAAAGCCGGTGAGCACCGAAACGGGGATCGGGAAGCCGGCCATGCGGCTAGTTCAGCGCCTTGGCCGGCTGCTGGACCTGCGCGGCGGTGGCGGATCCGGCCACAATTGGCTCGGCGCCGGCCGGCGGCGCCCGGTCCGGCCGCCATGTCGGCAGCGGCACGTCGGCATATTCCTGCCCGGAGGCGTCGAGCATCGCCTTCGGCTTCGGTCCCGTGGCGCCGCCGAGGCCGACGGCGATCAGCGTCGGTACATGGTCGAGCTTTTCCTGATAGGGCGATTTCGGCACGTCCTTGCCCTTGTCGCCGACGGCGGGTGCGATTTCCGACTGCTCCTCGACCGGCTTCTTCTTGCAGATTTCGTCATTCATGTCGTTGGCCGACATGGTATCGCCATAGGTGGGTAGCGCCGCTACCGTCAGCCAGCTCGGCGCCGGCGTTGCAAAGCCCTGGTCGAGCAATTTTGCCGCCGCCTCTGCACGGGTAATGGCCGATTGCTCGCCGAGCACTACGGCGACCAGGGTGCGGCCGTTGCGGGTCGCCGAGCCGATCATGTTGAAGCCGGACGAGCAGACGAAACCCGTCTTCATGCCGTCGGCACCCGGATAGCGGCCGATCAGCAGGTTGTAGTTGGAGATCGCCTTCTTGCCGACCGCAAGGCCTTCGATCGAGAACCAGGGGGCATATTGCGGAAATTCCTTGCGAATCGCCATCACCAGCAAAGCGAGATCGCGCGCTGTCGTATACTGGTCCGGCGAATAGAGCCCGTTCGGATTGACAAAATGGGACCCGCTCATGCCGAGCCTCTGCGCTTCGGCGTTCATGCGTTCGGCGAAAGCCGCTTGCGAACCGCCGATATTCTCGCCGACCGCCATGGCGATATCGTTGGCCGATTTGACCAGCATCATCTTCAGCGCATTGTCCAACCGCATCACCGAGCCCGGCTTGAAGCCCATCTTGCTCGGCGGCTCGCCGGCGGAATGTTTCGTTACCTTGATCGGCGAATCGAGCTGGACCTCGCCCACGGCAATCGCCCGAAACGCCACATAGGCGGTCATCAGCTTGGTCAGCGACGCCGGGTACCAGCGCCTGAAAGCCTCCTGGTGCTGCAGGATCTTGCCGCTGTTCAGGTCGAACAGGATTGTCGGATTGGCCAAGGCAGGCCCGGCCAGCGACGCAAGCACCACCGTGCCGGCCACCAACAGTCTGAGGAAATGCCTGTAGCGCATCATGAAAACCGAAATAGCCTCTTGCCGCAGTCGCACCTGGCTCCGTAAGATTTCGTTACACGATCGCCAGGATAATGGTCCGGCCCTCTGTTCCCGGACCACAGTCGCGGTGCTATTTACTCTATGTGACGTCAACATGGCAAAGTGCTGCCGATCACAATGTGGAAGCAGCAGCACAATGCAAAGCAGCGTGCCTGGTTGCAAGGCAGCAGGCACAATTGCAAAGCAGCAGGCCAAGACCGCCTGCTCCAACAGCGAAATGGAATTATCATGCCGATCCTGAACCGAGCCGCCGAAATGCAGGACGAGGTGGCCGGCTGGCGCCGCCATTTGCACCAGACGCCGGAGCTGAATTTCGACGTCTTCAAGACCGCCGCTTTCGTCACCGAGAAGCTGAAGGCTTTCGGCTGCGACGATATCGTGACGGGTTTGGGCAAGACCGGCGTCGTCGGCATCATCCGCGGCCGCCACGGCGAAGGCTCGACCATCGGCCTGCGCGCCGACATGGATGCCCTGCCGCTCAACGAGATCACCGGCAAATCCTATGCCTCGACCGTCCCCGGCAAGATGCACGCCTGCGGCCATGACGGCCACACCGCTATGTTGTTGGGTGCCGCCAAATACCTCGCCGAAACGCGCAATTTCGCCGGCTCCGTCGCGGTCATCTTCCAGCCGGCCGAAGAGGGCGGCGGCGGCGGCAACGAGATGGTCAAGGACGGTATGATGGAGCGCTTCGCTATCTCCAAGGTTTTCGGCATGCACAACATGCCGGGCCTGCCGGTCGGCCAGTTCGCCATCAGGCCCGGCCCGATCATGGCGGCGACCGCCGAATTCACCATCACCGTCAAGGGCCGGGGCGGCCACGCGGCGATGCCGCACGGCACCATCGATCCGATCGTCATCACCAGCCAACTCGTCGGCGCATTGCAGACGATCGCCTCGCGCAGCACCGATCCGGTCGAGGCGGTGGTCGTCTCGGTGACGAAATTCCACGCCGGCGACGCCTATAACGTCATTCCCGAGACTGCCGAGATCGCCGGCACCGTACGCACGCTGAAGAAGGAAGTCGCCAAGAAGGCCGAAGAGCGCATCCGCGCACTTTGCCAAGGCCTGGGCGCTGCCTTCGGCGCGACAATCGAGGTTGATTACAATGCCAATTACCCCGTCACGTTCAACCATCCGGAAGAGACGGTCTTTGCCAGCGACATCGCGGCCGACGTCGCCGGCGACAGCCATGTGCACCGCGCCATCCAGCCGGTGATGGGCGGCGAGGATTTCTCCTACATGCTTGAAGCGCGGCCGGGCGCCTTCATCTTCATCGGCAATGGCGATACCGCCGGCCTGCACAACCCAGCCTACGACTTCAACGACGAGGTCATCCCGCACGGCATGAGCTATTGGGTGAAGCTGGCGGAAACAGCGCTGGCGGCGTAGCCATTCGGCATCAGCGGTGCGGCAACCGCCGCACCTCTGGGCGGCAAAACCGGGCAGGACATGTTCTGCTGGTCACTTCCGGCCGGACGACTTCCGGGCAAGTCCGAAGGCAATGCCCAGAGCAATACCTATACCAATGCCCGCAACAATGTTGTCCAACACGACGCCGATAGCCACGCCGATCACGACGCCGAGTGTGAGGTGTTTGGCATCCATTATGCCCGGTCATGTAGCGTGGAAGGGAAGAGCCGCAACCGCTACGGTCCGCTCTTCGGATCCTCGACCTCCAGCGCCTCCATGACCGGCGCCAGCTCATTGTCATCGGCAGCCTGCGGCTCTTCGCCTGTCCTCGCATTCGTCAGGGCTGCCTCGATCGCCTCCTGGATATTGCCGAGTTCGTCTTCGCGAACCTCGTGGCCATAGCCGGCAGCATCGGCATCCTGCTCGAATTGCTGCGCCAGAACGGCGACGCTCACCTCGCTCTCGGCCGGCAGATTGCCGACATTCTCCTGCAGCCACGTTTGAAAGAACTCTTTGGTGGCGCTCATGCGGTGTCTCCTTCGGGACACTAAAGCGCGCCGGCGTCCCGAAAGTTCCGCTATCCCGACCTCTTTGGGGCCTGCTCCCACATTCGGCCAGGCGGCGTTGGCGCCGCCTGGCTCGGCTGCTTACTGGCTGACAGCAGTCGTCGGTTCGCACGACACGTTCGGGTTCATATCCGCGAACGCGCCGGTCGGGTTGCCCTTCCAGGCCCAGACATGCAGCTCATAGAACGGACCGAGGCCATAGCGATTGGGCGCGCTGTTGAAGTTGAACAGATGCCCATCGAGCGAGGCCGGGCCTTTCGAGGTGATGTATTCGACCGCGATCAGTTTTAGCGTGCCGTCGGTCATCGGCTCGTACATCACCGCTTCCGGCTTGGCGACATCGACAGCGTCGTCCTTGAGGTAGCCCGGATTGACGTAGTGGATGCCCATGGCGCCGCCGGTGATGCCGCTGGCGCAGGGGATTGGCGCATAGCCCTCGGCGGTCGCCGCCGCCACATTCTCGAAGCGGCTGTTGGCCGCGCGTACCTTGTCGGCCAGCGGATTGGGACCGGACGCGGGCGCTGCCTGATGCGCCTGCGCCAACGCAGTGCAGGCCGACAGCAGCGCCGCGGCAGCGAGAACTCTATTGCGAAAGTTGATTGTCATAGTCATTCCATTCTTCTTGAAAAGCACAGCCCGGCCGGCCGCCGGAGGTAAGGAGGTCCGGCAGGTGGGCGCTGTGGCTGTTGTTGCTGGGAGATCCCTGTCCCGATGCGACGAATGCAGGGGAAGATCATCCCTTCGGCAGATACGGGATGGTTCCGGCCAGATCGGAGTTGTCGATCAGCTGGAAACGGCTGTCGCTGCCGCCCTGACGGGCCGAAACGAACGGCGCGTAGGCAGGATCATCGGTGAAGGCGCGCGCCGCGGCCTCGGTCGGGAACGCCATCAAGGCAATCAGCGTGGTGTCGAGCGGCTTGCCTTCGAGCGTCTTCACATTGCCGCTGCGGGACAGATATCTGCCGCCGTGCTTGTGAACGAGGTCGTGGACCGACGCGGCATAGGCCGGCATCCACTTCGGGTCCCTCACCTTGATGTCTGCGATAACGTAAGCGGTCATGGGTCATGTCTCCTGGTCGTGCACAGGGGTATCCCGTGCAGCGGCCAAGGGGTCGCATGGCAGGGCCGGCGCCAGCCAGTCCGCGATCTGTACTGGTGTGGCGAATCCGAAATTCGCATTCACTTTGGAGCAACGCAGCGAGCGAATTTCGGATTCAAAAGCCACACCGGCAAGTGCTTGGATTTCCAGTGTGGTTTTGGATTTGAAGTTCCTAATGCTGATGCCACCCAGAAAGCAGGAACTTCGAATCCACCGCACTGGGCCGGTACAGTTTCTGTACTCGCCGCGTCGCCGGGAAAGGCCTATGGTTCCGGCGGAGTTTGAGGGAAGGCAACATCGTGACCCAGTCTGGATACAAACAGTTCTGCCCGTTATCGATGGCCGCCGAGGTGCTGTGCACCCGCTGGACCATGGTTCTGCTTCGCGAATTGGTGGCGGGTTCGACCCGTTTCAACGATTTGCGCCGCGGCGTCCCCAAAATGTCGCCGACCCTTCTGTCGCAACGGCTCAAGGAGCTCGAACTGGCCGGGATCGTCGAGCGCAAGGAGGTGCGCGGCGAGAAAGGCATCTTCGAATACCGGATGACCGAGGCAGGCAGGGATCTCCGTTCCGTCGTCGAGGCGATGGGTTTTTGGGGCCAGAAATGGGTGGAGTCGCGGCTGTCGCTGAAGAACCTCGATCCATCGCTGCTGATGTGGGACATGCGGCGCAATCTCAACGCGTCGCCGCTGCCCGACGGGCGCACGGTGATACAATTTCTGTATCAGGAGCTCCCCGCCTCCAAGCGGTCATGGTGGCTGATCGTCGAGAAGCACGGCGAGGTCGACCTCTGCTGGTACGATCCGGGCTTCGATGTCGATCTCTACGTCTCGACCGACCTGCACACCATGACCGAAATCTGGATGGGGCTGATCACCGTCGAGAAGGCCGGGCCGAAAGTCATCTTGACGGGCGACCAGGACATCGCGCGCAAAATGCAGACCTGGCTCGGCCTGAGCCCGTTCGCGGTCGAACCCAAGCGAGCGGCCTAGCTGCCTCTTGGCGAAACGTCCCGAAGCGGTTATGTGTCGGGCCGCGTGGTCCCGTAGCTCAGTAGGATAGAGCGGCAGATTCCTAATCTGTAGGTCACAGGTTCGATTCCTGTCGGGATCACCACGCTTTCAACTGGTTACCTGACGGTCGCGTCGGTGCTCGGCTGTGAACGCGTGCGAGGAAGTCGCGCACCAACGCAAGCGCCTCATCGAAATGGGTTTCCAGTAGCCAGTGGCCGGCGCCATCGAGGAGATGGAGCTCTGCTTGCGGCAAGTCGCGCTTGTAGGCGCGGGCCGATGCGGCCGGCATATAGCCATCCTCGGGACCCCAGACGATCAGTGTCGGTGGTTGCCGTTCGCGCAGATAAGCCTGGTATTTCGGGAACCAGTCGAGGTTCGCCTCCAGCTTCTCCATCAGGCCGACCGCAAGCCGCCGACGGGGCGGCGTGTCCATCAGAGGCCAATGGAGTTTCCACAGATCCGGTGGCACGCGCTCGGCCACGGCCTCGCCAACCTCACCGATGAACTCGTGCCGAAAGCCCTCCTCGCTCACCGCTTCTTCCAGCGGGCGATGCTTGTCGGGCGTCTTGTCGTTCCAATACGCCTTGATGGCTGCGTATTTCGGGCCGAGCACGTCTTCGTAGATGTCGCCGTTCTGGATGATAAGCGCGGCAACGCGCTCCGGATAGGCGATGGCGTGGCGCAATCCGATCTGCGAGCCGTAATCGTGCAGCCAGAGCGCATAGTGAGACAGGCCGAGCGCGTCCGCGAAAGCCGCCAAAAACCCGGCATAGGTCTCGAAATCGTAGCCGAATGCAGCCATGTCGGGCGTAGCGCTGTAGCCGAAGCCAGGAAAATCCGGGGCGAACGTGTGCCAGCGATCAGCCAGTCCGGGCATCAGCCTTCGAAACTGATAGGACGAACAGGGATAGCCGTGCGGCAGCAGAAGCACGGGAGCGTCGGCCGGGCCTTCCTCGCGAAAGAAGACAGTAATTCCGTCAACTCTGATTTGGCGGTGTCGCAACTTTGCCTCCTCGATCGAAAGGCTCCGAAAATGACTGGTAACCCCCGCATCCCGTTGTGAGCGCCTGGATCCGAAACTCATGATCAGGTCGAGGGTTCCCGGTCGCGCCGGTGACAGCGGCCAAGGAACCTGCCGCCGATCAGATCGTTTCGCGGTATGTGGCTAAGGCCAATCGGAGCGGAGGCAGACATGCCGCATGCTCACAATCGCGGGACACCGAACACGGGCCGGCTCTGCCAGTTCGGGGCTTGGCGCGATGCTGCGTGACGATGCTGCGTGACGTCGACTATGTCCTGCAAAAACTCGACTGGATGCGCGCCGAAGGCATCTGGCCCAACGGCTGGCGTTATCTCTGGACCGATGCCTTTGGGGTCGTGCTCTACGTCTCGCTTTATGCGGAAACTGGCGAAGAGCGCTGGATGGGCGAAGCCGCGCGGCTGGTGGCCGATGTCGAGCGTGTGCTCGGCCGCCGGCGCGGACTGAGGATCGGCGAAGCGGCCGATCGCGACGGCCAGTATTTCCACTATCTGGCGATGTGGCTGTTCGCCCTGGCGCGTCTCGGCGATCTGAAGCCGGAATACCGCAAGCGCGGCATTGCGCTGGCGCGGGACATTCACCCGGCATTTGTGGTCCCTGGCCGCGGCGTGATCTGGAAGATGCAGGAGGATCTGAGCAGCCCATATCCCGGCTACCGTCTCGGCAGCATGGATGCCTATGACGGCGACGTGGCGAAGCGGTTTGCCGAACTGGAAAAATGGGCGAGAAAGAACCTTCCGGTCGGCGACGTCGTGGGGCGCTGGTGCAATGAGGATTATGATACGGCCGACAGGATTCCATATGCCGGCGAGCCCGATCCAAAAATGGGCTCGAGCGCGACCCGGCGATCGTAATCATTGCCGCGATCATGCGCGGCGCCGACCCTCCCGCCACGAAGCCAGCAGCCGCATGACAAATTGGGGGGCAGATCACAAGGAGAAATCCCATGCATGCAAAACTCGTGACCGGAGCAATGCTGATCGCGATGTCGGCGCTGCTCCAACCGGCATCGGCGGCACCCGATTGGCAAACAATCGCTAAGGCGCTCGGCAAATCCGGAACCGAGACGCCTGATGGCGTCTACCGGGTCGGGCTGCCGCGAACGGACCTGAAGGTTTCGCTCGACGGCGTGGCCCTGAAACCCGGATTTGCGCTTGGAGGCTGGATTGCGTTCGAACCCATGGGAGATCAGGCAATGGTTATGGGCGACATCGTTCTGACGCAGGACGAGGTGAACCCGGTCATGAAGAAGCTTGAAGAAAGCGGGATCGAGATCACTGCGGTACACAACCACTTGCTGCGCGCGGAGCCAATGACACTCTACATGCACGTCTTCGGCCAGGGCGACCCGGTTACGCTCGCCACAGCGCTTCATGCCGGATTGGCGCTGAGCAAAACACCGATGGGAGGCGGCGCCCTGCCGCAAGCCGCACCACAGATCGAGTTCGACACGGCCGGTGTCGACCAAACCATCGGTTATAAGGGTAAGGCCAATGGCGCGGTC